>JAQCUL010000018.1:0-20891 GCA_027685415.1 Streptococcaceae bacterium AF13-5-6.0
CCTTCATTAAGGATAACTTTCGTCATTTGAAGGAACGTCTAAACGAATTGGGTGTGACTGAAATTGATGGGATCTGTTATGACCTAGGTGTCTCTAGTCCTCAGTTAGATGAACGGGAACGCGGATTTTCTTACAAGAAAGATGCGCCACTGGATATGCGGATGAATCAAGAAGCTTCCTTAACAGCCTATGAGGTGGTTAATAGCTACGATTACCATGATCTAGTCCGTATTTTTTTCAAATATGGAGAAGACAAATTTTCCAAGCAAATTGCGCGGAAAATTGAGCAAGCACGAGCAATTAAACCGATTGAAACAACGACTGAATTAGCAGAGATTATTAAATCTGCTAAACCAGCTAAGGAGCTCAAGAAAAAGGGCCATCCTGCTAAACAGATTTTCCAAGCCATTCGTATCGAAGTCAATGACGAACTGGGAGCGGCAGATGAATCGATTCAGCAAGCCATGGATTTGTTGGCCCTCGATGGTCGTATTTCTGTGATTACCTTTCATTCGTTAGAGGATCGATTGACCAAACAATTGTTTAAAGAAGCTTCGACGGTTGAGGTTCCAAAGGGACTTCCCTTTATTCCAGATGATTTGAAACCAAAGATGGAGTTGGTCAACCGGAAACCTATTTTGCCAAGTGAAGAAGAGCTTGAGGATAATAATCGATCCCATTCAGCAAAACTACGGGTTGCTCGAAAAATACACAAGTAAGAGGAATTGATATGGCAGCAAGAGATGAGAGAACAAGAACACAGCTACTGCAAGACCGCTTTCGCCGTTTCTCTAGAGTAGAAAAGGCTTTTTATGGGTCGATTGTCCTAACAGCTGTTATTTTAGCCATTAGTATCGTCTTTATGCAGACACGGATTTTACAAGTTCAGAGTGAATTGACTGATTTGAATACGGAACTAGAAGCCAAAAAGACGGAATTAGCAGATGTTCGTCAAGAGGTCAATGAATTAACACGTTATGACCGCTTATCACAGTTGGCTAGCTCCCAAGGAATGAAGCTGCAAAAAGAAAATCGAAAAACAGTGAGTGCAAGTAGTGATGAATAAATTCAAAAAATTTTTGATCGGGTATTCGATAAAGAAACGTCGCTTGCCGGATCAGAATCGAAAACAAGTTGGGAAAAATCTCAGTGTACTGGCGATTTTCCTCTTTTTTCTCTTTCTGATTAATTTTGCAATGATCATTGGGACTGACAAAAAATTTGGTGTAACCTTATCGGATCAAGCCAAAAAAGTCCATGAGCAGACGGTCATTGTTCCTGCAAAACGTGGAACGATCTACGACCGAAATGGAGCAGTAATTGCTGAAGATGCGACGACCTATAACGTTTATGCTATTATTGATAAAAAGTACAAATCAGCAACTGGGAAAATCCTCTATGTAGAAGAGAGCCAATTTAAAAAAGTAGCAGAAATCTTTAAGCAGTACTTAGGGATGGATGAGGATTACGTCATTCAACAGTTGTCGCAAAAGAAATTGAAACAAGTTTCTTTTGGCTCGAACGGAAACGGCATAACTTATAGCAATATGACGGCCATCCGTGAGGCCATGGAAGCGGCGAAGATTGAAGGGGTTGCCTTTACAACTAGTCCAAATCGGAGCTATAAAAATGGGGTTTTTGCCTCTCAATTTATAGGTCAGGCCTCTCTTCAAGAAGATAAAGAGGGGAATAAAACCCTGAAGGGGCAATCAGGGATGGAGAAATCCCTCGATCGTATTCTCGCTGGTCAAAATGGGGTTATCACCTATGACAAAGACCGAAACGGGAATATCGTTCCTGGTTCAGATAAGGTTTCTGTCAAAACAGAAGATGGAAAAGATGTCTATACGACCATTTCAGCAGAATTACAAACCTACCTTGAGACGCGAATGGATGTTTTCCAAGAAAAAGTAAAAGGAAAGTATGTTAGTGCGACTCTTGTGAGTGCAAAAACTGGAGAAATCCTGGCGACAACGCAACGTCCATCCTATAATGCGGATACCAAACAAGGGTTGGATCTGAAAAACTTGAAAACCTGGAATACCATCCTTTATCAAGATCAATATGAACCGGGTTCAACGATGAAGGTCATGTTATTAGCTTCGGCGATTGATCATGGAACCTTCCCAGCCTATAATGAAGTATACTACAGTAACGAACTACAAGTAAAAGATGCGACCATCCGTGACTGGGATGTCAATATGGGACTGTCTGAAGGTCGCTATATGAATATCGCACAAGGCTTTGCTTACTCAAGTAACGTGGGGATGACCCGCTTGGAGCAAAAGATGGGAAATGCTGTCTGGATGGACTACCTAACCCGCTTTAAATTCGGTCTTCCGACCCGTTTTGGAATGGGAAATGAAGCTTACGGGGGTCTTCCAGGGGATAACTATGTCAGTCAGGCCATGTCTTCCTTCGGTCAAGGGATTTCCGTCAGTCAAACCCAAATGTTACGGGCCTTTAGTGCCATCGCTAATGATGGACAAATGTTGGAGCCGAAGTTTATTAGTGCTATTTACGATAAAAAATCAGACACAGCCCGCAAATCAAAAAAAGAAGTTGTTGGAAAACCAGTTTCAGGATCAGCTGCACAACAGACACGGAACTATATGATCACCGTCGGAACAGATCCAGAGTATGGAACCTTGTACAGTGATGGACCCATCATTCAGGTACCCGGTCAAAACGTTGCGGTGAAATCAGGGACTGCCCAAATGGCGACAGATCAAGGATACTTGCAAGGAGAAAATGATTATATCTACTCGGTTGTAGCCATGACACCTGCAGAAGATCCTGAATTCATCATGTATGTGACGGTCCAACAACCAGAAGTGAAATTCTCATTCACCAGCTGGGAAGAGCTGGTCAATCCTATTTTGGAAGATGCAGTTGCTTTAAAAGACGAATTGCATCTAACATCAGAGGCACCAACTTTGGATGATGTGACCAAAGAAACGACCTACAAAATCCCTTCAGTAGAAACTCTCTCTAAGGAGTTGAATCTGAAACAAAATCTGAGCCCAGGTGCTTATTCAGAGGAATTGCGTCGCAATTTGGTGCAACCAATTGTCCTAGGAACCGGGAAAAATATCCGCAAGATGTCTGTGGATGTAGGCTCTAAAGTCAAAGCCAATCAGCAAGTATTGTTATTGACAGAAGACTTTGATGCGGTTCCAGATATGTACGGTTGGACAAAGAAAAATGCGGACATCTTTGGAGAATGGACTGGAATTGAGATTACCTATAAAGGTAGTGGAAAGAAAGTAACCAAACAAAGTGTCAAAATGAACACCTCACTTAATAAAACTAAAAAGATTACGTTAACATTAGGAGACTAAGATGTATATTGCTACGATCCTTGTATCGTTTCTATTAACAGTGGCTGCTATTCCAGCCTTTATTCGATTTTACCATCGTGCTCATATTTCTGGGCAACAAATGCATGAAGATGTGAAACAACACAAAGCGAAAGCTGGCACTCCGACAATGGGTGGAGTTGTATTTCTCATTACAGCCGTTCTAGTTAGTTTTGTCGTTACCGTATTGACTGGAAATTTCACGCGCTCTGTTCAACTGATTCTATTTATCTTGATTCTTTATGGAATTGTTGGATTTTTGGATGACTTTTTAAAAGTTTTTCGTAAGATTAATGAAGGTCTTAACCCAAAACAAAAATTGGCCCTTCAACTTGTTGGTGGAATCATCTTCTATATTTTTTCTGAACGCCACGGTGCAGGAAGCCTTTTGAATGTTTTCGGATATGAACTTTACTTGGGCCATTTCTACATTCTCTTTGCTTTATTTTGGTTGGTTGGTTTTTCAAATGCTGTCAATTTGACAGATGGGATTGATGGATTAGCCAGCATCTCCGTTGCCATTAGCCTGAGTGCCTATTCCTTTATTGCCTATATGCAAGGGAAATGGGACATTCTCTTTGTCACCTTGAGTATGATTGGGGCCTTGCTAGGATTTTTTGTCTTCAACCACAAGCCAGCTAAAATCTTTATGGGAGATGTCGGTAGTCTAGCTCTTGGAGGGATGCTTGCAGCCTTGTCAATGGCTTTGCATGTCGAGTGGACGCTGCTCCTGATTGGTCTGGTCTATGTCATTGAAACAGGTTCTGTGATGCTACAAGTGACCTATTTCAAATGGACCAAGAAACGCTACGGAGAAGGACGTCGGATTTTCCGAATGACTCCTTTCCACCATCATTTAGAACTGGGTGGTCTTTCTGGAAATGGCCAAAACTGGTCAGAATGGAAAGTGGATGCCTTTATGTGGTCCATTGCCTTGGTAACAAGTGTCGTGACTCTAGTCCTTCTCTACCTATAAAACGACGGTGGGCTTGCCCATCGTTTTTTTACTGACTCAGAGAGAATTCGCTGGTTAGGAAAAATGACTCATAAGAGAAGCAAGAAGACAGCTTTTCTGATATAATAATAGAGATCATGAAAGGAACTGAGAAAATGAAATTTACAGAGTTTAATTTTAAGCCCTATATTCAAGAGGCGCTGAAAGAAATCAATTTTAGAGAAGCAACCGAAGTACAGGAAAAACTAATTCCGATTGTCTTAGCTGGAAATGATTTGGTGGGAGAATCAAAGACAGGTTCTGGGAAGACCCATACTTTCCTCTTGCCGATTTTTCAAACCTTAAATGAAGACAGCCAACAAGTTGAAGCGGTCATCACGGCTCCTAGTCGGGAGTTGGCGACGCAAATTTACCAAGCTGCTCGTCAAATCGCTAGTCATTCTGAAAAAGAGATTCGGATTGTAAATTACGTTGGAGGCACGGATAAAAGCCGTCAGATTGAAAAATTGCAGGTCAAACAACCACATATCGTTATTGGAACTCCAGGCCGGATCTATGATCTGGTTGCATCGGGTGATCTGGCTATTCATAAGGCCCATACTTTTGTAGTAGACGAGGCAGATATGACACTGGACATGGGATTCTTGTCTACCGTGGATAAGATTGCTTCAAGGCTTCCGCAACAACTGCAATTTTTAGTTTTTTCAGCCACCATTCCGCAAAAACTGCAGCCTTTCTTGAAAAAATATCTCTCAAACCCAGTCATGGAGCAAATTAAGACTAAGACGGTGATTTCAGATACCATCGATAATTGGCTGGTTTCCACCAAGGGTCGGGATAAAAATGAGCAAATTTACCAATTGACCAAGACCTTGCAACCTTATTTGGCCATGATTTTCGTTAATACCAAAACGAGAGCAGATGATCTCCATGCCTATTTGGTGGCTCAGGGATTGAAAGTGGCAAAGATTCACGGAGATATCCCACCACGTGAACGGAAACGGATCATGAATCAGGTTAAAAATCTTGATTTTGAGTATATTGTGGCCACAGATTTAGCGGCTCGTGGAATTGATATCGAAGGGGTGAGTCATGTCATCAACGATGCTATTCCACAAGATCTTTCTTTCTTTGTCCACCGTGTCGGTCGGACAGGACGCAATGGTCTACCAGGTGTCGCTATTACTCTTTATCAACCGAGTGATGATTCAGATATCCGTGAACTAGAAAAAATGGGAATTCGTTTCGTACCGAAAGTGTTGAAAAATGGGGTTATTGAAGATACTTATGATCGGGACAGACGGGCGAATCGTGAGAAAAAGCAAGAGAAACTCGACATCGAAATGATTGGTCTGGTGAAGAAGAAAAAGAAAAAAATCAAACCAGGCTACAAGAAAAAAATCAAATGGGCAGTTGATGAAAAGCGGAGAAAAGCTAAGCGAGCTGAAAACCGTGCGCGTGGTCGGGCGGAACGTAAGGCCAAACGCCAAACTTTCTAACCCCTTCTTTCAAATGTTCAGAAGAAAACATAGATTTTCTTTATGAACTCCATAAAGAAAAACTATTAGGAACTTGTCTAAAATTATGATAGACTAAATTTGAGTAGTCTATCATTTTTCTATTTCTGTAGCAATTTTTGGAATTCCGATAGTGAATGTGATAGAATGTTTATGTTCGAGAAAGGAAGTAACAAAAATGTTTACAACTAATCTTTTAGCTGCCAACTGGTATGCTGACTTTTTAAAACACGTTCCAGATAGCAAGCTGTTTAGTTTGAGAGCCGTATTGGATGCATTTCCGGCTGTCATAGGGAAATTGCCTGTGACGATTTTATTAGCCCTAGGAGGCGCATTTTTTGGGATTATTTTTGCCATGATTTTTGCTCTGGTCAAAATTAATCGTGTACGAATTCTTTACCCGATTCAAGCTGTTTTTGTCAGTTTTTTACGGGGGACTCCTTTGTTGGTTCAGTTGATGTTGACCTATTATGGGATTCCTCTTATTTTAAAAGCGATCAATCAGTCTTATGGAACAGCTTTTAATATTAATGCCATTCCAGCTGAGTTATTTGCAATTGTAGCTCTTGCCTTTAATGAGGCAGCTTATGCGAGTGAGACCATCCGGGCAGCCATTTTATCGGTTGATCCTGGTGAAATTGAGGCAGCGCGTAGTCTTGGAATGACCAACCGTCAAGTTTATCGCCGGATTATTATTCCCAATGCAGCAGTCGTTGCAACTCCAACCTTAATCAATTCTCTCATTGGCTTGACCAAGGGGACCTCGCTAGCCTTTAGTGCCAGTGTAGTTGAAATTTTTGCTCAAGCACGGATTATTGGGGGGAGCGATTTGAAGTACTTTGAACGCTTTATCACGGTATCGATTGTTTACTGGATTGTGAATATTCTCATTGAAATACTAGGCCGTCACATTGAACGTCGACTGGATATTGAGACTCCCGTAGCAATTGATTTACCAGATCAGGAGGTCCGGATCTAATGATTTATATTTCAGAATTATCAAAGACATTTTCAGGTCAAAAGGTTTTAAATAATCTAAGTTTAGAAATTCAAAAAGGGGAAGTCGTGGCCCTAATCGGGTCTTCGGGAGCTGGTAAATCAACCTTCTTACGCAGTTTAAACTATTTGGAAGCACCAGATAGTGGTAGAATTAAGATTGATGATTTCGAAGTTGATTTTGAGCACATTACTCAAGATCAAATCTTAACCTTAAGAAGAAAATTGGCCATGGTGTTCCAACAGTTTAATTTGTTTGGTAGAAAAACAGCCCTTGAAAATGTGAAAGAAGGGCTCGTTGTTGTGAAGGGCTTATCCGATCAAGAAGCAACGAAAATTGCTCGAGAAGAACTGGCAAAAGTCGGTTTATCGGATCGTGAAAATCACTATCCTCGTCACCTCTCAGGTGGACAAAAACAACGGGTGGCTTTGGCCCGTGCCTTGGCTATGAAACCAGAAGTTCTTTTGTTGGATGAACCGACTTCAGCCTTGGATCCAGAATTGGTTGGAGAAGTTGAAAAATCCATTGCCAATGCAGCAAAATCAGGACAAACCATGGTACTGGTCAGTCATGATATGTCTTTTGTAGCGCAAGTAGCAGATAAGGTCCTATTTTTGGATAAAGGACGGATTATTGAATCTGGAACACCAGAGGAAATCATGCAACATCCAAAAGAAGAACGGACAAAAGAATTCTTTGCTAGTTACAAACGGACCTATGTTTGATATAATAGAGGAGAGGTAAGACTCAGCTGGCGATGCTAGCTGGGTTTGTTTTCTGAAAAAGTAAAAATATTTGGAGTCGTGATGTTAAATAAATTATTGTCCTTATATTTACAAAGTTTAGTGACGACAACGATTTTAGTTGGGATCGCTTCTTGTATTTGGATTGGCTACCGTGCCCTTAAGAAGAAAGATAAAACAGCCAAGCAACGACAAGCCCATTTGTATGATATCCTTTTAATTGATATCATGACGATTCCTATTTTAACCTTTGCGGTCATAGGGATTTTGTTTATCTTTCAAGCACGATAATTGCAAAAAGACCGTGTTAGAATTATAATGGTTACAACGAAACAGAAAGAGGTTGTGTATGTTTGATACAGTGATTATTGGGGCAGGTCCTGCAGGGATGACTGCTGCCCTTTATGCAGCACGAAGCAATTTAAAAGTCGCATTGATTGAGAGAGGAATTCCAGGCGGTCAAATGAACAATACGTCTGACATCGAAAACTATCCTGGCTATGCGAATATTAGTGGTCCAGACTTGGCTGAAAAAATGTTCGAGCCTTTAGAGAATCTTGGTGTAGAACATTTGTTTGGACAGGTAGAGCGCGTCGAAGACCACGGAGCAACCAAAAAGATTGTCACAGATGATGGGGAATTTGAAGCTAAAACCGTGGTGATTGCAACAGGGTCTAACCACCGTTCATTGAATGTCCCTGGTGAAGAGGAGCTGAATAGTAGAGGGGTTTCCTACTGTGCTGTTTGTGATGGAGCTTTCTTTAGAGATGAGGATCTCTTGGTCGTTGGTGGCGGCGATTCTGCGGTAGAAGAAGCTGTCTTTTTGACTCAGTTTGCAAAAACAGTGACGATTGCTCACCGAAGAGACCAGCTTCGTGCCCAAAAAGTTCTTCAAGATCGTGCCTTTGCTAATGATAAAATTCACTTTGCTTGGAATACGGTTGTTGAAGAAATTAAGGGTGAACAAAAAGTAACGTCTGTCCTTTTAAAAGATGTGAAGACAGGAGAGGTTAGAGAGCAAGCCTTCGGTGGTGTCTTTATCTATGTCGGTTTAGATCCTGTCAGTGATTTTGCGACAGAACTTGGTATTTTAGATGAAAATGGCTGGGTGATCACGGATGATCATATGAGAACCACAGTCCCAGGTATTTTTGCGGTTGGCGATGTTCGTCAAAAAGATCTACGTCAAGTGACGACAGCCGTCGGAGACGGTGCGATTGCTGGCCAAGAAGTTTATAAATATATCACAGAAAACTTTTAATCCAAAAAAATCTGAGCTTCCTGTCTCAGATTTTTTTCATGCTTTCCTTTCAGTATTCAATAGGGCTGAAATATGCTATAATGGTACTAATTTTATGGTAGGAATTCATAGAACAAATCTATAAAAAAGAGGTATACATATGTATCCAGATGACAGTTTAACTTTGCATACTGATTTATACCAAATCAACATGATGCAGGTCTATTTTGATCAAGGTATCCACAATAAACATGCCGTATTTGAAGTCTATTTTCGTCAACAGCCTTTTAAAAACGGCTACGCAGTATTTGCTGGCTTAGAGAGAATTGTGAGATACTTGGAAAACTTGAGTTTTTCTGAGAGCGATATTGCCTATTTAGAGTCACTTGGTTATCATGGGGCCTTCTTGGAATATCTCCGTGATCTCAAGCTGGAACTGACGGTACGCTCGGCTCAAGAAGGAGACTTAGTCTTTGCCAACGAACCAATTGTTCAGGTAGAGGGCCCTCTAGCCCAGTGTCAATTGGTGGAAACAGCTCTCTTGAATATCGTCAACTTTCAAACCTTGATTGCCACAAAAGCTGCTCGTATTCGTTCAGTCATTGAAGATGAGCCTTTGATGGAATTTGGAACCCGTCGTGCGCAAGAAATGGATGCGGCCATTTGGGGAACTCGTGCAGCAGTCATCGGAGGGGCCAATGGAACTAGTAATGTTCGTGCAGGAAAACTCTTTGGAATCCCAGTTTTAGGAACCCATGCCCATTCTCTTGTACAAGTATATGGGAATGACTATCAAGCCTTTAAAGCTTATGCGGAAACCCATAAAGATTGTGTCTTCCTCGTCGATACCTATGATACGCTTCGTATTGGGGTACCAGCAGCTATTCAGGTAGCGCGTGAAATGGGAGATAAGATCAATTTCCTAGGCGTCCGGATTGACTCAGGAGATATTGCTTATATTTCTAAAAAGGTTCGCCAGCAATTAGATGAGGCTGGGTTTACAAATGCTAAAATCTACGCTTCTAATGACTTGGATGAAAATACCATCCTCAACTTAAAAATGCAAAAAGCAAAAATTGATGTTTGGGGTGTAGGAACCAAGTTAATTACAGCTTACGATCAACCAGCGCTTGGAGCGGTATACAAAATTGTCTCTGTTGAAAACGAAGCAGGAGAGATGATCAATACCATCAAGCTTTCCAATAATGCAGAGAAAGTTTCTACACCAGGTAAAAAGCAAGTCTGGCGGATTACGAGTCGTGAAAAAGGTAAGTCAGAAGGGGACTACATTACTTATGATGGAGTAGATGTTTCTCAACTGACAGAACTTAAAATGTTCCATCCGACTTATACCTACATCAATAAAACGGTCCGAAACTTTGAGGCTATTCCTCTTTTAGTGGATATTTTTAAAGAGGGGCAATTGGTTTATCAACTACCACCATTATCAGAAATTCAAGAATATGCTCGTAAAAATTACGATCAATTGTGGGATGAATACAAGCGTGTCCTTAATCCACAGCATTACCCAGTTGACTTGGCAAAAGATATTTGGCAGGATAAGATGGATCTAATCGAGGAAATGCGTAACAAGGCCAATGGAGAAGGAGAAGCAAAATGAGTTTGCAAGAAGAGATTATCCAACAATTGGGTGTCAAGCCTAGCATTGATCCTCAGGAAGAGATTCGCCGCTCGGTTGATTTCTTAAAAAGATATCTAAAAAAACATCCCTTCTTGAAAACATTTGTATTAGGGATCTCAGGAGGACAAGATTCAACGCTTGCTGGACGATTAGCTCAATTAGCCATGGAAGAAATGCGCGCAGAAACAGGAGATGCCTCCTATCAATTTATTGCCGTTCGTCTTCCTTATGGGGTACAGGCAGATGAAGCAGATGCACAAAAAGCTTTGGCCTTTATCCAGCCGGATGTTAGCCTGGTTGTGAATATCAAGGAGTCTGCTGACGAAATGGTACGAGCAGTAGAGGCGACTGGAACAGAGGTTTCTGATTTTAACAAAGGCAATATTAAGGCTCGCAGTCGTATGATTGCTCAATATGCTCTAGCTGGAGCACGTAGCGGAGCGGTGATTGGGACGGATCATGCTGCAGAAAATATTACTGGCTTCTTTACAAAGTTTGGAGATGGTGGTGCAGATATTTTGCCCCTTTTCCGTTTGAATAAACGCCAAGGAAAACAATTGCTTAAGGCCTTAGGAGCCGATCCTGTTCTTTATGAGAAAATCCCAACAGCAGATTTGGAAGAAGAAAAACCAGGAATAGCAGATGAAGTAGCGCTGGGTGTCACCTATAATGAAATCGATGATTACCTAGAAGGCAAACAAGTGAACCCAGAAGCTCAAGCCACTATTGAAAAATGGTGGTATAAAGGCCAACACAAACGCCACTTGCCAATCACAGTATTTGATCATTTTTGGGAGTAAAAAGGTCCAGTGGACCTTTTTAGCCCGAGTCTTAAAATAGGAGAACGAGGTAGAAATCGGTAACTCGTAGAGTTCGATTTCGTAGTCTCACCCCCGCAAGGCTGTCTAGATTTGAAAGGTGCTCAAAGAGCTCCGTTCAAATCAGCCAGCTACTGAGTCAATGTATCATTGAAAAGCTCATGGATGAGGTGGAGACAAATAGAATTTTTCTATTAATACTAGACAGAAAGCGGTAATTCGTAGAGTTCGATTTCGTAGTCTTCTCACCATACAATATTGTGAAAAGCATCAAAAAGAAGGGCGGTTTCATCCGTCCTTTTCTTTTATATTAAAGTAACCAACTTGCAAAGTTCAAGTTGCATAAAAAAATGAAGGGAGACAATCTATGAATCATCTTGGAAGTCTTGTCATAGAGACAGAGCATTTATACTTGAGGCCTTTCGTTTTGGAGGATGCACCAGCGATGTTTGAAAATTGGGCTTCTGATCCTGAAACCCTGAAATATGTCACTTGGGATGCCCATGCATCTACTGAGAGAACCAGAGAATCGATCAAAAGATGGATCGAACAGTATCGTAAACCAGATACTTATAAATGGGCGCTTTGTTTGAAAACATCACTGGATCAGGTAATTGGAGATATTAGTGTGGTTTCTCAAGACCAGGAAAGTCAATCATGCGAGCTAGGTTATATCCTTGGCAAGAAATTCTGGGGGCGGGGATTCATGACAGAAGCCGTCATAGCTGTTTTGGCTTTCTTATTGAACAAAGTCGGATTTAAAGAAATCAAAGCCACTTATGTCAGTTTAAATCCTGCTTCAGGGAAAGTCATGGAAAAGGCAGGAATGCAGTATGTAGAAACCATCCCTCATGCCATTCAACGCAAAGGATATTGCGGGGATAAAATCATCTATTCTAAACAGAATCCCTCTCTATAGGGTGATTTTTACTTGAAGATTCTGCTCAAAGGATTATAATAGTAAATAATGAAAAAAGGAGATTGCTATGTCAGAATTAACGAAAGAATTTACAGACCAGCTCTATGCTAATTATGAAGCAAATGTGAAATATGCGGCTCTTGAAAATGCTGTTACCCACAATGGGATCCATGCATCGCTTGAAACGCGCAAGAGTGCAGTAGAAAATACACCAGTTTTTTCACTTGATTTGACCAAGGATAAGGTGACAAACCAAAAAGCATCTGGACGTTGTTGGATGTTTGCGGCTTTAAATACCTTCCGTCACAAGATGATTTCAAGCTTCCAATTGGAGGATTTTGAATTGTCTCAAGCACATACTTTCTTTTGGGATAAGTATGAAAAATCAAACTGGTTTTTGGAGCAAGTGATTGCTACAGCAGATCAAGAATTGACCAGCCGTAAGGTGGCTTTTCTCCTACAAACCCCACAACAAGATGGTGGTCAATGGGATATGGTGGTATCCCTCTTTGAGAAATACGGAGTGGTTCCAAAATCAGTTTATCCGGAATCGATTTCTTCAAGTAATAGCCGGGAATTGAACACCTACCTCAATAAACTCTTGCGTCAAGATGCGCAAATCTTGCGTGACTTGATTCACTCAGGCGCAGATAGTGAGGCAGTTGCGAGCAAGAAACAAGCGTTGTTGCAAGAAATCTTTAACTTCTTGGCTATGTCTTTAGGATTGCCTCCGCGTGAATTTGACTTTTCATACCGTGATAAGGACAACCAATTCCATACCGAAAGTGGCTTAACTCCACAAAGCTTCTACAAAAAATATGTAGACCTTCAATTAGACGATTACGTCTCCATTATCAATGCCCCAACTACAGATAAGCCATATGGAAAATCTTACACCGTAGATATGCTGGGCAATGTGGTTGGTAGCCGTCCAGTCCGCTACCTAAATGTTCCAATGGATCGATTGAAAGAATTAGCTATTGCTCAAATGAAAGCAGGAGAAACTGTCTGGTTTGGTTCAGATGTAGGCCAAGTCAGCAACCGTAAAGCCGGAATCCTGGCAACAGATGTCTACGATTTTGAAGCAGGCATGGACATTCATTTGACACAAGACAAGGCGGGTCGCTTGGACTATGCAGAAAGTCTCATGACACACGCTATGGTCTTGACAGGGGTTGATTTAGACGAAGCAGGTCAGCCTCGTAAATGGAAGGTTGAAAATTCATGGGGAGACAAGGTCGGTACAGATGGTTACTTTGTGGCTTCTGATGCTTGGATGGATGAATATACCTATCAAATCGTGGTTCGTAAAGAATTCCTAACAGCAGACGAATTAGCAGCCTATGAAGCAGAACCAATTGTCCTAGCACCGTGGGATCCAATGGGAGCTTTAGCAAAATAATGATATAGAAAAGAGCCGAAAGGCTCTTTTCAGATTGAAGACAAAATATCTTAAAAACTTTCCTTAGGTGAGTACGGACGTCAGCGAACTTCTTTAAAGTTCCATGACTAATTATTGAGTCTAAGGTCTCAATAATTCCGAGTGCCTGAAACAATAACGTTTCAAGCACTTTTCTCACAGCGGAAAGTTTCAGTATTTTCTTAAATCGATTTAAATATTGGAACTCAATTTTGTTTTTTGCAGAATCACTTAACTTATTTTGCTTTAAAATAGTTTGTCTACATTCTAATAAGAGCCGAAAGGCTCTTTTTTTTTTATATACTCAAAAATAAAAAAGCTGGGAAGTCTAACTAAATAAATCAGATTTTATTCGTTCTGGTTTTTTAACCATTGTTTTAAAAAAAGCCGGGCAAAAGCCCGACTTCTCCATTCTATTATTCGTTATGATTGTTAGAGTCTTGCGAAGAAGGCTCAGATGGTTTAGATGGATTTTCTTCGTTCGAAGAGCTAGACGATGGTTCTTCATACGAATACTGATCAGTGGAATAACTTGGCTCATAGTAGTAGTTATTGTAGTTGTTCTTACCATTGTTTAAGTAGAGATAAGAACCACTTCGATACAGTCCACTTGGTTGCGTCCAATCCGTATGACCAGAGTTATTATTATTAGCAAGATAGAGCATCATTTGACGGTAGACATCCGTTGCGACCTGTATTCCATTATCCAATACTGGTGTAAAGCGATTGGAATAACCTGTCCATACTGCCATGGCATATTCAGGAGTGTAGCCTACAAACAATTCATCCGGTGTTACAATATTTGAATAAGCATTTTTTGTCAATTTACCGATTTCGTTATCAGCATAGTTTGATGTACCTGTCTTACCAGCTTGGTAGATTCCCGAAATGGCAGCATTTGTACCGGTACCAGACAAGAGAACTGTCTTCATCATATCTGTCATCATGTAGGCAGTTGTTGCTTTCATTGCACGAGTTCCTTCGGACTCAAATTCCTTGGTTGTGCCATCACTAAAGACAACCCGACTAACATAGGATGGTTTGTAATAGGTACCGCCATTGGCAAAAGCAGCATAGGCAGCTGCCATTTTCTCACTGCTGGCTCCGTATTTGTTGCTAGAATCGCTAGTGTTACTCGAGATAGCGTTGGCGTAAACCATTTCTGGGTAATCGATCCCTAATCCATTGAGGAATTTCTTAGCTTGTTTAAGACCAACTTTTTCCAGGGCCTTCACCGCAGGCACGTTACGAGATTGTTGAATTGCGTAGGTAATGGACATGCTACCATAGTATGAACGGTCCCAGTTGTAGACAGGCGTTGATGAATGAGGGAAGTTGTATGGCGCATCTGTTGTAGTAGCTGCTGTAGAGGTATATTCCTCATGTTCAAGAGCTGGTGCGTAATCTGTGATTGGTTTCATTGTTGAACCCCAGTCACGGTTCGTTTCAACCGCTTGGTTTGTACCAAAGGAAACATTGCTGGATTGGTGACGAGAACCCAGCTGAGCAATGACTTTACCAGTATTGACATCAATAACGGTAGAAGCTACTTGCATTTCATCATCCGGGTAATTGACATATTCATCTGTATTGTAGATATCCCATAGTTTCTTTTGAGCTTCTGTATCCACGTTTGTATAGACATCCATTCCGGTTGTCAACAAATTGTAGCCCGTTTCTTCTTCGACTTGCTCGATCACTTCTTTTAGGTAATTATCCATATAGGCTGGGTAACTGCTTGAAGAACTGAGACTTTGCAGACCATCTGTAACAGGTGTATTGACCGCTGCTTCGTATTGTTTGTTAGAAATGGTCTTCATATCGAGCATTTCTTTTAATACTAAGTTTCGGCGCTGTTGCGCTGCTTCAGGATGGGAGTATGGATCGTATTGGTTTGGTGCTTGGGGCATCCCCGCAAGGAGTGCCAATTGAGGGAGCGAAAGATCTTTTAGATCTTTTCCGTAATAACTTTTCGCAGCTGTCTGCATTCCGTAGTTCCCATTCGCCATAAATACTTTATTGACGTAATAGGTCAAGATTTCTTGTTTGGTTGCTTTCTTTTCTAGTTGGGTTGCTAACCAAGCTTCTTGGATCTTACGAGAGAGGGTACGGTCAGAGGCTGAAGTGGAGAAATAGGTTAACTTGATCAATTGTTGCGTCAAGGTTGACCCACCTTGACTTCCTCCTCGTAAGTTGTGAAGGAAGGAACCGCCGATCCGAATGATGTCGACCCCACGGTGATTGAAGAAACGGTGGTCTTCAATCGCAACGATAGCATTGACCAAATCAGTAGGGATTTCATTGGCTGTGACATTGATTCGTTTCTCAGCTCCCAAATCCGCGATCAAGTTATTTTGGTTGTCATAGATCTTACTAGATGTTGTTGCAACCAAATCTTTTTCAGACAAGGTTGGTGCTTTCATAGCATAGTAACTAAATATCAGTCCACCGAGGACAAATAAAAGTAAGAAAAATGAAATGGCTGCGATGGCAACATATTTCAACCATTGAATGACTGTTTGTTTATTCATTTAAATACCGCCTAGAAGTTTCTGTTCGATAATATCAAGATAAGGAACGCTTGGAAGACGATTCTTATCTACTAGAAAGCCGTGCTCCTGAATATAGGAGAGGGGCATGGATTTACTACCATGATCGATGTTGTAATAGTGAATTAATGCAGGAGCAGGAAGTAAGTAGGTTTCACTCAACTTTGCAAAATGCAAGAGAACGAAACAGATACCGCCTTGCTGAACAACTGCCTCCATATGATCGATTTGATGTTGATGAAAATTTTTCATCGGCATGGATTGCTTTTGCTGTGTTTCCTTCGCTTCAAAATCGATATAGCGTCCCTTGTATACTCCAGAATAGTCCGTCGTTGAGGCTTGCCTGAAATAGGCTTCAACAATTTTTGCCCGACTGCGACGTGGATAATCCACTTTCACGATTTGAATCGGTGTTGGTTTTTTATGGATGACAGCTAGACCTCGAGAAAGATAGTATTGATTGCTTTCATTGATCATTTTTTCAAATGTCATCCCACGATTCGCAAAGTCGACTGGATGTTTCCTTTGTGTAGAGACCAAGGTTTTTTTGGCTACTTTATGTGGATAGTTGACCATAGTTCTCCTTATTGGTACAATTACATCACTCTATTATATCATAAATTAGAATAATGAGGAAAAAATGAATACCATACTTGTTGCAGGTTATAAGAGTTTTGATGTGGGAGTCTTTTCCAATAAAGACCCTCGACTGACCATTATCAAAAAAGCCATTGAAAGAGATCTTCGTCGTTTATTTGAAGAAGGAGTGAAATGGCTAGTCTTTTCTGGTAATTTGGGATTTGAGGCTTGGGTACTAGAGGTCGCCTTTGCATTAAAAAAAGATTACGATTTTCAAATGGCGACGATCTTCCTATTTGAGAATGTTGGCGAAAATTGGAATGAAAGCAATCAGGAATTATTAGCACGCTTCAAACAAGTGGATTTCGTGAAATATGCCTATCCCCACTATAGCAATCCGGGTCAACTAAAAGAATACAATCAGTTTTTGATAGATAACGCGGATGGAGCTTATGTTTTTTATGATCCAGAAAATGAAACCAATTTAAAATATCTTTACAAAATGATGGTAGAAAAAGAACCATTTTATGTCAAACAATTAAGTTTTGATGACTTAAATGAACTTGCTGAAAATTTTTACGAAAACTAAGTGTTATACCTTGATTTTTCTTACCATTTTTTTATATAATTGAGATGATGAACTAGATTGGAGAGAGTAATGGCGAGTATTATTTTTACTGCGAAAGATATTTTTGATCAAGATTTCAAACGAGAAGTTCGTGGTTATAATAAAGATGAAGTAAATGAATTTTTGGATGATGTCATAAAAGACTATGAAACCTATGCTGCTTTGGTGAAGGAATTGCGTGAAGAAAACGCCCGCCTTCGTGAAGAACTTGCCCAAAAAGCACAGGAAACACCACAAACATCTCCGATTGCTAGCACTGCTACGCAAGAATTCCCGCAAGTGACAACAGCGACGAACTTTGATATTCTCAAACGTCTTAATCGTTTGGAAAAAGAAGTTTTTGGGAAACAGATCGTAGATCGCGATTATTAATTCCATAGATCGTGCAATTTTTGGATAATCGCGTGAGAGAATGCTCTCATGAGGAAAGTCCATGCTAGCACAGGCTGTGATGCCTGTAGTGTTTGTGCTAGGTGAATCCATAAGCCTAGGGACTTGGTATTCAAGTTACGGCGAGTGAAGGAGCTAAGTCTAAGGATATGCTCTAGTAACTCTGAAAGTGCCACAGTGACGTAGTTTTTAGGGAAACCTAAAAAGTGGAACGCGGTAAACCCCTCAAGCTAGCAACCCAAACTTTGGTCGGGGCATGGAATGCGTGGAAACGAACATAGCATTCTGACTGGAAACAGTAGACAGATGATTATCGAAGGAAATGGTACCTAGTCATTTCTGGAACAAAACATGGCTTATAGAAAATTGCATATAGGTTGATGAGGTGGAGAGAGATCTCAACCTCCTTTTTTAAAGTGATAGGAATAAGATGAAAAAACAATTTGAATTGATTGCAACGGTCGCTGCTGGCTTAGAGGCTGTTGTTGGTCGAGAACTACGCGATCTCGGTTACGATTGCCAGGTTGAAAATGGACGGGTTCGATTTCAAGGAGACCGTCGAGCAATCATAGAAACCAACCTCTGGTTGCGCGCGGCTGATCGTGTGAAAATTGTGGTTGGGACTTTTCCAGCCAAAACCTTCGAAGAACTCTTTCAAGGTGTCTTTGCTTTGGATTGGGAAAACTATTTGCCTTTAGGAGCACGTTTTCCTATTTCTAAGGCTAAATGTGTCAAATCAAAGCTTCATAATGAACCTAGCGTTCAGGCCATTTCGAAAAAAGCAGTGGTTAAAAAGTTACAAAAACACTATGCCCGACCAGAAGGTGTTCCTCTCATGGAAAATGGGGCAGAGTTCAAGATCGAAGTATCGATCCTTAAAGACCAAGCCACTGTCTTGATTGACACCACTGGTAGTAGCCTCTTCAAACGTGGTTATCGGACTGAAAAAGGGGGAGCCCCTATTAAGGAAAATATGGCAGCAGCAATTCTTCTGCTGTCAAACTGGTATCCAGATAAACCCTTGATTGACCCGACATGTGGTTCTGGAACGTTTTGTATTGAGGCAGCGATGATTGCGAGAAATATGGCACCTGGTTTACGTCGGACCTTTTCTTTTGAAGAATGGAACTGGATGGATGATCGCTTGATTCATGAAGTCCGTCAAGAAGCAAGCAGAAAAATCAATCGCGAGATCGAATTGGATATTATGGGAACCGATATCGATGCACGGATGGTTGAGATTGCCAAAGAAAATGCCCAGAAAGCGGGCGTTAGCAGTGACATTACTTTCAAACAGATGCGAGTCCAAGATCTTCACTCAGATAAGATCAACGGGGTGATTATCTCCAACCCTCCATATGGAGAACGCTTATCCGATGATGAAGGTGTGACGAAATTGTATACTGAAATGGGGCACGTATTTGCACCTCTCAAAACCTGGAGTAAATTTATCTTAACCAGTGATGAAGGTTTTGAATCTAAATTCGGTAGTAAAGCAGATAAAAAACGAAAACTTTATAACGGAACCCTAAAAGTTGATCTCTACCAATATTTTGGGGAACGAGTAAAACGGCAGATTAAGGCATAGAAAGGATTTTTATGACAGAGAAGGATAAAAAGCCATTAGAGCAAGAAACAGAATCAATTTTAGAGTTTGAAGATGCTAAAGAGATGACGATTGGGCAGGCCAATCGAAAAGCAGAAGAAATCGAGGCAGGTGTCACTGAAGGTGATAATGTCTTAGACAAATACATCAAACAACACCGAGCAGAAATTGAAGCTGAAAAATACGATACAAAAATTTTGGCCAAAGAAGAATTGGCTAAAGCTGAAGAGTTGGCAGCTACAGAAACAGTTGCTGAAGTAGCTGAAGCAGTGGAGGCGCCGGAAGTGACGGAAACGGTCTTGGAACAAAGGCCTGAAATGGATGCTATCTCAACTGAATTACCTGCTAAGATTAAATTTGGTCCCACACCAACTGAACCAATTGTAGAAGCTGAGGAACTTCCTGAGGAAACACCAAGCAATGCGGGTAAACGAATCAAAGCGGTTCTATACTCTGCATTAGGTCTTGCGATTGTCGGTTCGGCCATTTTTGTGACCTATAACTGGATGCACAGTCGTGGAAAATCTGGTGGTACAACTGTTGTATCGTCTTCATCTAGCAAGTCATCTTCTACTTCTAAATCAAGTAGCAGTGAAACACAGGCTCAAAAATTGGAAGAGTTTACCAAAGCCTACGATGCCTTTTTTGTAGATGAATCAAAAAGTGCTCTTAAAAATGATAAATTCGGAGACTTGGAAAATCTGAAGAAACTGCTGGACAAATTAGAAGGAAGCAGTGATTATAATGCGGCTAAAACAAAATATGAAGACCTTGTGAAGCAAGTTTCTGCCATTCAAAAAGTGAATTCTCAATTTAGTTCTCCAGTCATCAAAGATGGAGTTCTTGATGCAACTGCCAAAGCGAAAAGTGATGCGACCTTTGCAGAAACAAAGACAGGCAATGAAAAATTAGATAGCTTATTGAATGAGGCAGTTGCTCAAGGACGTTCACAACAAGTTGCGACACCGGCACCAGTGACAGGGACAGGTGGTACAGATACTTCTAATGCAACTCCAGCCCCAGCTCAATCAGCAACGCCTACGGCCCCAGCTGTCAATGCTGCTACAGGTGGTGCAGGAACGGCAAGTCCAGGCTATTCAGGGTACGGTCTTCCAAGCGATGGTGTCCCACTTCAGCGGAACTTGAGTCGTGTGCCATATAACCAAGCAGCTATCAATGATGTCAATAACCCAGCTTGGGTATTTGGTGATGGTATCCTTGAAAAAGTATTGAATATTGCTCGTAAACGTGGACATATCACTGGCAATCAATACATTTTAGAGCGTGTCAATATCATTAACGGTAATGGCTATTACAACCTCTTCAAACCAGATGGAACCTATCTCTTTAGTATCAATGCCAAGACTGGTTATTTCGTAGGAAACGGGAAAGGTCATTCAGATGCTCTGGATTATTAATACCTGAGCAGACATCCCCCTTTTTGGGAAAAATGACAATAAAAAAGAGAGTGGGACAGAAATCGGTAATTCGTTAGAATTCGATTTCGTCGTCCCACCTCCGCATAGTTG
>JAQCUL010000018.1:20901-40605 GCA_027685415.1 Streptococcaceae bacterium AF13-5-6.0
AGAATTCGATTTCGTCGTCCCACCTCCGCATAGTTGAGTAGGGCTGTAAAAGCTGATGAGATCAGCGTAGTAGAGCCCACTCAACCACTGCGTCTTGCTCGACAATCCAAAAATGATTGAGAGGCTAGGACTTTTGTCCCAGCCTCTTTTTCGTATTAAACAAGATGACGTTCAAACGGATCGTCAGAAATTCCTTGATCTAGAATCAAGCGACACCATTCTTTGGCTGAGAAAAGGCTGTGGTCCTTGTAATTTCCACAAGACTCAATGGTTGTGCCTGGGACATCCTCCCAAGTGCTGACTGATGAAATTTCTTCTAAAGATTCTTTAATCACTTTAGCAATTTCCGTACTCGAATGCTGTCCCCACATGATCATATGAAAACCGGTGCGACATCCAAATGGGGAACAATCAATCATACCATCGATGCGTTTGCGAATAAGCATCGCAAGAAGGTGCTCGATCGTGTGGAGCCCTGCCGTTGGAATTGCATTTTCATTGGGCTGCACCAGGCGAATATCAAAGTTGGAGATGATGTCTCCTTTGGGTCCAGTTTCTTCCCCAATCAAGCGTACATAGGGAGCCTTCACAGCTGTGTGGTCCAATTCAAAACTTTCAACAATTACTTCTTTTGTCATACTCAAATCCTTCTTTGTTTTTCTTGATTATAGCATAAAAAAGCAGATTCAACAAAGTGGAAATAAATGAATGTCTCACAGATGTTCCATGAAAGAAAAGTCGATAAAAGAACAAGCGTTAAGCAAAAATATAAAAGGTTTTTCCTGTTTTTTTAGATTGTTAATTTTAGTAATTTATGGTAAAATGTAAAAGAATTTTTAATTCAACTAATTAAATAGATTTGGGGTAAAAGCATGAATTTTGTTATTACAGGTGTTTTTGCCGCGGTCATTGGTTTAGTCATTGGATATGTGGGAACTGCTCTTAAAATGAAAGCTTCAAAAGAAGCTGCGGAACTCACCCTTTTGAATGCTGAACAAGAAGCAACGAATTTACGTGGACAGGCTGAACGCGAAGCCGATTTAATTTTAAAAGAGGCGAAGCATGAGTCAAGTTCACTTAAAAAAGAAGCACTTTTGGAGGCAAAGGAAGAAGCCAGAAAATATCGTGAAGAGGTCGATGCTGAGTTTAAGTCAGAACGACAAGAATTGAAGCAATTAGAAAGCCGTTTGGCAGAACGTGCTAGCAATCTTGATCGCAAAGACGACATTTTAACAAGCAAAGAACAGTCTCTTGAACACAAAGAGCAAAGTCTTACAGATAGAACTAAACACATTGATGCGCGTGAACAACAGCTGGAAGAGCTTGAACACAAGAAAGTAGAAGAACTGGAACGTGTCGCTGCTCTAAGTCAAGGAGAAGCGCGTGACATTATTTTGAGTCAGACGGAAGAGCAACTTTCAAAAGAAATTGCCTCACGGATTCGTGATGCTGAATTGGAAGTGAAAGAACGTTCTGATAAAATCGCAAAAGACATTCTCGTGCAAGCTATGCAGCGAATGGCAGGTGATTTTGTTGCTGAGCAAACAAACTCAACCGTTCATTTGCCGGACGATAGTATGAAAGGTCGGATTATCGGTCGTGAAGGTCGCAATATTCGTACCTTTGAGAGTTTGACAGGTGTCGATGTGATTATTGATGATACGCCTGAAGTGGTGACCTTGTCAGGGTTTGATCCGATTCGTCGTGAAATCGCCCGCATGACAATGGAGAGCCTTCTCAAAGATGGTCGGATCCATCCAGCCCGTATCGAAGAGCTGGTTGAGAAGAATCGTCAGGAAATTGACAACCGGATTCGTGAATACGGTGAGGCGGCTGCCTATGAAATTGGTGCGCCAAACCTCCATCCAGATTTGATGAAAATCATGGGACGGTTGCAATTCCGTACTTCTTATGGTCAAAACGTTTTGCGTCACTCCATTGAAGTTGCCAAACTTTCTGGTATTATTGCTAGCGAGTTGGGTGAAAATGCTACCTTGGCACGACGTGCAGGATTCTTACATGATATCGGTAAAGCGATTGATCGTGAAGTGGAAGGAAGTCACGTCGAGATTGGAACTGAATTGGCACGGAAGTACAAGGAACACCCAGTGGTGGTCAATACCATTGCCAGTCACCATGGAGACGTGGAACCAGAAAGTGTCATCGCAGTCATTGTCGCTGCAGCAGATGCCTTGAGTGCAGCTCGACCTGGAGCACGAAGTGAGTCACTTGAAAGCTACATCAAACGCTTGCAAGATCTTGAAGAGATTGCAAATAGTTTTGAAGGAGTTAAAACAAGTTTCGCCCTTCAAGCGGGTCGTGAAATCCGTATTATGGTTAGCCCTGAGGAAATCAAGGATGATAAAGTGACGATCTTGGCTCATGATATTCGTGAGAAGATCGAGTCCAATCTTGAATATCCTGGAAACATTAAGGTTACCGTTATTCGAGAATTGCGTGCAGTCGATTACGCAAAATAAACAAAAGCTTGAGATCTAGCATCTCAAGCTTTTTTGAATGAAAAAATCAGTTGAAAATTAGGTCGATTTTTGTTACACTAGATAGAAAGACATTGAAGGAGAAATCATGGCGGATCGTGGCTTATTAATCGTATTTTCTGGCCCTTCGGGGGTTGGAAAAGGAACGGTCAGACGAGAAATTTTTGAAAACTCGGACAATCAGTTTCAGTATTCTGTATCGATGACGACGCGTGCACAACGTCCAGGTGAAGTGGATGGTGTCGACTATTTTTTCCGTACACGTGAAGAATTTGAAGATTTGATCCGTCAAGGGCAAATGTTGGAGTACGCTGAGTACGTTGGAAATTACTATGGGACTCCTTTAACCTATGTGAATGAAACCTTGGACAAGGGAATCGATGTATTCCTTGAAATTGAAGTTCAGGGTGCCCTTCAAGTAAAGAAGAAAGTTCCAGATGCAGTTTTTATTTTCTTAACTCCGCCTGATTTGGATGAATTGCAAGATCGATTAGTGGGTCGCGGGACAGATAGTGCAGAAGTTATTGCGCAACGGATTGAAAAAGCAAAAGAAGAAATCGCCATGATGCGTGAATATGACTACGCCATTGTGAACGACGAGGTTCCTCTTGCTGCTGAGCGTGTCAAACGTGTGATCGAAGCAGAGCATTTCCGTGTAGACCGTGTCATTGGCCATTATCTGGATATGTTACCAAAAACACAAACTATTGTGAAGAGATAAATAATTAGAAATTAGGTATAGGAATATGATGTTAAAACCTTCTATTGATACATTGCTTGACAAAGTACCATCAAAATATTCATTGGTCATTCTTGAGGCAAAACGGGCCCACGAATTGGAAAGTGGTGCAGTACCAACTCAAGAATTCCAATCAGTTAAATCAACATTACAAGCGCTTGAAGAAATCGAGTCTGGAAACGTAGTTGTTCACCCGGATCCAGAAGCAAAACGTGAAGCGCTTCGTCGTCGGATTGAAGCAGAGCGGATTCGAAAAGAAGAAGAAGAGCGCAAAATTAAGGAACAAATTGCCAAAGAAAAAGAAGATGGTGAAAAAATTTAAGGTTGGGGCTTCTCAATCTTATTTTTTGCTATTTAAAGGGTTCCGTGATAAAGTAAAGCTCATATGATAGAGGCTGGAGGTGAAAAAGTGATAGCAAAAGTCATCGTAGATGTCCCATTGATGCAGACAGATAAACCCTATTCTTATCAGATTCCATCAGAATTTGAGGATATGGTGGAGGCCGGTATGCGAGTTCATGTCCCCTTTGGTAAAGGGAATCGCCTCATTCAAGGGATTGTGGTAGATGTTTTAGAAGAGGCAGACACAAGCGAGGAATTAAAAGCGATTGTGGAGGTCTTGGATTACACTCCGGTCTTAAATCAAGAGCAGTTCTGGTTGGCAGATCAATTACGAAAAAGTGTTTTTTCTTATAAGATCACGATTTTAAAAACCATGCTTCCTTCTCTCCTCAATTCGAGTTATGATAAGATTTTGTATCCTCAACCTTCTTTAGATCCCACTCTCAAAATAAAACTTTTTGGTGCAAAAAATGAAGTTTCTTTTTCTTCTCTAGATGCAGCCGATCAAGCCCAAGTGATGCGGTTGGTCAGAAAAGGAGATTTGGTACTTGAATACAAGGCCAAGGATAAGAAACAAATTAAAACAGAAAAATGGTATCGCGTTAACCAGGAAGGATTAAAAGAACTTCAACTATCAGCGAGAGCTAAAAAAAGGCTAGCATTGAAAGAGCGCCTGTTACTAGAGCAAGGGGAGCAACTCTTAGCAGGATTGTATCAGGATTTTTCACGAGAAGTAGTGGCTTATTTTATTGATCAGGGTGTTTTAGAAATAACAGAACGAGAAGTGAATCGGGCGGCTGCATATTATGAAGGCAAAGAACAGACCCAGGCTCTGCTTTTAAATTCAGAGCAAGCAAAAGCTGTAGAAAGAGTAGTTTTTCAAATTGGGAAAACATCAAAGCCTTTTTTATTAGAAGGTGTGACTGGAAGTGGGAAAACAGAAGTTTATCTGCAGATTATTCAGGAAGTTCTAAATAAGGGGAAAACGGCTATTATGTTGGTTCCTGAGATTTCCCTGACGCCACAGATGACGGATCGTTTTATCTCTCGTTTTGGTCAGGAAGTAGCCATTCTGCACTCGGGCTTATCAAACGGTGAGAAGTATGATCAATGGCGAAAAGTTGAACGTGGGGAGGCCAAGGTAGTCGTTGGAGCGCGCTCAGCCATCTTTGCTCCTTTAAAAAACATCGGAGTCATTATCATTGATGAGGAGCATGAGGCATCCTATAAACAAGATAGTAACCCACGCTACCACGCAAGGGAAGTCGCAGTCCTAAGGGCTCAGTACAATCAAGCAGTCTTGCTTCTTGGATCTGCTACACCAAGTTTAGAATCACGGGCACGTGCAACAAAAGGAGTTTATGAATTAATTCGTCTGACCCAGCGGGCTAATCCGGCAGCTAAAATTCCAGAAGTTAAAGTCGTTGATTTTCGTGATTATATTGGCCAAAATGAAGCTGGTAACTTCACTCCGGTTCTAGTGGAGGCTATTGCTGATCGCTTGCAGAAAAAAGAGCAGGTTGTCTTGATGTTGAACCGCCGTGGTTATTCCAGTTTTGTCATGTGTCGCGAGTGTGGAACTGTAGATACTTGTCCCAATTGTGATATCTCACTGACCCTCCACATGGATACTAAAACCATGAACTGTCATTATTGTGGCTATAGCAAAGCGATTCCTCGACACTGTCCAAATTGCCAAAGTCCTTCCATTCGTTATTACGGGACAGGAACACAAAAAGCTTATGATGAATTACAAGAGATCTTTCCTGAAGCTAAAATTCTGCGCATGGATGTGGATACCACTCGAAAAAAGGGGAGCCACGCAGCGATATTAGATGCTTTCGGGAATGGAGAAGCGGATATTTTGTTAGGGACGCAAATGATTGCGAAGGGGTTGGATTTTCCAAATGTGACGTTAGTGGGTGTCTTGAATGCGGATACTTCTTTAAATTTACCGGATTATCGATCCTCAGAGAGAACCTTTCAACTCTTGACTCAGGTGGCAGGAAGGGCCGGACGAGCAGAGAAAGAAGGAGAGGTTATCATTCAGAGCTACAACCCCAATCATTATGCGATTCGATTTGCCAAAGACCAAGATTATGAAGGCTTTTTTGCCTATGAAATGCAAATTCGCCGGCAGTTAGGCTATACGCCTTATTACTTCACAGTTGGGTTAACCCTATCCCATAAGAGTGAGGAAATTGTGATGGAGAAGTCACATCAGGTTATGGAAATCCTCCGTTCTGGCTTATCCGATCAGGTCCAAATCTTAGGACCAACTCCTAAACCAATTGCACGCACACATAATTTGTATCATTATCAAATCATTGTGAAATATCGTTTTGAAGAAGGCATGACTCAGGTCTTGAATCAAATCTTAGAATTTACACAAGAAAGAGGCAACCAAGATCTCCGTGTCAGTATTGATAATGAACCTCAAAGTTTTATGTAAGGAAGAAAGAAATGACAAAATTAATTTTTATGGGAACGCCTGATTTTTCAGCGACGGTTTTAAAGGGATTGTTAGCAGATTCGCGCTATGAAATTTTGGCAGTTGTGACGCAACCGGACCGCAAAGTAGGTCGCAAAAAAGAGATTCGAATGACCCCAGTGAAGCAGGTAGCTTTGGAACATCAACTACCGGTTCTTCAGCCGGAGAAATTATCGGGTAGTCCAGAAATGGAAACTCTCTTATCCCTAGATGCAGATGGAATTGTGACCGCTGCTTTTGGACAATTTTTACCGACAAAATTGTTGGAGAACTTCCAATTTGCGGTGAATGTCCACGCGTCTTTATTGCCTAAATATAGAGGTGGAGCTCCCATTCACTATGCCCTGATCAATGGTGATGAAGAAGCTGGAGTTACAATTATGGAAATGGTCAAGGAAATGGATGCCGGAGACATGATTGCAGCTCGTTCTCTCCCAATTTTAGATGAGGACAATGTGGGAACTTTGTTTGAAAAATTGGCTGTTCTTGGACGTGACTTACTCCTAGATACTTTGCCAGCTTACCTGGCAGGGGAGATCAAGCCAAGTCCACAAGATCCAAGTTTGGTCACATTTTCACCGAATATTTTACCGGAAGAAGAGGTTTTGGACTGGACCAAAACCAATCGCCAAGTCTTTAATCAGATCCGAGGGATGAATCCTTGGCCGGTCGCTCATACGTTATTAAATGGGCAACGCTTTAAAGTTTATGAAGCAGAGCTATGCGAAGGAAATGGAAATCCAGGAGAAGTGATTGCTTTGAGCAAAAAAGAGTTGCTGGTAGCTGCTGGAGAAGGTGCACTGTCCCTTAAAGTTGTGCAGCCAGCAGGAAAACCTAAAATGTCTATCACAGACTTTTTGAATGGCGCGGGTCGTCAATTGAAAGTAGGAGATCACTTTGGAAGTTAAACAAATGAATGCGCGTGAACAGATCGTTCGAGTGTTAGAAGAGGTTTTTGAGCAGGGAGCTTATTCTAATATTGCCCTAAATCAAGCGTTAGAACACTCTCAACTTTCAGATAAAGATAGAAGCTTTGTTACGGAAGTTGTTTACGGTACTGTAGCACGAAAGATAACACTCGAGTGGTATCTCGCCCACGTGATTGAAGACCGGACGAAATTAGATCCTTGGCTCTATTATCTTTTGATGATGAGTTTGTATCAACTTGTCTATTTAGACCGCATTCCCGATCATGCCATCGTCAATGAAGCTGTCCAGATAGCAAAACGTCGTAAAGAAGGCAGTGAGAAGTTTGTCAATGCTATTCTTAGAAAGCTCCTCCGCGAGGGGCTACCAGCTGTTGATACGATCAAGCGAAAGAACAAACGTTATTCGGTAGAGTATTCCCTACCTGTATGGTTGGTCAAAGCATTGATCGAAGAATACGGTGAAGAACGTGCTTGCGCTATTTTTAAGAGTCTCTATCAGCGTAATAAATCCAGTATTCGTGTGATTGATCTGGACGAAAAAGAAGAGTTGGCTCAGCTACTCGAAGCAACCTCCTCTCTACTTGCTTCGTCCGCTCTCGTGAAAGAGCAGGGACATTTTGCGGCGCATTCCTTGTTTAAAGAAGGGCGCATTACTATTCAAGACGAGTCCAGCCAATTGGTGGCACCAGCTTTGGATTTGCAAGGAGATGAGTGTGTTTTAGATGCCTGTGCGGCGCCAGGTGGAAAGACGACCCACCTGGCTTCTTATCTCACAACTGGGAAAGTCACAGCCTTGGATCTCTATGACCATAAGCTCAAATTGATTCAAGAAAATGCTAATCGGCTCCATGTTGCGGACAAAATTTTGACAAAGAAGTTAGATGCGACAAAAGTCTTTGAAACATTTGGACCTGATGCTTTCGATAAAATTTTGGTGGATGCGCCTTGTTCAGGGATTGGTTTGATACGGAGAAAGCCTGATATCAAGTACAATAAAGAGAGTGCAGATTTTGTATCTTTACAAGCTATTCAATTGGCAATCCTGGATAGTGTTTGTCAAAGTGTGCGTAAAGGTGGTATAATAGTGTACAGTACGTGTACAATTATGGGCAAAGAGAATTTTGAAGTGGTGGACCAATTTTTGAAAAACCATCCAAATTTCGAACAAGTCCCATTGGATCACGAAAGAAAAGATATTCTTAAAAATGATTGTATCCTTATTACACCCGAATTATATGGAAGCGACGGCTTCTTTATTAGTCGTTTTAAGAGAATCTCATAATATCAGGAGGAAACTGACAGTATGGATATGACGATCTTAACCGATGTAGGTCAAAGACGGACAAATAACCAAGACTATGCAAATCAATATACAAACAAGGCAGGAAAACCGATGGTTTTTCTTGCTGATGGTATGGGAGGACACCGTGCCGGAAATATTGCTAGTGAAATGGCAGTCACAGACCTAGGTGCGGCTTGGGTTTCTTCTGAGATCGAGACGGTTAATCAAGTACGGGAATGGTTTGCAGAACATTTAGAAGCTGTGAATCGTCGGATTCATTTGGCTGGGCAAGATGATGAGCACAAAGGAATGGGAACGACACTAGAAGCCTTGGCTTTTGTAGAAGGACAAGTGATTTATGCCCACGTTGGGGATTCACGGATTGGCCTCATTCGTCAGGGCGAATACCAGCAGTTGACCAGTGACCATTCTCTTGTAAATGCTCTTTTGCGAGCTGGTCAAATTACAGAGGAAGAAGCTGCCCATCATCCTCAACGTAACATCATCACTCAGTCCATTGGTCAAAAAGATGAGTTAGAGCCGGATTATGGTTTGGTGACGGTTGAAGCAGATGATTATATTTTGATCAATAGTGACGGTTTAACCAATATGATTGGCCCAGATGAAATCAGAGACATTGTCTTGAGTGATGTTTCACTGGAAGAAAAAGCTCAAACCTTGATTCGTTTTGCCAATAATGCTGGAGGCTTGGATAATATCACCGTTGTACTGCTCCACTTTACTGAGGAGGACGCAGCATGATTCAAATCGGCAAAATTTTTGCCGGGCGATATAAAATCATCCAACAAATTGGACGCGGCGGGATGGCAGATGTTTATCTTGCGCGTGATTTGATTTTGGATGGGGAAGAAGTTGCAGTCAAGGTACTGCGTACGAATTACCAGACGGATCCCATTGCAGTTGCGCGTTTTCAGCGTGAAGCAAAGGCGATGGCAGAGCTGGACCATCCAAATATCGTTCGGATTACAGACATTGGCGAAGAAGAAGGACAACAATACCTTGCAATGGAATATGTTGCAGGTTTAGACTTGAAACGCTATATCAAAGAAAATGCTCCTTTATCAAATGAAGAAGCTGTTCGTTTGATGGGACAGATTCTTCTAGCTATGCGTCTTGCCCATACGCGTGGCATTATCCATAGAGATTTAAAACCACAGAATGTCCTCTTGACACCAGATGGAACAGCAAAAGTTTCAGACTTTGGGATTGCAGTGGCCTTTGCAGAGACTAGCTTGACCCAGACCAACTCAATGTTGGGATCGGTTCATTATTTGTCCCCTGAGCAGGCACGTGGTTCAAAAGCAACGGTTCAAAGTGATATCTATGCGATGGGGATCATTTTCTATGAGATGTTGACGGGACACATCCCTTATGATGGAGATAGTGCAGTCACCATCGCCTTGCAACATTTTCAAAAGCCACTCCCTTCTATTCGGGAGGAAAATAAGAATGTTCCACAAGCCTTAGAAAATGTAGTGATCAAAGCGACAGCTAAAAAACTGACAGATCGCTATAAATCAGTGGCAGAGATGTATGTGGATCTTTCAAGTTGCTTGTCCTATGAGAGAAGAAATGAGAAAAAACTGGTTTTTGAAGACCAAGTAAAAGCCGATACGAAGACTCTTCCAAAAATGAGTCCAACTCCAAAGACAGCTCCTGTTCCAATCTCTGAGGTTCGTAGTGAAATTAGTTCGGTAGATCCTAATCGACCATTATCTGACCAGCAGACCATGGCACCAAGTAAAAAGCCAAGAAGACGTTTGCGGGCGCGCTACAAGGTCTTGTTTGTTGCTATTGCCCTAGTTCTTGCTGCCTTTACTTTCTTGTTGTATATGAGCCCAGCCAATAAAACCGTTCCAGATGTTTCCGGCAAAACCATTGCCGAAGCTAGAGCGGTTATTGAGGGACAAGACCTTCAAGTCGGTGAAGAGAAAGAAGAGTACAGTGATTCGGTTGCAGAAGGCTATGTCATTCGAACCAATCCAAATGCAGGTGCTCAAAAGAAAGAACAAAGTCGCATTGATTTGATTGTTTCAAAAGGTCCAAATAGTTTTGAAATGCCAAACTATGTAGGAGAAACACGAGCTAAAGCAGAGGAAGATCTGAAAAATACTTATAAAGTATCAAGCAAAATGATCACGATTGAAGAAGTTGAGACCTTCGATTATGCTGCAGGGACAGTTCTTGAACAAACCCCAGCTCCAGGAGAGCAATATTCTCTGAATTCAAAAACCAAGATTGTTTTGAAAGTAGCGAAAGAAACGACTTCAATTGAAATGCCAAACTATGTTGGATCAACTTATGATTTTGCTAGAAGTAATTTGATTGAGATCTATGGTATTAAAGAAGCCAATATCGAATTAAGAAAAACAGAACATCTCCCTGATGGGGTAGTTGTTTCTGCCGGTCAAATTGTTAGTCAAACTCCAGAAGTTTCGAGTACGGTGGATATTAACCGAACACGAATTGTTTTGACTGTATATGAGCCTAAAGTGACAGCTTCTTCAAGTACGAAAGCCTCATCAAGTTCTGATACATCTAGTTCATCCTCTGGTGAACGATCAGATACAGAAAGTTCAAGCAGTAGTGCAACTAGTGGAGATTAATAAATCAGTCTAAGACTCAGATGGATTTCTGGGTCTTTTTGATTGTCTGCTATTATCCAACCACAGACGGAAGTCAAATGAGGAAAAATTTGATAAAATAGGAAAAGATGAGGTAGACTATGTGGAAAATACAAATTTTTATTTTCGTTGAAGCCGTTTTGTTAACATTAGCAGCGATCACCATTTTATCAATCGATTTTTCCAGATTTGTTGTCTTGATGGTTCTCTTTTTGCTCCTTTTGTATTACTATTTTGGCAAACAAAAAGCGAATTTTCTATTAATCGCGCTGAGTGTGCTATTGTTTTTTATCGTGATGCTGAATCCTTTTGTGATTGCAGCCATTTTATTTGCGGTGGTTTATGGTTTATTGATTGCTTACCCTTATATGTATAAGGAAAATGAAGCCGTTGTGTTTGATGTTGAAGAGGATACGAAAATTCGTCAGGAAAAAACTCGATGGATTGGTGATTTACAACATTTTTCAAAGCAAAGTCGAGGGTATCGAGATCTGAATGTGATCCGAGTTTTTGGGAATGACACCCTCCATTTAGAGGAGGTAGCCATTTGCAATTGGGACAATGTAGTGATCATTCGGAAAGGGTTTGGAAATACAAAAATTATCTTACCGATTGATTTGGAATTGCATTTACAAATTAACACCCTGTATGGAGATCTGAAGTTTTTGGATCTTCCTGTCCGTAAAATGAGGAATGAAACCATAGACATTGAAACGGCACACTATCGGAGATCGCACCGTTCTATAAAAATTGTGTTAGTTGGTATTGTTGGGGATGTTGAGGTGATTCGCGCATGAAGAAATTAGACTATCTCCTATTGTATTTCTATTCCCTAATGGTGGTTGCGGTCATTTGTCATACCATTTTCCATTTTGTTGGTTTTCAGTGGGGCAAACTTCTCTCAGATCTTTCCTTGCTTCAGTCATTCCTATTTTTGGTTTTTAGTCTGACGCTTGCATTGACGGCTTTGGTTGTCTTAATTATCAAAATCACGCAATTTGTAACAGTTCATGCAGTACAACAAAAGGTAGAATCTATCCTGACTGCTTCACAGCGAAAAGAAATTGCCCCCAAAGAATTGAATCAACAGTTAGATTTATTGGACAGCAAATTGCTTCGACTAGAAGAAAATTTACAAAAGAGTGAAAATCGTGTGATGCGAAATGAAGAAGAAATTGTGGAAATCGAGCGTAAGAGAATTGCGCGTGATCTACATGATACGGTTAGTCAAGAATTGTTTGCAGCCAATATGATTTTATCTGGAGTGGCAGCACAGGCTCTTGAGTTAGAGAAAAGTCAGATCCAGCAGCAACTAAATGGTGTGTCAGATATTCTAGGTACAGCCCAAAATGATTTACGCGTCTTGCTCCTACATCTTCGTCCTACAGAATTGGAAGGAAAAAGTTTGGTAGAAGGGATGGAGATGATTTTTAGAGAATTGAAGGAAAAGAGTAACCTAGCAGTTGTCTTCCATCATAATGACGTGAGCATTCCAAAAGAAATGGAAGAACATCTATTTCGGATCGTCCAAGAAATTGTCAGCAATACCTTGAAACACGCTAGAGCTCAACAAATGGATGTCTTTTTGCAACAGGAAGGAAAACAACTTCATTTACGGATGGTAGATGATGGAATCGGATTTGAGCAGGAAAAATTGGAACGATTGAGTTATGGGTTGAAAAATATTCAAGAACGTGTAGAAGACATGGCGGGAACCATTAAAATAAGAACGAGTCCTCAAAAGGGAGTGGCTGTAGATATTCGTGTTCCCCTCCTTGTAAAAGATAAAAATGAAAAGGAAACTGTATGAAAGTATTATTAGTAGATGATCATGAAATGGTCCGATTGGGATTGAAAAGCTTTTTGTCCATGCAAACCGATATTGAGCAAGTCTTAGAGGCACAAAATGGGCAAAAAGGCGTGGAGTTGGCGTTGAAAGAAAAACCAGACGTCATCATCATGGATATTGTGATGCCAGAGCTAAATGGTATCGATGCAACTCTAGCCATCCTAAAAGAGTGGCCGGAAGCTAAAATTGTCATTTTGACGTCTTATTTAGATAACGAAAAGATTTACCCAGTCTTAGATGCAGGTGCAAAAGGGTATATCTTAAAGACTTCGTCAGCAACTGAGATCTTACAGGCTGTCAGAAAGGTTGCAAAGGGAGAATTTGCAATTGAGACAGAAGTTAGTCAAAAAGTTAAGTCACGAAAGAACCATGCTGAATTGCATGATGATTTGACAGCTAGAGAACGAGATATTCTGGCTTTATTGACGAAAGGATATGAAAATCAACGAATAGCAGATGAACTCTTCATTTCTTTAAAAACAGTGAAGACCCATGTCTCCAACATCTTATCCAAATTAGAAGTCAGTGATCGGACGCAAGCAGTCGTCTATGCCTTTCGACACCATCTGGTGAATCAAGAAGATTTTTAAAAGGAAACATGCTATAATAGAGCGTGATCATAAGGGGGAGACAAGTGGACGCAAAATTACGTTATAAAGCCAAAAAAGTTAAAATCGTCTTTTTTGATATTGATGATACATTACGTGCAAAAGAAACAGGATTGATCCCAGAATCTGTCAAAGACGTCTTCCATCAGTTGAAAGAAAAAGGAATCCGAACAGGGATTGCAACCGGCAGAGGGATTTTTGGGGTTGTTCCTGAAATCATGGACTTAAAGCCTGATTTTCTAGTAACCTTAAACGGTGCCTATATAGAAGATACAAAAGGAACTGTGATCTACCAATCACCAATCAATGAAGCAATCGTTTCTTCTTTTGTAGATTGGGCCAAAGAATCCGAGATTGATTATGGGTTAGTGGCTAGTCATCAAGCTGCCCTGTCTAATCGGACACCCTTGATCAGTGATGCTATTGACATCATTTATCCAAACTTACCAGTAGATCCAGATCTGCATTTGAAAGAACCTATTTTCCAAATGTGGACCTTTGATGAACAGGATAGTGAGCTAGAGTTGCCCCCTTCTTTGCAAGAGAACTTGCGCCTAGTTTCGTGGCATCCCCATTCGTCAGATGTTGTTCGCTTTGAAGCTTCAAAAGCTTCAGGAGTTTCTCATCTTGTAAATCATTTGGGCTTGAAGCCAGAGAATGTTTTAGTATTTGGGGATGGATTAAATGATCTAGAACTGTTTGATTACGCTGGAATTAGTATCGCAATGGGAAAATCTGCTCCAGAGTTACAAGAAAAAGCTGATTATATCACTAAGAATTTAGAAGAAGATGGCATATTCTATGCCTTAGAGGAGTTAAATATGGTTGAAAAAGAATTGACATTACCACAGTTAGAACTTGCTACGGTTGACGGTCCTGTCGCTGTGATCAAAACCAATCACGGTGAGATGAACATTCAATTGTTCCCGGATCAAGCGCCAAAAACAGTTGCAAACTTTGTAGCTCTTGCTAAGTCTGGCTATTATGATGGTGTCATTTTCCATCGGATTATTAAAGATTTTATGATCCAAGGGGGAGATCCAACAGGCACAGGTATGGGTGGTGAATCCATCTATGGGGAGAGCTTCGAAGACGAGTTTTCAAAAGAATTGTACAATATTCGCGGAGCCCTTTCGATGGCAAATGCTGGACCAAACACAAATGGCAGCCAATTCTTTATTGTACAAAATCAACATCTTCCATATTCGAAAAAGGAATTGGTCCGCGGTGGCTGGCCTGAAAAAATCGCAGAAATCTATACGACAGAAGGGGGAACTCCTCACCTAGATCAACGTCATACAGTATTTGGTCAATTGATGGATGAAGCTTCTTTTGCTGTGTTGGATGAGATCGCGGCTGTTGAGACAGGGATGATGGATAAGCCAGTAGAAGATGTCGTGATTGAAACCATCGAAATTGAGGACTAATATGAAAATTGGAGATAAGTTAGAAGGAACCATCACAGGAATTCAACCTTACGGCGCCTTTGTCGAACTAGAGTCGGGTGTGACGGGCTTGATTCATATCTCAGAGATTCGAAGTGGTTATGTAAGTAATATTCAGGATATTCTGTCGATTGGGGAGAAGGTCTTTGTCCAAGTCATCGATGTTGATGAATATTCTAAGAAAGCTAGCCTCTCTCTGAGAACACTAGAAGAAACACCACAGCGAAGCATTCGACACCATCGTTTTTCAAATGACCGCTACAAGAGTGGTTTTGCGCCCTTAGCTCAACAGATGCCGACCTGGGTTAAAGAAGGAAAGGTATTCTTTAGCAAACAAGAAAAGAAATAAAAACTTCGATAGGTTGATGAAACCCATCGAAGTTTTTTTGATATACAGAATTATTCAAATTCGTAAAGGGTAGTAGAAAGATAACGTTCTCCATTATCTGGTGCAAGAGCAAGAACTTTTTTACCGCTACCCAATTCTTTTGCGACTTCAATAGCAGCATAGATAGCAGCTGCGCTTGAGATACCGACTAAGAATCCTTCAGCTCCACCGATAGCGCGTGCAAGTTCGAAAGCTTCTTCTGAAGATACGCGACGAACACCATCATATGCATTAGTGTCTAAAGTATTTGGGATAAAACCAGCTGAAATCCCTTGGATTTTATGTGGTCCAGGTTTTTCGCCAGAAAGGACTGCGGATTCATTGGCCTCAACGGCATAGACTTTGACAGCAGGATTATTCTTTTTCAAAGTATGAGAAATACCAGAAACAGTACCACCAGTACCAACACCTGCGACAAAAGCATCTAAACCATCTTTTCCAAAGGCATCAACGATTTCTTGTCCTGTTGTTCTTTCATGTACCTCTGGGTTAGCAGGGTTTTCAAATTGAAGAGGAAGGAAGCCATTTCTTTCTGCAGCGATTGCTTCAGCTTTAGCGATAGCGCCTTTCATTCCTTCACTTCCAGGAGTCAAAACGAGTTCAGCTCCATAGGCTTGGATGATTTTACGACGTTCCACACTCATGGTTTCAGGCATGACAATCACAACTTTGTAGCCTTTAGCTGCGCCAACCCATGACAAGCCAATCCCTGTGTTCCCACTAGTTGCTTCGACAATGGTATCACCTGGTTTGATCAAGCCATCCGCTTCAGCTTTTTCAATCATGCTCAAAGCAATCCGGTCTTTGACAGATGATCCAGGATTGAAGGCTTCGAGTTTGACATAGACATCTGCAGCTCCTTCAGGAACAAGACGGTTCAATTTGACAATAGGAGTGTTCCCAATCAATTCTGTAATATTTTCATAAATAGCCATAATATACCTCAGTTCTAGGTTTTCTTGATACTAACAAGTATAGTCCCTTGCGGGAAGAATGTAAAATATAGAAATTTTATGGGTGTGATAAAAAAAAACTATCGTTGCCGATAGCTTCTTTGATTATTTTTCTACAGAAAGCAGGGGTACTTCAACCTCACGAATTCCTTGATCCTCAATAATGACTTTACCATTGTAAAATTCGACTAAAGCTGCTGTGATAGAGTTTGTGTTTTCTTTATCCACAAAAATAGTTGTCATCACCTGATCTGTAAACATTGGATCTTGTTCCGCCAATTGATGGTCTTTTAAGAAATTAGCAAATTCTTGGTATTGGGAATAAGAAAGTGTGATCCCAAGTACCACTTGCTCTTTGATTTCTACCAGTCCAATTTCTCGAACTGCTTGTGCAACACTTCCAGCATAAGCACGAATCAGACCGCCAGCGCCTAATTTAATACCTCCGAAATAGCGAGTAACCACGACACAACTATTAGTGATGCGATGATTCTCCAAAACTCCTAACATCGGTACCCCAGCGGTTCCACTAGGCTCTCCATCGTCACTGGTCCGTTTGATGTCACTTTGTTCCCCAATGATGAAAGCAGAGCAGTTATGCGTAGCCTTATAGTGTTCCTTTTTGATGGCATTGATAAAATCTCTAGCTTCCTCTTCAGAGGAGACTCGCTTGACATGACAAATGAATTTTGATTTTTTGATTTCTTCTTGAACAGTGCCGTTCTCTTTAAATGTAACATATTCCATATTCTTATTTTACAAAAAAAGAATGATTTTCTCCAACTTTTGCGAATTAATAAGTATGAAGATAGAAGATTCTTATGGAAGACTCTTAACGGAGAGTCAAATGACAAATGATCTGAAAGAAATTGCCCAAGAACTTCCAGCTATGGAAAAACAGAATGGAAGGTACCAATGTTTTCGATGTGGCAGTTTGATTGATCAAAAACTTTGGAAGTTGAGTGAGGAGGTGCTGTATTGTAGAGCCTGTATCCAATTGGGAAGGATCCGGAGTGATCAAAAACTTTATGCTATTGCACAGAAAGACTTTGAAGGACAGGAGGTGCTAAACTGGAAAGGGACCTTGACTTCCTATCAACAAGAGGTATCTGAAGGACTTATCCAAGCAGTTAAAGCAGGAAAACATGCCTTGGTACATGCTGTGACAGGAGCTGGAAAAACGGAAATGATGTATCAGGTTGTAGCAACAGCGATCAAGGCAGGAAAAGCAGTCTGTATTGCTACCCCAAGAATCGATGTCTGTATAGAATTGTACGGAAGGATGAAGAAAGATTTTTCCTGCCCCATCTCTTTGCTTCATGGAGAATCAGAGCCCTATTTTAGAACGCCTTTAGTGATCGCTACAACCCACCAATTGCTAAAGTTTTATCAGGCTTTTGATCTCCTTATTATAGATGAGGTAGATGCTTTTCCCTATGTGGATAATCCAATCTTATATAAAGCAGCTCAGAATGCAATAAAAAAAGAGGGGAATACCCTATATTTGACAGCAACCTCTACAGATGAGCTAGATAAAAAGGTTAAGAAAAAAGAAATCATTCGTTATAGTCTTCCAAGAAGATTTCATGGGAAGCCACTAGTGGTCCCTGAAATAAAATGGGTGCCGAAAATTAGAGAAAAAATAGAAAAAGGAAGAATCCCTTACGAACTATTGCAACTGATCAAGAAACAAAGACAGACTCACTACCCATTGTTAATCTTTGTATCTGAAATAGAATTAGGACAACAATTCACTGAGAACTTAAAAAAATACTTTCCAAAAGAAACAGTAGGTTTTGTATCCTCACAGACAACAGACCGCCTACGAATGGTAGAAGAGTTTAGAAACAAAGCCATAACCATGCTAGTCTCGACAACAATTTTAGAAAGAGGAGTGACTTTTCCATTTGTAGATGTCTTTGTTTTAGAAAGTAATCACAAATTATTTACTAAAAGTGCCCTCGTACAAATTTCAGGAAGGGTCGGTCGAAGTAAAGAAAGACCAACAGGTGAACTACTTTTTCTATCAGATGGTATAACACGAGAAATGAAAAAAGCGATTAAAGAAATAAAGGAAATGAATCAGGAGGCTGGATTTTGAAAGAATGTCTGCTTTGTACTAAAGAGTTGAAAACTGGTGAACATTTCATAGATCTTATAATTATGAATCAACAAGAAGAATGGATTTGTAAAGAATGCAAAGAAGACTTCGAACAAATTGGCGAAATCCATTGTCCTAGATGTTATAAAGATAAGGAGGAGAAAGTATGTAAAGATTGCGAATACTGGATACAAAAGGGGAATATGGTAGAACATGAAGCATTATATAGATATAATGCAGCAATGAAGGACTATTTCAAGCGATATAAATTTGAAGGAGATCGTTTATTAGGAATGGTATTTGCATGTGACATCAAAAAAGCCTTGAAAAAGTATAAAAGCTATACGATAATACCGACTCCAATCAGCCATGAAAAAAAGCAGGAGAGAGGATTCAATCAAGTCTCGACTATACTAGATTTTGCAGAGATAAAGTACAACAGTCTCTTCCAAAAAGAAGACACTTTAGCCCAATCAAAAAAAACAAGAGAAGAAAGATTAAAAACCTCTCAACACTTTCAATTAAAAGGAGAAGTTTCAGAAAAGCAGAAATATCTTATCTTCGATGATATCTACACAACAGGCAAAACAATCGAATTAATGAAGCGCCTACTAATTGAAAAAGGTGTGAAAGAAATAAAGACATTTTCAATCGCAAGGTAAAAAAAGATTTGCAAAAACTTTATGAAAGCGTTATAATATACATATAAATAAAAACTTAATGTTTAGAAAGTAGGTACTAATATGATTAAATATAGTATCCGTGGTGAAAACCTAGAAGTAACAGAAGCCATTCGCGACTATGTCGTTTCTAAACTCGAAAAGATTGAAAAATATTTTCAGGCAGATCAAGAGCTAGACGCTCGAGTAAACTTAAAAGTTTACCGTGAAAAGACCGCAAAAGTAGAAGTAACCATTCCGCTTGGATCTATCACACTTCGTGCAGAAGATGTCTCTCAAGATATGTACGGTTCAATTGATCTAGTTGTAGATAAAATTGAACGTCAAATTCGTAAGAATAAAACAAAAATCGAAAAGAAAAATCGTATTAAATCTGGTGCAGGTAAATTGTTTACCGATGCAGTTGTAGAAGAAGCAGCAACCACAGAAAAAGTTGTTCGCTCAAAAACAATTGATCTAGAACCAATGGATTTAGATGAAGCAATCCTTCAAATGGATCTATTAGCACACGACTTCTTCATTTATCGTGATGCAGAAGACAATACAACAAATGTGATCTACCGTAGAGAAGATGGAGACATCGGTCTATTGGAAGTAAAAGAATAAAGATCAAAAAGAGATTGAAACCATCAATTAAATTATAGAGGAATCAGGAGCATCTATGCTCCTGATTTTTTTATATAAACCAAAAAAGTAAAAAAACTTTCAAAAAAATAAAAAATTTTGGAAAAAAGTGTTGACAGTAAGGAGAGGT
>JAQCUL010000019.1:0-38674 GCA_027685415.1 Streptococcaceae bacterium AF13-5-6.0
AAACCAACCTTCACAGAAGGTGATAGCCGTGTACCAATGAATGACAAAGTTCCAGCAACATTTGAAGATGGTTCAACTACGAAGACAATTCCAGGTGTTGGTACATACACTGTAGCAGCAGACGGAACCGTAACCTTCACACCAGAACCTGAATTCACTGGAACTGCACCAGCTGTAACAGTGGTTCGCGAAGATGTGAACGGAACCAAAGCTTCCGCAACTTACACACCAACTGTCCTTCCAATCACTAAGTTTGTTGATAAAGAAGGTAAGGAAATCCCAGGATATCCTACAGTTGATGGAGAAGAACCAAAAGCTGAAATTCCAGGTTACCGCTTTGTGGAAACGAAGAAATTGCCTAATGGTGATACAGAACACGTCTATGAAAAAGTTACGACTTCATATGTAGACGAAAATGGGGACCCAATCCCAGGTAACCCAACAGAAGATGGGGAACAACCGAAGAAGGATATCCCAGGTTATGACTTCGTGAAGACTGTTGTAGATAAAGATGGAAACACTCAACATATCTACAAGAAGACTGTGACACCAACTCCAATGCCGGATCCAACTCCGACACCAGAGCCACAGCCACAGCCTACTCCACAACCGCAACCAACACCAGAACCACAACCTACTCCACAACCAAAACCAGAAGAACCAACGATTCCTGTCGTTCCAGAAGCGAAAGAAGAAGTGAAGTATATTGATCCACAAAATCCTACTGCACAACTTCCAAACACAGGAACAAAAGAATCTTCAACTGCTGGTCTTGCAATCTTTAGTGCTTTAGCAGGTCTCTCATTATTCGGATTTGCAAAACGCAAAAAAGAAGACTAAGCTAACTTGTGGCTAAGAAAAACCGCGAAAATCTCGCGGTTTTTTCTGTTTGTATTTGAAAAAATATCCTCCAAACAAGATAGTTGAAATCTGTCTTTTATAAGAAAATTTGATAAAATAGAAGTATCAGTGTAAAGGATGAGAGAATGAAAAAGATAATTGGTATCTGGGCTCAAACTGAAAATGGCATTATTGGAAAGGACCAAGTCATGCCTTGGTATCTGCCAGCTGAGCTTCAGCATTTCAAAGAAACAACCATGGGACAAGCCATTCTCATGGGAAGAGTGACTTTTGATGGTATGAAAAAACGGGTTCTACCAGGTCGGACCAGCATTATCTTAACGCAAGATCAAGCCTATGATCCTGAAAACGATGATGTACTCGTCATGCACAGCAAAGAAGAAGTCTTGGACTGGTACCAGAACCAAGAGAAGAATCTTTATATTATCGGTGGCAGTCAGATTTTAAAGCTCTTTTCTGACCAGTTAGAAGAATTGATCCAGACCATGATTCATGCAACGATTGATGGAGATACATTGGCACCAAAATTTGAAGAGAGCCACTATGAAAGAGTCCGTCAAGTCCATCATCCGAAAGATGAGAAGAATCCATATGATTTTACGGTCAACTATTATAAGAGAAAGGATTTAGACTAATGGAGCGAAGTGTCTTTGGTTTTTTTACAGCTGTCCTATGTGTCATCTGTTTGATTTGCGCCTTACAAACCTTTCGTAAAAAACGGTTTGGCCTCGCTATTTTATTCTTACTAAATGCTTTTACCAATCTTGTGAATTCCATTCACGCCTTTTACATGACCTTATTTTAAACTAAATAGAAACAGAAAATGACAGAAAGAGGAAATACATGCCAACGAATCAAAATAATGATATGATGGTTTATTGTTCATTTTGCGGAAAGAGTCAAGATGAAGTCCAAAAAATTATTGCAGGAAACAACGCGTTTATCTGTAATGAATGTGTAGAGTTAGCACAAGAAATTATCCGTGAAGAGCTAGCAGAAGAAGTTCTTGCAGACCTTAGCGAAGTTCCAAAACCAATCGAATTGCTCAATATCTTGAACCACTATGTGATCGGTCAAGATCGTGCCAAACGTGCCCTTGCTGTAGCGGTATACAACCACTACAAACGCATCAACTTCCACGATACGCGCGAAGACGAGACAGATGTTGAATTGCAAAAATCAAACATCCTCATGATTGGTCCTACTGGTTCAGGTAAGACTTTCTTGGCCCAAACCTTAGCACGTAGCTTGAATGTCCCATTTGCCATTGCAGATGCAACAGCCTTGACAGAAGCTGGTTATGTAGGAGAAGACGTTGAAAACATTCTCTTGAAACTTCTTCAAGCAGCTGATTTCAACATCGAGCGTGCAGAACGAGGCATCATCTACGTCGATGAAATCGATAAGATCGCTAAGAAAAGTGAAAATGTCTCTATCACGCGTGACGTTTCTGGTGAAGGTGTACAACAAGCCCTCTTGAAGATCATCGAAGGAACCGTCGCTAGTGTCCCACCTCAAGGGGGACGCAAACACCCTCAACAAGAGATGATCCAAGTGGATACCAAGAATATTCTCTTCATCGTAGGTGGAGCTTTTGACGGGATCGAAGAAATTGTTAAGCAACGTCTTGGTGAAAAAGTCATCGGTTTCGGTAAGAACAATAAAGCTATTGATGAATCAAGCTCTTACATGCAAGAAATCGTGGCAGAAGATATTCAAAAATTCGGGATTATCCCAGAATTGATCGGACGTCTTCCAGTCTTTGCTGCTCTTGAGCAATTGACAGTTGACGACCTTGTCCGTATCTTGAAAGAGCCACGCAATGCCTTGGTAAAACAATACCAAACCTTGCTCTCTTATGATAATGTTGAATTGGAATTTGATGATGAAGCTCTTCAAGAGATTGCTAATAAAGCCATCGAAAGAAAAACAGGAGCTCGTGGACTTCGTTCGATTATCGAAGAAACCATGATGGATGTCATGTTTGAAATTCCAAGTCAAGAAGATGTCAAACTTGTTCGAATTACAAAAGAAGCTGTAGACGGAACTGAAAAACCAATTCTCGAAACAGCCTAGAAAGATAAAATATGGAAATTAATACACATAATGCGGATATCCTCTTAAGCGCTGCAAATAAGAGCCATTATCCTCAAGATGAGATTCCAGAAGTTGCACTTGCCGGTCGATCCAATGTCGGCAAGTCTTCTTTTATTAATACTCTCTTAAATCGAAAAAACCTGGCCAGAACATCTGGAAAACCAGGAAAAACTCAATTGCTCAATTTCTTCAATATCGATGATAAACTCCGTTTGGTAGACGTACCTGGTTATGGCTATGCACGTGTTTCAAAAAAAGAGCGCGAGAAGTGGGGGCGGATGATTGAAGAATACCTCACTAGTCGCGAAAACTTAAAAGCAGTCGTTAGCCTAGTCGATTTTCGCCACGAACCTTCAGCAGATGATGTTCAGATGTATGAGTTCTTAAAATATTATGAGATTCCTGTGATCTTAGTTGCTACCAAGGCAGATAAGATTCCACGTGGAAAATGGAACAAACATGAATCAATCATCAAGAAAAAACTAAATTTCGATCCTGCGGACACCTTTATTGTCTTTTCTTCTGTAACCAGGGAGGGACTAGAGAAGTCATGGGATGCTATTTTAGAAAATGCGTTTTACGAAATAAATTGAAATGACATGAAAATGTCATTTTTGTTTTGGATTTATCTCGCAATTGTAATACAAGTGTAATATAAGTGCCTTTGTTTTCTTCTATTTATATGGTATAATCTCTATAAAGATAAAAGATGATAAAAAATTAATTGGAGATAAATTGTATTATGAAAAAGAAAATACGGAATAAATCGAAATTGTTTGGTTTGTTCGTTTCTGTATTAGCAGTGGGGACATTTGCTGCTGCTATGAGCGAACACGTCACATCAGTTGGTGCTAATGATGGAACTTACCAAGCTTATTCAGACCCTACTGAAGCTTTCATCTCACAAATTGGTGAGTCAGCTCGTCAGCTCGGTCAAGAGAATGACCTTTATGCTTCCGTTATGATCGCACAAGCCATCCTTGAAAGTGGTTCAGGTCAGTCTGGCTTGTCTTCTTATCCACATTACAACCTTTTCGGTATTAAAGGAAGTTATGCTGGTCAATCCGCAGTGATGCAAACTTGGGAAGATGACGGTGCAGGAAATGCGTATACAATTAATGATGCTTTTCGTTCTTACCCATCTTACTACGAATCATTGCAAGATTACGTAGCTGTATTGAAACAAGGACATTTTGCAGGTGCTTGGAAGAGCAACACCTCTAGTTACCAAGATGCAACTGCAGCTTTGACAGGTGTTTATGCGACAGACACAAGCTACTATGCAAAACTTAATAACATCATTGAAACCTATAATTTAACTCAATACGATTCACCAAATGTTCAAGGTGGTATTACAGGTTCCGTATACAATCCATATCGCCAACAGTTCACTTCACAAGAAATCTTTAATTTGGATATCGCTTGGGCGAACCGTTTAAATTATTAAAACTAAGACAGGCGTCTGCCTGTTTTTTATTATGTCTTGCTATATGATTTAAAACGTATATGTTGTAAATTTAAGAATTCTTCCTGAAAACCTTTTCATTCTTTTCTCTCTATGTTATAATGATTTTATTCACAAACATTATATAAGGAGAATATTATGTCTGAATCTAATTTTATTCAAAAAGTTGGAGCGGCGTGTAATAAGAAGGAAGATCTCTATCAGAAATCTAAAACGCGCTATGCAGTCCGTTCTATTTTTGCTGGTGGATTTCTCACTTTAAGTACTGCGGTCGGAGCTGTTGCAGCTGACTTATTAAATACCTTTGTACCTGGATCGGGTCGTTTTCTATTTCCATTCATCTTTGCCTGGGGCTTGGTTTACCTCTTATTCTTAAATGCGGAATTAACCACCTCAAATATGATGTATTTGACAGCGGGAACCTATCTAAAGAAGATCCATTGGAAGAAAGCATTGGAGATTCTTCTTTATTGTACCTTCTTTAATTTAATTGGTGCTTTGATCGTAGCTTTTCTGTTCAATCAAACAACAGCCTTTGCTCATATTGATCCAAAAGGATTCCTGGCTACGGTAGCAGAAAATAAACTCCAACGAAGCAATCAAGTGGTATTCTTTGAAGGGGTTATTGCCAATATCTTTGTAAATATTGCTATCCTTTCTTATTTATATTTCAAAGATGAAACAGCGAAGGTGCTCTTAGCTCTCTCTGCTATTTATATGTTTGTCTTTATGACCAATGAGCACTTGGCGGCTAATTTTGCTTCCTTCTCATTATTAAGCTTTAATCCAGTTTCTAGCCAATTGCCACATTTTGAATTTTTAAATATATTACGTCACTATGGTGTCACCTTCTTTGCCAACTGGGTAGGAGGAGGAGTCCTCATGGGACTAGCCTATGCTTGGTTGAATAACATCAAGAGTCTCTACAACGATTAAAAAATATAAAAAAAGTTTGCAAAAGTACTTGCATTCTTTTTTTATATGTGATAAACTAATCTACGGTTTGAAAAAACTGCCTAAGACAGTAGGGGAGCTCGACTCATAAAAATCCTACCGAGGACAAAACGTATCAATTAAAAGAAGCGTATTGTACTTTCGTGTCTAGGTTTGGGCGCGTTTTTCTTTTGGAAAAATTCCCCAAGCAAAATAATTACGGAGGTGAACACACTAATGAGTGAAGCAATTATTGCTAAAAAAGCGGAACTTGTTGACGTAGTAGCTGAAAAAATGAAAGCTGCTGCATCTATCGTCGTTGTAGATTCTCGCGGTTTGACAGTTGAGCAAGATACAGTTCTCCGTCGCAACCTTCGCGGAAGCGAAGTTGAGTTTAAAGTTATCAAAAACTCAATCTTGCGTCGTGCAGCTGAAAAAGCTGGTCTTGAAGATCTTGCATCTGTATTCGTTGGACCTTCTGCAGTAGCATTTTCTAACGAAGATGTTATCGCACCTGCGAAAATCTTGAATGATTTTGCAAAAGACGCTGAAGCACTTGAAATTAAAGGTGGTGCAATCGAAGGCGCTGTCGCATCTAAAGAAGAGATTCTTGCACTTGCAACTCTTCCAAACCGCGAAGGACTTCTTTCTATGCTCCTTTCTGTACTTCAAGCGCCAGTGCGCAACGTTGCTCTTGCAGTCAAAGCGGTTGCAGACAACAAAGAAGACGCAGCTTAATCTTAAGCTACGCAGCGTAGCCTAGCTACAAAAAAATAAAAACATAAAATTAAAACTTATTTGGAGGAAATAACAATGGCATTGAACATTGAAAACATTATTGCTGAAATTAAAGAAGCTTCAATCCTTGAATTGAACGACCTTGTAAAAGCTATCGAAGAAGAATTTGGTGTAACTGCAGCTGCTCCTGTAGCTGTTGCTGCAGCTGGTGCTGCTGACGCAGGTGCTGCTAAAGATTCATTCGATATCGAATTGACATCTGCAGGCGACAAGAAAGTCGGCGTTATCAAAGTTGTACGTGAAATCACTGGTCTTGGTCTTAAAGAAGCTAAAGAACTTGTTGATGGTGCACCTGGCGTTATCAAAGAAGGTGTTGCTGCAGCTGAAGCTGAAGAAATCAAAGGTAAATTGGAAGAAGCTGGAGCTTCAGTTACTCTTAAATAATAGAGTTTCCAATCAAAATCAAAACCGAGGTTTAGACCTCGGTTTTTTTGTCGTTGAAAATAATGATGATAGAATGTGAATAGAGGGCTTTTATAAAGATAACATGTGTAGCTCTCTTTATTTTCTCTAAACCTACTAAATAGTGCGGTTTTAATGATGTTACAATGATTTTACATTTGCTATATTCCCTTGAGATGTTGCTAATTTGTTGCTATAATGGCTATAAATCATATCATAAAGGAGAAGATGATGAAAAATTTTAAACGTCTTTTGTTAGCTGTTGTAGCTGTCTTTGCAGCCGTCCTTTTGGTAGCATGTGGCGCTAAAAGCGATAATGGGACTTACGTGTTTGAGCCTACTAAGGATGAGATCAAAGATATTATGCCAAGTGAATTTCAATCTTTGATAGGTGATAATTACTCATTCACTATTTCGATTACAATCAATGATAAGAAAGGTGAGATGAAAGTAGACACCAATGCAGGTGGTCAAAATGTAAATCAAGTGATTGATTTGGAAGTAGACCAAAAAGCTAAAACTCTTGTCTCAGAAAATGAGTATGGGAAAGCGGAAATTACTTATCAAGTTTCAGGAAATGTGTTAACGATTAAGGATGTGAAGAATTCTTTGATGGGTGACACAGACATGTTTAATAACTACATGAAAATTGCTAAGTTCAAAAAAGTTAAATAAGCAATCATGGCGGGATTTAAATTCCGCCTTATTCTATTTCTTTGTTGATACAAGAAATATTACAAGAATATGACATTTATAAACTTTCATTGCCGTGTGTCTGAATTGTTGATATAATAGGGTGAATCTAACTAAAAAGGAGAAGTTATGAAAAACTTTAAACGAATTCTTTTGGCTGTAGTAGCTGTTTTTGCAGCAGTCCTCTTGGTGGCATGTGGTGCCAAAAGTGATAACGGGACTTATGTCTACAAACCAACAAAAACTGAAGTGAAGGAGATCCTTGAAGAACAAGGTGCTCCAAGTTCAAGTGTAGATGCATTGATCGACAATGTTAAATTGGAAGTTTCAGTGACCATTAAAGATAAAACAGGTAGCCTTAAAATTAAAGGTGAAATGATGGGACAAAAAACAGACCAATCATTTGATATGAAAGTTGACCAACAAAAGAAAACTCTTCAATCTAAAACAGGTAAAGGTGAAAAGGTTAAATACAAAGTTTCAGGCGATGTGTTCACTTTTGATTTATCTGGTGAAAAGAGTTCAGGTCATGAAGCCGCTTTGGAAATGTTCAAAAACGCTAAATTCAAACGTACAAAATAATACAAGAGAAGGGCAGAGAGTATCTGCTCTTTTTCTTCTTCAAAACATCTTGAATCGGTATTAAAATAGTGGTAAAATCTGATTATAAAATACATTAGGAGATTGATTATGAAAAATATTAAACGTATTCTTTTAGCTTTCGTTGCAGTTTTTGCAGCCGTCCTCTTGGTGGCATGTGGTGCCAAAAGTGATAATGGGACTTATGTCTACAAACCATCAAAAACTGAACTCAAGAAAATTCTTGAAGATCAAGGCTTATCAGGTAGTCAATTAGAGTCTATTGGAAACGTTATTAATTTTGAAGTTTCTATTAAGATCAAAGATTCTAAAGGAACCCTCAGCATCGCGGGTGAAGTCGCTGGTCAAAAGAATGAGCGATCTTATGATGTCAAAATCAATCAAAAAGAGAAAACAATCTCGTCAAATGATGGTAGTGGAGAAAAGATTACATACAAGGTCGATGGTGACTATTTGACATTTGATCTTTCTAAGTTAAGTAATAGCAACCAAGGGGATCTTATGATTCTTAAAAATGCTAAACTCAAACGCACGAAATAAAGCGACTGAGAGGCTGGGACAAAAGTCTTAGCCTCTCAATTATTTTTGAATTGTCGAGCAAGACGCAGTGGTTGAGTGGGCTCTACTACGCTGGTTCCATCAGCTTTTACAGCCCTACTCAACTGTGCGGAGGTGGGACGACGAAATCGAATTCTAACGAATTACCGATTTCTGTCCCACTCTCTTTTGCTTTACTTTTATGACTGGTTTGATATAATGAGACTACAGATGGGACTGGGGCAGGAATGATTTTCTTTGAAAATGATTTCGTCTCGCTCCCTCTTTTCTGTGTGATCAAGGTTATTATTTATGGAAAAGGAGAATCATCTATGCTTTATATTTGGTCCTACTTGAAAAAGTATCCCAAGTGGCTAGCCCTGAATCTATTTTCAGCGGTCCTGTTTGTTATTGTCAATTTGGGCTTGCCAACGATTCTAGCTCGCATGATTGATGAGGGGATTAACCCGCGTGATGTGGATCGGCTGTATTTCTGGGGCTGGGTCATGTTTGCGATCATTTTGCTTGGGATTGTGGGTCGGATTATCTTGTCTTACGCGGTTGGTCAACTAACGACCACTATGGTCCGCGATATGCGCAATGACCTCTATGCTAAGTTACAGGAGTACTCGCATCGCGAGTATGAGCAAATTGGGGTATCGTCATTGGTCACTCGCTTGACTTCGGATACCTTTGTTTTGATGCAGTTTGCGGATTCTATGTTGAAGATGGGGGTCATTACACCCTTGATGATGGTTTCCAGTGTTCTCTTGATTCTCACGACCAGTCCTTCTTTAGCGTGGATTGTAGCGGTTTCTGTACCATTTCTTGCTGTCGTCGTCTGGTATGTAGCAGTTAAGACACGTCCACTTTCCGAGAAGCAACAAAAGACCCTGGACCATCTTAATCAATTTGCACGTGAAAATTTGACTGGACTTCGTGTGATTCGTGCCTTTGCCCGTGAAGAATTCCAGGAAGAGAAATTTGCGGCTGAAAATGCAGTCTACGCAGAAAACTCGAATAAATTGTTCAAACTAACTGGTTTGACAGAGCCCTTATTTGTGCAGATCATCATTGCTATGATTGTGGCGATTGTCTGGTTTGCTTTGGATCCTCTTCATGACGGTAGTTTGAAAATTGGGGATCTGGTTGCTTTTATTGAGTATAGCTTCCACGCGCTCTTATCTTTCCTCTTTTTAGCCAATCTCTTTACCATGTATCCTCGGACTGCGGTTTCTAGCCGTCGTCTCAAGGAAATCATGGATATGCCCATTTCGATCGATCCAAATGAGAATGGTGTAACAGAAACAGCATCTCGTGGCTATTTGGAATTTGACAATGTCACCTTTGCTTATCCAGGTGAGACGGAGAGTCCAGTTCTTCACAACATTTCCTTTCAGGCCAAACCCGGCGAAACGATCGCCTTTATCGGCTCGACCGGTTCTGGGAAATCATCGCTTGTGCAGCTGATTCCTCGATTCTATGATGTAACACTTGGGAAGATTTTGGTGGATGGTGTGGATGTCCGTGACTACAATCTGAAAGCCCTTCGCCAAAAGATTGGTTTTATTCCACAAAAGGCCTTGCTCTTTACAGGAACCATTGCTGAAAACCTTCGTTATGGGAAAGAAGATGCATCTGTCGAAGAATTAGAACAAGCGGCTGATATTTCCCAAGCCAAGGAATTTATCGACAGCCGTGAGGAACGCTTCGACACGCATTTAGCAGAAGGTGGTAGCAACCTTTCGGGTGGTCAAAAACAACGCTTATCCATCGCTCGTGCTGTTGTCAAAGATCCAGATGTCTTTATTTTTGATGATTCCTTCTCTGCCCTAGACTACAAGACGGATGCCACTTTGCGGAAGCGTCTCAAAGAAGTTACAGGAGATGCGACCGTCTTGATCGTAGCGCAACGTGTGGGAACCATTATGGATGCGGATCAAATTATTGTCTTGGACCAAGGGGAAATCGTTGGTCGAGGAACCCACGATGAATTGATGGAAAGCAATGAGATCTATCGCGAAATTGCCAATTCGCAGCTCGATAGTCCATCATTAACAGAGGAATAGAAAGGAGAAGCAGATGAAACAAGAACAAAACAGTTTTAGTAGACTATGGACTTATTTGAGAGCCTATCGCTTGGAAGTTTGCTTGTCCATTTTCTTAAAAATCCTGAGTGTCGTCATGAGTGTTGTCGAACCCTTTGTTTTGGGGCTTGCCATTACTGAGTTGACAAAAAATCTCATGGATATAGCAAAAGGCCTTGCGGGAGCTGGTCTTAACACCTCCTATATCGCGATCATTATGACGCTCTATCTATTCCGTGGGGTCCTCTATGAGTTGGGATCTTATTATTCCAACTATTTCATGACTAATGCTGTTCAAAAGACCGTTCAGGACATGCGAAATGATTTGTCCCATAAAATCAATCACATTCCCGTTTCTTATTTTGACCGGCATCAGTTCGGAGATTTGCTGGGACGTTTTACTAGTGATGTCGAAACCGTCTCGAATGCCTTGCAACAGTCCTTCTTACAAATCGTCAACGCTATCTTTACCTTGCTCTTTGTCATCAGCATGGTCTTATACTTAAACATCCAGCTGGGGCTAGTGGTCATTTTGTCCATTCCGATCACTTATTTCAGTGCTCGATTTATCATGAAAAAATCTCAGCCTTACTTTAAAGAGCAGGCAGATGTTTTGGGAGCAATGAACGGCTTTGTGCAAGAAAATTTAACAGGCTTTAATGTACTTAAGCTCTACGTTCGGGAAAAATCTTCCCAGGAAGAGTTTCATGATATTACCCATCACCTTCAAAAAGTAGGGTTCAAGGCTAATTTCATTTCTGGCTTAATGATGCCGATTTTAAATGGGATTTCAGATTTGACTTATCTCATTATCGCTTTGTTTGGTGGCTTGCAAGTGATAGCAGGTCGTTTGACTGTCGGGAATATGCAGGCCTTCGTTCAATATGTTTGGCAGATCAACCAACCGATTCAAAACTTGACCCAATTGGCAGGTCAGCTACAAAGTGCTAAGTCATCTCTAGACCGGATTTTCCAAGTCATGGATGAGCCAGATGAAGTAGCAGATGTGACAGAAACCCTCTCTGGAGATTTGACAGGGCAAGTCAGCTTTAAAAACGTGGATTTCCAATATGTAGCGGACAAACCCTTGATTCGTGATTTCAACCTAGAAGTCAAACCAGGTGAAATGGTGGCCATTGTCGGACCAACCGGAGCAGGGAAAACAACCCTGATTAATTTGCTGATGCGCTTTTACGATGTGACTGCAGGATCGATTACGGTGGATGGTCATGATATTCGTCATCTATCTCGCCAAGATTACCGCAAACAATTCGGAATGGTGCTTCAGGATGCTTGGTTATATGAAGGAACCATCAAAGAAAACCTTCGCTTTGGTAATCTCGAGGCAACGGATGAAGAAATTGTTGAAGCCGCAAAGGCAGCCAATGTCGATCACTTTATCCGGACACTCCCTGGTGGTTACAATATGGAAATGAACCAGGAGTCTAGCAATATTTCTCTAGGGCAAAAGCAACTCCTAACCATTGCGCGTGCGCTCCTAGCTGATCCTAAGATTTTGATTTTGGATGAAGCGACGTCTTCTGTCGATACGCGTTTAGAGCTCTTGATTCAAAAAGCGATGAAGAATTTGATGAAAGGGCGGACTAGCTTTGTCATTGCTCACCGCTTGTCTACCATTCAAGAAGCAGATAAAATCCTTGTCCTCAAAGATGGCCAAATCATCGAGCAAGGAAATCACCAATCCTTGTTAGCAGATAAAGGATTCTACTATGAGCTCTACAATAGCCAATTTTCAAATAAAAAAGCGGAATAAGCTCGTGTCATCAAAAGAGGTTTGAGAAAGCATTCTCAGCCTCTTTTTTCTTACTCACTTTTATTACTACATAAAAAGGTTAACATATCTGCAACAAATTGATACAGAATATTCACACAATTCACCTTGTTTGTCATGATATTTTTTATTAGGATAGAATCATTGTAAAAAATAAAAGGAGAAATGTGTGATGAATCATTTAAACAAAGATATCGTTTTTGGCATTCGCAAGTCTAAACTTGGAGTCTTTTCTGTCGTGATTGCGATCATGGGGGCTTGTTTTTTGACTGGAAAATCTGTGGCAGCTGATCAAGCTGGAGAGCAGGAACAAGTTCAAATACAAGGGCAAGAAGCGATAACCTCTGATCTTGCAAGCTCTCAAGTAGATACCAGCCAATATGGAGCATCTATGCCTTACACCCGTTATGAGGCAGACAAAGGAAACCTCCTTGGAAAGGCAGAGGTAGAGCAGTCTCAAGACAGTCACTCAACAGCTATTGAAGCTTCTGATCAGACTTATGTTGCTTTAAAAGAAAAGGGAGATGGTGTTTCTTTTAAGGTCAATGAGCCAGCCAATGCCTTAACTGTACGCTACACGGTACCAGATGGCGCAAGTGGACAACTCGATGTACAGGTGAATGGTCACAGTGTTCAACAATTGGACCTTTCATCTACGTCTAACTGGCAGTACTTGAATGACAAAGGTGTACACGATAGTGCCCAGGCGGATACACGCGCTCGGTTCCAATTTGATGAAGTACACAGCCTCCTTCCAGGACTTCAGCTTCAAAAAGGAGATGTGGTTTCACTGGTGAAAAACAGGTCAGATGACGTCCATTATGGTCTTGACTTTGTGGAATTCGAGCAAGCTCCAGACCCGATTGCTCAAGGGGATAATGCTATCAATATTGTTTCTAAAGGAGCTACGCCAAACGACGATACTGATGACAGCCAGGCTCTCTATGATGCGATTTATGAAGCTAAACAAACCGGAAAGAATGTCTATATCCCAGCTGGGCGATTTAATCTCAATCGAAAAGTCGGTATCGATGCTTCTGATATGAAGATTTCAGGGGCTGGTATCTGGCATACCCAACTGCATTTTACTAGTGACCAAGCTGGTGGTGGTGGATTTGACTTCCTTCACCAAGACAACCATGTTGAATTTAGCGATGTCTATCTGTCCTCCAACCTTCGTTCACGCTATGGTGAAAATGCTCAGTACAAGGCCATTTCTGGAACGCCAGGGAAGAATTCTCATATTCACGATATTTGGGCCGAACATTTTGAAGTCGGCATGTGGATTGGCGATTATGCTGGAAAAAATGATATGAAGTACACAGATGGTCTAGTGGTAGAAAATGTCCGTTTGCGCAATAACCTGGCTGACGGGGTCAACTTTGCCCAAGGGACTAAGAATTCGATTGTCCGCAATTCGAGTATTCGTGGAAATGGAGATGACGGACTTGCCAGCTGGTCAAGTATTGCGGATGGGACAGAATCGGCAGTAGCAGAAAATAATAAATTCTTGCACAATACGATTGAACTCGGTTGGCGAGCTGGTGGTGTTGGGATCTTTGGTGGAAAAGGCCATGAGATTGCCTACAATCGGATTAAAGACAATATCGGTGACGCCGGAATTCGCTTGACGACTGTCTTTAAGGGCCATAACTTTGATCTAAATGAAGAAGGAATTCGGGTTCACCACAATCTCTTGGAGCGTACAGGGACGAAGAGCGATATCTACAACAAGCATCGTGGATCGATTGATGTTGAAACGCGCTATGGAGATATTAAAAATGTCACCATTGAGGACAATGTATTTGTAGCGCCATTTGATACAGGTGTGACTGATCACCTCAATCCAAATGGAGGTATCCTAAACCATGTCGAAGTCAGGAACAATCAAACTATGAGTCAACTCTCTCATCCAGCTCAAGCAGGATTATCTGCCTCTGCTTCAAAACCAGTTGGACAAGCCTTGAAAGTGAAAGAAAACCCCCTTCAAGTAAGCGCAGTGAAAGCTTCCCTTCAACCATCGAAAGTTCAACCGTCTAAAAAACAAACCGGTCTGAATCTTAAACAAGCAAAGACAGTCACCAAAACAGTCAAACCGAACTATGTCTTAAAAGCAACAAATTCCAAGCAAAAGAGCTTTTTGAAAGCTCCGAGCGCTTTATTCCTTTACCGGATGATGGGGTTAACTCAAACGGTTTAAGAAGGATGGAAATCCTGGATACAATTCCAGGATTTTTTTGCTTGCTGCTAGTCCTTCATTGACAGTGAGAAGGCATATCGGTATACTAGGTATAATCTAATGAGGAGGCCACCATGATGATTCGACCCGTTCAGCTCAGCGATGCAGCAGCTATCCGAGCGATTTACCAACCTTATGTGACAGAGACAGCCATTACCTTTGAGGTTGATGTGCCGACTGTCCAGGAATTTGAAAGTCGCATCACAAAAACGCTGACCAAATTTCCTTATTTGGTCGCAGAAGTGGATGGGAAAGTTGTGGGCTATGCCTATGCCTCGACCTATTATGCACGCGCTGCCTATGATTGGACCACTGAATTGTCTATTTATGTAGCAAAAGAAGCGCGTGGAAAAGGGATTGGATCAGCTCTTTATAGTGCCTTAGAAGTGGAGTTGCAAGCACGAGGCTACTTACGCTTTCTGGCTTGTATCGCAGTTCCGAACGAAGCGAGCATTTCCATGCATGAAAAGCGGGGCTATGTCCAAGTGGCTCATTTCCCAAAGATTGGCTATAAGTTTAACAAATGGCATGATATCGTCTGGATGCAAAAGACCTGAGAAAAATCAAGTAAGAGCTGTTAAGGAGTAGTAGATAAATGAAATGAAAGCTCCATATCACTTGAAACAATCCATAAATAATTTAGCATAGAAGATGTTTTTATACGAAAGAGGTTTTTATGACTCAAGAACAAAGTGCTAGACTGTTACCTCAAAAGCCCTCCAGATGGGCCAAAATTCTACTTAACCGAAAGGTTCCCATCCTCCTGTTCTTCTTACTGGAATTGGCCTTTCTTGTCTTTTCATATCTCAGCCTACAAGAGCATTTCCCATCCATTATCTTATGGGAACACTTGTTGAGTGTCTTTACCTTCTTTTACTTGCTCAATCGTTCCATGGATTCTCGTTCCAAATTGTCCTGGGTGATTATCATTGCCCTCTTTCCAATTTTTGGGACGGCTCTGCTTTACTTTTCGTTAGCTGAGTTGGGTGTGAGACGCTTGAAGAAGCGGCTTGAGGATGCTACAGTGCAGGCATCCGATTATCTAAGCACCGATCCAGAAGTTGCTGATTATTTATCCCAAAGTGATCGCCAATTACAGAAATTAGCTTATTTTTTGGAGCATAGTTCAGCCCAGTTTCCTATCTACAGCAACACAGAGGTTACCTATTTTCCACTTGGAGATGACATGCTTCCAGCCTTGTTGGAGGATTTGAAAAAGGCCGAGCGTTATATCTTCATAGAATATTTCATCATTGACGAAGGGATCATGTGGGGCGAGATTTTAGCCATTTTGGAGGAGAAGGCCAAGGCAGGTCTGGATGTTCGTGTCATGTTTGATGGGATGAATGAGATGACTACCTTGTCCTATGATTATATCGAGCGACTGCACAAGGTTGGGATTAATGCTCAGGCCTTCTCACCAGTCAAGCCTATTCTATCAACCTATTACAATTACCGAGACCATCGAAAGATTACAGTGATTGATGGTCAAGTTGCTTATACTGGTGGCGTTAATATCGCTGATGAGTATGTCAATAAACGAGAACGCTTTGGTCATTGGAAGGATACGGCCCTTCGATTAGATGGTTCAGCAGTTCAAACGCTAAAAGCTCTCTTTTTGACCATGTGGACAGTGACTGGAATAGAAGATAAAAGGGATATGGAGCGCTATCTACAAGAAAAACCTCAACAAAGAAAGAGTCAGGGCTTTGTACTCCCTTATGGCAATTCACCATTGACCTATCACAAAGTGGCTGAGAATGTTTATCTTCATTTACTGAATACATCGACCGATTATGTTCACATCATGACCCCTTATTTGATCTTGGATGACGAATTGGTTAGAGCTATGACTTTCGCGGCCAAACGAGGAGTAGATGTTCGGATCATTATGCCAGGGATTCCAGATAAACAATATGCTTTTGATATTGCGACGACCTATTTTAAAGTGCTCTTGGATGCTGGCGTCCGTATTTTCCGTTATACCCCAGGCTTTGTCCATGCTAAAGTTTATGTATCTGATGACAAACAAGCTGTGGTAGGAACCATTAATACAGACTACCGAAGCCTCTATCAAAATTTTGAAGATGGGGTTTATCTCTACAAAAATCTGGAAGTGCTTAAGATTGAAGAAGATTTTGAGAAAACCCAGGCTCTCTCAGAGGAAGTCACTTTAGAAAGTTTATCAAAAATACCTATGGTTCATCGTCTGGGTGGCTATCTTTTTTCTTTGATTGGACCTTTGATGTAAAAAAGGAGGAATCATATGGATACAAAAATTCTTTTGAAATTGTTAGAAAACCAAGCTGATCCAGCGAAAGTCTCAGCAATGGAAGCTTATATGAAAAATAAATTCAGCTTTCTTGGCGTTCATAAACCAATTCTCAAAAAGATTGAAAGAGAGTTTTTTAAACCCTTCATAAAGGATCCAATTGATTGGACTTTTGTGGAAGAGTGTTGGCAGCAACCTTACCGTGAGTTTCAATATATTGCTATGGATTATCTGGATAAAAAGAAGAAGGAGCTTAGACCTGAAGATTTTCCAAAGCTAAAGGAATTGGCTCAAACCAAGTCCTGGTGGGATAGTATTGATCAGTTGGACCGCATCATCGGAGAGATTACTTTCACATATCCAGAAACCAAACAGGTTATGCTGGATTGGAGTAGGGATCAGGACTTTTGGTTGAGGCGGATTGCCATTGATCACCAGCTTATGAGGAAAGAAAAAACAGATACGGATTTGTTAGAAAAAGTGATCCTCAATAATCTAGGTCAAAGCGAGTTCTTTATAAATAAGGCAATTGGCTGGAGCTTACGCAACTATTCCAAGGTCAATCCGGATTGGGTAGGGGCCTTTATCGACCGCTATCGAGATCAGTTGTCACCATTAAGCATTCGGGAAGGAAGCAAGTACTTACCTTCTTGACAGTTTGTGGATGTTCATGGTAAACTAGATTCATGCGATGAGTCGATTGGCTCCTTTGGAGCCTTTTGCGCTGAGGAGGTCTACATTCAATTGTAACGCAGGAGCGGACCTTGAACAGTTGTGTGAACCTGCTGTTCTCACCGAAAGGTGCCTCGAATCCTGGTCTTCGGATCAGGATTTTTTTGTTTCCTCAAAGAACCGAAAACTATTATAATACAGTTGCTACAAAGTTATGTTGGTGTTATAATATAGTAAAGTGCCTAGGTCAGAAAGGAGTGGAGTTGATTGGGAGATTTCTATCATTCTAATGATTCAGCATCTACAGACTATTCGCATAAAATTGAGGAGCTTGAAAACTCTAAACAATTTCAGGATGCCATCGGATTGATCCGAGAACAGATGAAGAACAATCTTAAGTGGAATGTTTTGCGATCCTTTGGTATTATTTGCGCCATACTGTCTCTCATTTTATTGCGTTTTGCAGCTATTCCTTTGATCCTTTTAGTTGTTGGTTTGTATTATTGGCCACAATATAAAAAACGAAAAGCCTTGTTTAGGGATCGAATTCGTTCGAACGATGAGATCTATCTTGATGATATCCTTTCGCCTGTATTAAAGGAAGTTTTTCCTCGAGCTTCGATCAAAGAGGACGGTTCCATCCCTTCTGAAGCTCTCTCGCATTTATGTCCTCGGTCGACTGATTTTCTATGTTTCAAAGAGCTATCATTTCATGATGACAAAGAGCTGACAGTGTCAAATCTCTATGCCCATCATACGGAGACTCGTTACCGGACATCTAATGGTCATACGAGGACGGAACATGTGGAAGTTACAGATTTCCTTGGACAAGTGTTCTCTTTACATCTACCGATCAATTTCTCAGGTCATCTTCGAGTTGTGCCAACCAAGAAATCCTTTCTTTTTAAGAGGGAGGTGAATGGGGTTTATCCTGGAGCCAGAGGAGATGAAGTTCAGATTGAAACCGAGGATATTCGCAATAACGAGAATTACAATATTTACTGCACGGATGAACTGTCTGCCCGTAAATTTCTCACCCCTAAGATGTTGGAATGGTTTGATCGACAAATTTCTCAAAATGCCATGTGTGTATTTTTGAAAGACAAGAAACTATTTATTTCTTTGTATACCGATCGCTATATCTTTCCGACGCCCCAAAAACCGGAAGATATTGATCAACTATCTTTGGTATCTGAATATCATAAATTATGCAAAGAACTAGCTTTAATTAAGGAAATAACAGCAATTTTTGAAGGAGAAGCATCATGAATCTCATTATTGGAATCATCCTATTATTTCTTGCCCTATTGGCCATTTGGTTTATTAGTGTAGGAAATCGCCTCAATCGTTATCTAGTAACCATCGAAGAATCAAAGAGAACGGTTGATATCGTTCTCGTAAAACGCTATGATACCATTTCGGAAATGCTAAAAGTAGCCAAAGCCTATGCCAAACACGAGCAAGAGATTTTTACTGATTTAGTTGCTTTACGCCAAGGAGCGACTATTCAAGAATCCAACCAAGTCATTACCAATCAAAATGATGTCTTGGCACAAATTCGTGCAGTCGGTGAAAACTATCCAGAGCTCTTGTCTTCTAACCAATTCTTGGCCTTGCAAAAGGAAATTGCTGACGAAAATGAAGATCTTGCTGCAGCGAAGCGAATCGTCAACAGTAATGTCAGCCACATCAATCAAGAAATTGTTTCATTTCCGGCGTCTATCGTAGCAGGTGTAAAGGGGATCCATCAAGTTCCATTTCTTGCTGAAGAAACACAAGGTAAGAAAGATTTAAGTGACTTGAACTATGACCTGAACTAAAGAGCTATTTATTATAAATAACCATCAACAATCCTGGTCTTAGAATCAGGATTTTTTCCTACTGTTGGTACTTTTCATTTATGTTAAAAAATTGTATAATAGTACAAATACTCAATTTTTAGAAAATTTTGAAAGAGGATTTACTATGGGATACACAGTTGCTGTTGTCGGTGCTACAGGTGCCGTTGGTGCTCAAATGATTAAAATGTTGGAAGAATCTACTCTTCCAATCGATAAAATTCGCTACCTTGCGTCAGCACGTTCTGCAGGAAAAGTCTTGCAATTTAAAGGGCAAGACGTGACCATTGAGGAAACGACTGAAGATGCTTTTGAAGGCGTTGATATTGCTCTCTTCTCAGCTGGTGGATCAACTTCTGCAAAATACGCACCTTATGCTGTTAAGGCAGGCGCAGTAGTCGTAGATAACACTTCTTATTTCCGTCAAAATCCGGATGTTCCACTGGTTGTTCCTGAAGTCAATGCACATGCGCTTGATGCTCATAACGGAATCATCTCTTGTCCAAACTGTTCAACCATTCAAATGATGGTAGCTCTTGAACCAGTCCGTCAAAAATGGGGCTTGGACCGTATCATCGTGTCTACTTACCAAGCTGTTTCAGGTGCCGGTATGGGAGCGATTCTTGAAACCCAACGTGAGTTGAAGGAAGTCTTGAATGATGGCGTGAATCCACGTGATGTCAAAGCGGAAATCTTGCCTTCAGGTGGTGATAAGAAACACTACCCAATTGCTTTCAACGCTCTTCCACAAATCGACGTCTTCACAGAAAACGACTATACTTACGAAGAAATGAAGATGACGAATGAAACCAAGAAAATCATGGAAGATGATAGCATTGCCGTTTCTGCAACATGTGTGCGGATTCCAGTCTTGTCAGCTCACTCAGAGTCAGTCTACATCGAAACAAAAGAAGTGGCACCAATTGACGAAGTGAAAGCTGCTATTGCAGAATTCCCAGGTGCAGTCCTTGAAGACGATGTTGCTCACCAAATCTACCCTCAAGCAGTCAATGCTGTAGGTTCACGTGATACCTTCGTTGGACGGATTCGTAAAGACTTGGATGCTGAAAAAGGGATTCACATGTGGGTGGTTTCAGACAACCTCCTCAAAGGTGCTGCTTGGAACTCCGTTCAAATCGCAGAAACCCTTCATGAACGTGGGCTCGTACGTCCAACAGCTGAATTGAAGTTTGAATTGAAATAGGGAGAAAAACAGAAATCAGTAACTCGAAGAGTTTGATTTCGTAGTTTTTCCCCCGCACAGTTGATTAGGAAGTACGAATGTTGCAAACATGAGTAGTTCCAATCAACCACTGCGTCACGATTCAGAAATCAGTAACTCGAAGAGTTTGATTTCTTCCGTAGCTAACTAACAAATCAACTTGTTTTATGAACAGATCATGAGGCAAAGGCAAGCAAGCCCCAGCCTCTTTCTTATATAGAGAAAGGTTTTTCTATGTCTTATCAAGATTTAAAAGATTGTAAAATCATCACTGCATTTATCACCCCCTTCCATGAAGATGGGAGCATTAATTTTGACGCTCTTCCTGACTTGATCGAGCACCTCTTGGCTCATCATACAGATGGGATTCTCTTAGCTGGAACGACTGCAGAAAGTCCAACTCTGACCCACGATGAGGAATTGCAACTCTTTGCGGCTGTTCAAAAGATTGTCAATGGTCGAGTTCCTTTGATCGCTGGTGTCGGAACCAATGAAACCCGCGACTCGATTGAGTTCGTTAAAGAAGTGGATGCTTTTGGTGGCTTTGCGGCAGGATTGGCTATCGTCCCTTACTATAACAAACCATCTCAAGAAGGAATGTATCAACACTTTAAAGCGATTGCGGATGCATCTAATCTTCCGATTATTATCTACAATATTCCTGGACGCGTGGTAGTAGAAATGACGCCTGAAACTATGCTTCGTTTGGCAGAACACCCAAATATCATTGGGGTGAAAGAGTGTACAACCCTTGCCAATATGGCTTACCTAATCGAGCACAAGCCAGAGGAGTTTCTCATCTATACTGGGGAAGACGGGGATGCTTTCCATGCCATGAACCTTGGGGCTGATGGAGTGATCTCGGTGGCTTCTCATACAAATGGAGATGAAATGTATGAGATGTTACAAGCCATTGAGCACAACGATATAAAAAAAGCTGCAGCCATCCAACGTCAATTTATCCCTAAAGTCAATGCTCTCTTTTCTTATCCGAGTCCAGCTCCTGTCAAAGCTGTTTTAAACTATATGGGCTTTGAAGCGGGGCCAACTCGTTTACCATTAGTGCCAGCTCCTGCTGAGGAAGCGAAGCGCATTATCAAGGTTGTAGTGGATGGGGATTACCACGCGACCAAAGAAATCATTACGGGAGTTCTTCGTCCGGATTATTGATGTCTTAGATTCTTGACAAATCCCCTATTTATTAAGATAATAGAAGTATATTGATGATCAAGGAGAATAAGATGGAAGTCATTAAACGTAGTGGTGAAGTTGTAGAATTTGACCCAGATAAAATCTATCAAGCTGTTTTGAAGGCAGCACAAACAGTTTATGTCTTGACGGATGATCTTCGCCAAAACTTGGCGCAAGTGACCAAGAAAGTTGTGATGGATTTGGAAGAAGCTAAAGTGGAACGTGCGACGATCAGCATGATCCAGTCAATGGTTGAGCACCGTTTACTTGGTGCTGGTTATATTACCATTGCTGAACACTATATTTCTTATCGCTTGCAACGTGATTTGGAACGGAGCGGCTATGGTGATCATATCGCCGTGCATTTGCATTTTGAGCAAATTCGCTAGAATATAAAATAGAAGTTACTTAGGTAGCTTCTTTTTTAGTATTTTTCTTAATCACAGTGATTTCAGAAAACATGGTATAATAGAAGAGATTGAACTGGAAAGGAATGGAGAACATGGCAACTATACAATGGTTTCCTGGACACATGTCCAAAGCTAGAAGACAAGTACAAGAAAATTTAAAATTTGTGGATTTTGTGACGGTTCTGGTAGATGCTCGTTTACCCCTATCAAGCCAAAATCCTATGTTAACGAAAATTGTTGGTGATAAGCCTAAATTAATGATTTTGAACAAGGTAGACTTGGCAGATCCTGTGGCAACAAAAGAATGGCAGGACTATTTTGAGTCTCAAGGCATCAAAACCTTGGCTATCAACTCCAAAGAGCAATCTACGGTTAAGAAGGTCACAGATGCTGCTAAGAGTTTGATGGCCGATAAAATTGCCCGTCAAAAGGAACGGGGAATTCAGATTGAAACCCTTCGGACCATGATCATCGGGATTCCTAATGCTGGTAAATCAACCTTGATGAACCGCTTGGCGGGGAAAAAGATTGCAGTCGTTGGAAATAAACCAGGGGTGACCAAGGGGCAACAATGGTTGAAAACCAATAAGGATCTTGAAATCTTGGATACTCCAGGGATTCTCTGGCCCAAGTTTGAAGATGAAGAAGTGGCCTTAAAGCTCGCTTTAACAGGCGCCATCAAAGACCAGTTGCTTCCAATGGATGAAGTGACCATATTTGGTCTTAACTATTTCAAAGAGCACTATCCAGCTGTTTTGCAGGAACGTTTTAAACAAATGGATCTAGAACAAGAAGCTCCTGAAATCATTATGGAGATGACCCAGAAATTAGGATTTCGTGAAGATTACGACCGTTTTTACCAACTCTTTGTCAAAGATGTCCGCGATGGAAAATTGGGACGGTATACCCTTGATCGTGTAGGTGAAATAGATGCCAACGATTAAAGAAGTTAAAGAGCGTTTAGCAATGATTGACGAGCTAGATCATCCCTTATTTGAAGAGTTGATCCTTGATGGTCGAGCAGGCGTTCAAGCGGCTATCAGCAAACGAAAACGCGAACTCCAAAAACAAGTGGATGAAGACTTGCGTTTGGAAAAAATGCTAGCCTATGAGAAAAAACTTTATGCTCAAGGGATTGATCTTATTGCAGGAGTGGATGAAGTGGGACGCGGCCCATTAGCGGGTCCAGTTGTTGCAGCTGCCGTGATCTTGCCGAAAGCTTGTAAGATTCCAGGACTCAACGATAGTAAAAAGATTCCAAAATCCAAACACAAGGAAATCTATGAGGATGTGCTCCAAAATGCCATTGCGATCGGAATCGGCGTCAAGGACAATCAAGTGATTGATCAGGTTAATATCTATGAAGCTACGAAGCTAGCCATGATGGAAGCTATTGGTCAGCTAGAGCCTCAACCCCAGCATCTTTTGATTGATGCTATGAAGTTAGATCTTCCTATTTCCCAAACTAGTATCATTAAAGGGGATGCTAACTCCTTATCTATTGCTGCAGCATCCATCGTAGCCAAGGTGACTCGGGATCAGATGATGGAAGAGTTTGATCGAGAATATCCGGGTTATGATTTTGCGAAGAATGCTGGCTATGGGACGGCAAACCATCTGGCTGGCCTCGACCAACTGGGAGTGACCCCTATCCATCGGCGTTCATTTGAACCCGTCAAATCAATGTGTGAGGATTAGGTTATGCTATTCACTATCGACATCGGTGGTACCTTTATAAAGTACGGTCTGATGGACGCGGACTATCAATTGATCCATACAGACAAGATCCCAACACCACCTACGATTGAGGAGTTTTGGCAAGGATTAGAAGAAATCATTGCTCCTGTACGGGAAGAAATCGAGGGAATCGCCATTTCTTGCCCAGGTGAGATCCAAAAGAGCCTTGGCTTTGTCTTTCGAGGTGGTCTCATCCCATATTTACGCGGAATTCCTCTAGCTAGTAGATTGCAACAAACATTTCAAGTGCCCGTCACTGTTCTCAATGATGGAGAAGCCGCTGGTCTAGCGGAAGCAAGGCTTGGTAACCTAAAAGCTTGTCCATGTGGTGCAACCTTGGTACTAGGGACAGGAGTTGGCCTTGCTCTTCTTTCTAATGGTGACCTATTGAGAGGATGGCAACTGACAGAATACATTCGGTCTATTGATAAGGCAGAAAGAACACCAGAAAATCGCCGCTTTCATCGTGAACTCTTTTTGCAAGGCATTTCCAATCTTTTGGAAAACACCGGTTCAGCTGTTCAATTTGTTGAGAAGGCTAGTCACATCTTAAACCTAGAAAAGGCAGATGGTATAGCTGTTTTCAAGGCTCTTGATCAAGGGGGCAACGATGAGCTGACATCCTTGTTTCAGGCTTATTGCCACGATATTGCTATTCTGATTTTTAATCTTCAATCTTTGCTCCTGATTGAAAAAGTGACGATTGGCGGGGGCATTAGTAGTCAACCACTATTGATCGATGAGATCAGTCGACAATACCATGACCTACTCTCTCAAAAAGGGCATAAACAATTTGAGGCCTTGCCCATACAAGCGGCTCGCTTCCACAATGAAAGCAACTTGATTGGTGCTGCAACTTACTTTTATTCTTCGACACATCAAAAAAAGTTCTAGAAATAGAGCTTTTTTCTTTTCTTTTTCGAATAAATAAGTGAGAGGAAGTAGAAGGTGACCATGGAGAAATTTGAAATCTTTAAATTAAAAGAAGCCGGTTTATCAAATGAGCAAGTCTTGAGAGTCTTGGACTACTGTAGGAAAGAGCAAGTCTTACCAAGCTTAGAAGAGATAGCGAGGATCGCTCGCTGTCGCAGTATCCTTCATTTTGTAGACAAATACCGACAACTAGATGAAGACCATTTACACGAGGAGTTTGAACGGTTCCCATCTCTATCCATTTTTGATCCTGAATACCCTGAGGAATTGCTACAGATTTACAATCCTCCTGTACTCCTTTTTTACCAGGGAGATTTGGAATTGTTAACCAGACCGAAGATTGCAGTTGTTGGAGCTCGCGAGACCACGCGAGAAGGGGTTCGTTCTGTAGAGAAGATTATTAAGGAACTTGGGAATGAGTTGGTTATCGTTAGTGGACTTGCTAAGGGAATTGATGCGACAGCTCATTATGCCAGTATACGAAATGGTGGCAAGACCATCGGAGTGATAGGAACGGGACTGGATGTCTTTTATCCTAAAAGCAATCAAAGACTGCAGGCACATATGGGGGAAAACCATCTGATCTTGAGCGAGTATGGTCCAGGGCAGGCACCACTTAAGTTTCATTTTCCTGAGAGAAATCGCATCATTGCAGGTCTCTGTCAGGCAGTGATTGTGGCAGAGGCTCGACTCCGTTCAGGGAGTTTGATTACTTGTGAGCGTGCCATGGAAGAAGGCCGAGACGTTTTTGCTATTCCAGGAAATATTTTAGATGGAAAATCTGCAGGCTGCCATCATCTGATTCAAGAAGGTGCAAAGCTTGTCACATCAGGCCAGGACATTCTTGATGAATTGAAATACGAATTGTGATTTTCCTATAGGAGAAGTTCCTAGTTGACATCTTTCTTAAAATGTATTAAACTCAATGAGATTTATACAATACAGAGGGATAAAACGTGGTAACAAAAAAGAAAAGCAGTACAACCAAGAAAAATTTGGTGATTGTGGAGTCTCCTGCTAAGGCCAAAACAATCGAGAAATACCTTGGTCGTAACTACAAAGTCATGGCTAGTGTTGGCCATATTCGGGACCTGAAAAAATCAACCATGTCGATTGACTTCGACAATAACTATGAACCGGAGTATATCAATATTCGTGGAAAAGGTCCCTTGATCAATGATTTAAAAAAAGAAGCTAAAAAAGCCAAACAAGTCTTTCTCGCAAGTGACCCGGACCGAGAAGGAGAAGCTATTTCTTGGCATTTAGCGCATATTTTGAACTTGGATGCCAAAGAAAAGAACCGCGTGGTCTTTAACGAAATCACCAAGGATGCAGTCAAAAATGCCTTTAAAGAACCGCGCCAAATCGATATGGACTTGGTCGATGCCCAACAAGCCCGTCGTGTCTTGGACCGGATTGTAGGGTATTCCATTTCGCCTATTCTTTGGAAAAAGGTTAAAAAAGGACTTTCTGCAGGGCGCGTGCAATCAGTTGCCCTCAAATTAATCATTGATCGTGAAAATGAGATAAATGATTTCAAGCCGGAAGAATACTGGACCATTGATGGTGTCTTTAAAAAAGGGACCAAGCAATTCCAAGCTAGCTTCTATGGGATTGATGACAAGAAGATGAAGCTCAACACCAATGAAGAGGTGAAAGCTGTTCTTGAACGCTTAGATGGCAAAGATTTTACCGTTGAAAAAGTTGAAAAGAAAGAACGTCGTCGGAATGCGCCACTTCCATACACCACCTCTTCCATGCAGATGGATGCTGCCAATAAGATCAACTTCCGTACACGCAAGACCATGATGGTTGCTCAGCAATTGTATGAAGGAATCAATATTGGCTCGGGTGTTCAAGGTTTGATTACCTATATGCGTACCGATTCCACACGGATCAGTCCAGTTGCGCAAAATGAGGCAGCGAACTTTATCGTGGATCGCTTCGGTGAGAAATATTCCAAGCATGGAAGCCGAGTGAAGAATGCTTCTGGTGCCCAAGATGCCCACGAAGCGATTCGTCCATCCAGCGTCTTCAATACTCCTGAGAGCATTGCTAAATACTTGGACAAAGACCAATTAAAACTCTACACCTTGATTTGGAACCGCTTTGTGGCTAGTCAAATGACTGCTGCAGTCTTTGATACCATGAATGTCCGTTTAGGTCAAAATGGGGTTCAGTATACGGCAAATGGGAGCCAGGTGAAGTTTGATGGTTATTTGGCTATTTATAATGACTCAGATAAGAACAAGATGTTGCCGGATATGGTAGAAGGCGATATCGTTAAGCAAGTCAATAGCAAGCCTGAGCAACACTTTACCCAACCACCTGCTCGATATTCTGAAGCGACCTTGATTAAGACCTTAGAAGAAAATGGGGTTGGTCGTCCTTCAACCTATGCTCCGACGATTGAGACCATTCAAAAACGCTATTATGTGAAGCTGGTAGCCAAACGCTTTGAACCAACAGAATTAGGGGAGATCGTCAATAAACTGATCGTTGAATTCTTCCCAGATATTGTCAATGTAACCTTCACAGCAGAAATGGAAGGGAAACTCGATGATGTCGAACTCGGAAAAGAAGAGTGGCAAAAAGTTATCGATGCCTTCTACAAACCATTCTCTAAAGAAGTCGCAAAGGCTGAAGAAGAGATGGAAAAAATCCAAATCAAAGACGAACCAGCTGGTTTTGATTGTGAAGTCTGTGGCAGTCCGATGGTGATTAAATTAGGACGTTTTGGTAAGTTCTATGCTTGTAGTAATTTCCCAGATTGTCGTCATACTCAGGCCATTGTCAAAGAAATCGGCGTTGAGTGTCCTGACTGTCATCAGGGACAAATCATCGAGCGTAAAACCAAGCGCAACCGTATCTTCTATGGATGCAATCGCTACCCAGAGTGTGAATTTACCTCTTGGGATAAACCAATCGGTCGGGATTGTCCAAAATGTGGCCACTACTTAGTTGAGAAAAAAGTTCGTGGTGGCGGCAAACAAGTCGTATGTAGCAATGGGGACTACGAAGAAGAAAAAGTGAAATAAGCTTTTAAATGATTCAATGTCTGTTATAACGGCAATTTTTTAAAATGTCTGTTATAATAGACATTTTTGTTTTTTTTCGTTATAATAGACACAAGGAGGTGGGCTTATGTATCTTGCTTTGATTGCAGATGTCATCGATTCCAAAATGGTACAAGAACGTTTTGACCTGCAAAAACAGGTAGAAAAAACGCTTCAAAAGATGAACGAATTATTTGGAGATTACATGGTATCCCGTTTTACTTTGACCTTGGGGGATGAGTTTCAGGCACTTTTAAAAGTGGATGCTCCTATTTTTCAAATCATTGATACCCTGCGTTCAGAACTGACCCCTACTCAACTTCGTTTTGGGATTGGCCTCGGGGAGATTGTAACAGCTATTGATCCCTTGCAAAGTGTTGGAGCAGACGGTCCAGCTTATTGGAATGCACGCGCAGCCATCAATTTTGTTCATCAGAAAAATGACTATGGCAATACCCAGATTTATTTTTCAAGCGGGAAGGAAAACCAAGACTATTTTGTGAACGCCCTCATCGCTTCCGGAGAGGCCATACGTTCGGGCTGGAGAGAGAGTCAGGAAGAGATCCTGCTCAATCTGCTAAAGAGATCTGTCTATAGTGAAACCTTTAGCCAGCAGGATTTGGCCCAATCACTAGCTATCAACCCAAGTGCCCTCTCTAAACGGTTGAAGAGTAGCAGTGTCCGTGTTTATTTACGGGGGAGAGCAGCTGCCCTGGCCAGTATACAAAGCACAGTGAAAGGAGAGGAAGATGAGCGGATTGTCTAGTATCGTAGTGAATCCATACTTGATTCTCTTGTTGATTTGTCATTTGTTATCAGATTATTATTTTCAAAGCCAAAAGATGGCGGATCGCAAGGATCAGGATAAGAAGGTGCTCGGGCTTCACATTTTATATGTAGCTCTGCCTCTGATTGTGGTTTCCCTCTGTCATCTGGACTTGTGGTGGATTTGCTTGGTCATTTTACTAACTCATGCTGGAATAGATTTCTTAAAACCGATCGTGCAGAAGCAATTGAAATTACCAAAAGCATGGACTTTTGCCTTGGATCAAGTCTTGCATATCGCCATCATTAGCTGTCTAGTCCTTATGGGAGCGAAGAATGGCACGACCTATCTACCCTTGGACATTTTAAATCTAATCTTTTATGTCCTCCTAGTTGGGAAACCAAGCAATATTGCCTTTAAAATTCTGTTTACCAAGTATCAACCCACCAGCAAGAAGAAAATGGATACGATCACTGGGGCTGGTTCTATGATTGGCTTTTTAGAGCGTTTGGTGATTGGTGCCTGTCTGGTCTATGGGCAATTTGCTTCTATCGGCCTAGTATTTACAGCCAAATCCATCGCCCGCTATAATAAAATTTCGGAGAATCCAGCCTTTGCGGAGTATTACTTGATCGGGTCCTTGTTCAGTATCCTATCTGCCCTCTTAGCAGCTTGGTTGTGTCTATAAGAAAATAAATAGTAAAGTCTAAGACAGGAAGGAAAAGCTTCCCTGTCTTTTTACTTGGCTTTTTGGTATAATGGACCAAGTAGAAAATTAGAAAGATTTGTGGGTGTCAAACAGTCCAGCAGGGTGTTTTGATACCCAAAGAGGTATTAGTGTCATGTCTCAATCTTATATCAATGTGATCGGTGCGGGCCTTGCTGGCTCTGAAGCAGCTTACCAGATTGCCCAACAGGGAATTCCGGTCAAGCTTTATGAAATGCGTGGTGTTAAATCCACTCCGCAACATAAAACAGACAACTTTGCGGAGCTAGTTTGTTCCAACTCTCTTCGTGGGGATTCTCTCACCAATGCTGTCGGGCTCCTCAAAGAAGAAATGCGCCGTCTGGGTTCTGTCATCCTTGAAGCAGCGGAAGCGACTCGTGTACCAGCCGGTGGAGCACTTGCTGTGGACCGAGAAGGTTTTGCTAGCCGGGTGACGGAGAAGGTGTCCCAACACCCTCTCATTGAAGTCATTCGTGATGAAATTACGGAATTGCCGACAGATGCTATCACAGTGGTCGCTACGGGGCCTCTAACCAGCGATGCCTTGGCAGAAAAGATCCATGCTCTCAATGGTGGCGATGGTTTCTATTTCTATGATGCAGCAGCTCCGATTATCGATGTCAATACCGTTGATATGAACAAGGTCTATCTCAAGTCACGCTATGACAAGGGAGAAGCAGCTTATCTCAACTGCCCAATGACCAAACAAGAATTTATGGATTTCCACGAGGCCTTGGTCAATGCAGAAGAAGCCCCGCTCAACTCTTTTGAAAAAGAAAAGTATTTCGAAGGTTGTATGCCAATTGAAGTCATGGCCAAACGAGGCATCAAAACCATGCTCTATGGTCCTATGAAGCCAGTTGGACTCGAGTATCCAGATGACTACAAAGGGCCACGTGATGGGGAGTTTAAGACACCCTATGCAGTTGTTCAGTTACGTCAAGACAATGCGGCTGCCAGCCTTTACAATATCGTTGGCTTCCAAACGCACCTTAAATGGGGCGAACAAAAACGGGTCTTCCAAATGATTCCAGGTTTGGAACATGCGGAGTTTGTGAGATACGGAGTCATGCACCGCAATTCTTACATGGACTCTCCAAATTTGCTTGAACAAACCTACCGTTCTAAGAAACAAGCTAATCTCTTCTTTGCAGGTCAAATGACAGGAGTAGAGGGCTATGTTGAGTCAGCTGCCTCAGGTTTGGTCGCTGGAATCAATGCCGCTCGCCTTTTCAAAGGAGAAGAAGCAGCGATTTTCCCAGAAACAACAGCCATCGGAAGTTTGGCTCACTATATCACCCATGCCGACAGCAAGCATTTCCAACCCATGAATGTCAACTTCGGGATTATCAAAGAGCTAGAAGGCCCACGTATTCGGGATAAAAAGGAACGGTATGAGAAAATTGCCGAACGTTCTTTACATGATTTGGCTCAGTTTATGGAAAAATAACCCAAGAAAGGAAAAAGTTTGGAGAAAATCCAGACTTTTTCTTCTAAAAATGGTATAATGAATAAAATTTAGAATATAGAGAGTTTTCTGACAATGAACAAATCCTATTTTTATTTAGATATGAAGACACACGAGTTGAAAGTGCCTTATACCGGAAAACTCCGTCGTGTGCGAGTCTTATTACCTAAGAATTATGAAACGGATACAGACAGACGTTATCCAGTTGTTTATTTCCACGATGGGCAAAACGTTTTGTATAGCAAGGAAGCTTATGCGGGTCATTCCTGGAAGGTGATTCCAGCCATTAAGCGGAATCCCGATATTAGTCGCATGATTGTCGTTGCGATCGATAATGATGGTTTCCAACGCATGAATGAATACTCTGCCTGGAAATACAAGGAATCTAATATTCCCGGAATGCAATTTGGCGGTAAGGGAGTTGAGTACGGCGAATTTGTCATGGAGGTGGTGAAACCTTTTATCGACCAAGAATACCGAACTCTTGCTGATCGAGAACATACGGCCATGATTGGTTCTTCCTTAGGTGGAAATATTACCCAATTCTTGGGCTTAGAGTACCAAGATCAAATTGGTTGTTTAGGTGTCTTTTCATCTGCTAACTGGCTACACCAAGATGCCTTCAATCATTATATCGAACGCAAAAAATTATATGCAGATCAACGGATCTACATCTATGTAGGTACTGAAGAGGCGGATGATACAGATAAAACGCTGATGGCGGGAAATATCAAGCAAGCCTATATCGATTCATCTCTTCGTTATTATCACGATGTCATCCAACAAGGGGTCGATCTCAATCATATTGCCATTCGGATTCAATCCGGCGCTATTCACCATGAAGAAGCTTGGGCTGAACATTTACCAGAATGCCTTCGTTTTTTGGCAGAAAATTGGGATTAATAGACTGTAAATAAAGAAATAAAGGAAAGAGGAAACTTATGAATATTGAACATTTAAGCCACTGGAGTGGCCAACTCAACCGTGAAATGTATTTGAACCGCTATGGACACGCAGGTATTCCTGTTGTGGTCTTTGCTTCATCAGGTGGAAGCCATAACGAGTACTATGACTTTGGTATGATTGATGCTTGTGCTCAGTTTATCGAAGAAGGACGGGTTCAATTCTTTACCCTTTCTAGTGTGGATAGTGATAGCTGGCTTTGTAATTGGAAGAATCCTCACGATCGTGCCGAAATGCACCGTGCTTACGAGCGCTATGTGATTGAAGAAGCGATTCCTTTTATCAAACACAAAACAGGCTGGTTTGACCCGATGATGACAACTGGTTGCTCTATGGGTGCCTACCATGCCCTCAATTTCTTCTTGCAACATCCAGATGTCTTCAACAAAGTGATTGCCTTGAGTGGTGTCTATGACGCTCGTTTCTTTGTTGGTGATTTTGGAGGCGATGAAGCCATTTATCAAAACTCGCCATCTGATTATATTTGGAACCAAAATGATGGCTGGTTTATCGATCGTTACCGTCAGGCAGAAATCGTTGTTTGTACCGGTCTTGGGGCTTGGGAACAAGATGGACTTCCATCTTTCTACAAACTGAAAGAAGCCTTTGATCACAAAAATATTCCTGCATGGTTCGCTGAATGGGGACATGATGTCGCCCACGATTGGGAATGGTGGCGCAAACAAATGCCTTATTTCCTAGGCCAAATGCATCTATAAGTAAAAAGGGAGGAGACCTCAATGAATTATATCGTTATTTCACCATATTACCCACAAAACTTCCAACAATTTACAATTGAATTGGCTAATAAAGGGATCACTGTTTTGGGAATTGGTCAAGAGCCATATGAACAGTTAGATGAGCCTTTGCGCAACAGTTTAACAGAGTATTTCCGAGTTGAAAATTTGGAAAATCTGGACGAAGTGAAGCGTGCAGTAGCCTTTCTCTTTTACAAGCATGGACCAATCGATCGCATTGAGTCTCATAATGAATACTGGTTGGAATTGGATGCGGCGCTTCGGGAGCAATTCAATGTCTTCGGGGCTAAGCCAAAAGATCTGAAGAAAACCAAGTTCAAATCTGAAATGAAGAAACTCTTCAAGAAGGCTGGAGTCCCAGTCGTACCTGGTGCAGTGGTCAAAGCTGAAAAAGACATCGACAAGGCTGTGAAGAAGATTGGGTTGCCATTGATTGCCAAACCTGACAATGGAGTAGGAGCAGCAGCGACCTTTAAACTTGAAACACCAGAAGATGTGGACCATTTCAAGGCAGAATGGGACGGTCATACCGAGTACTTCTTTGAGAAATTTGTCACTTCTAGCGAGATTTGTACCTTTGATGGTTTAGTGGATCGTGACGGTAACATTGTCTTCTCAACGACTTTTGACTATGCTTATACGCCACTCGATTTGATGCTCTACAAGATGGATAACTCTTATTATGTCCTCAAAGAGATGGATCCAAAATTGCGTCAATACGGGGAAGCCATTGTCAAAGCCTTTGGTATGAAGGAACGTTTCTTCCACATTGAGTTCTTCCGCGATGGGGATGACTATATTGCGATCGAGTACAATAATCGCCCTGCAGGTGGCTTTACCATCGATGTCTACAACTATGCTCATTCGATTGATTTGTACCGTGGCTATGCTTCCATCGTAGCAGGGGAACCCTTCCCAGCTTCTGAGTTTGAGCCCCTTTATTGCTTGGCAACCTCTCGTCGTGCCAATGCAGCCTATGCTCTGTCAGAAGAAGAAGTTTTGGCTAAATACCATGATCAATTCCGTGTCAAGAAAGACATGCCAGCGGCCTTTGCGGAACTTCAGGGAGATTACCTCTATATGCTTACAACACCTAGTCGTGAAGTAATGGAACAAATGATTCATGACTTTGGTCAACGCCAATCATAAGATAACGACCGGTAGGATAGGATCCTATCGGTTTTTTATATTTTAATGCAATCTCATGAAAGAAAAGTTTGTGAAATAGTTTATTTTAAGTTGAAAATGCTTATAAAACCTTCCTCCAAGGTATATAGTTTGTGAAATCATTTGAGCATTATTTTTGACAGTGCTTTCATTTTTGGCTAGAATAAAAATGAATGAATAAATGCTAAGAAAGGCGAAATGATGGCAACATTAGATAAAAGTCTCTTATTGGAAATGTTCCGTAAAATGGAAGAAATCCGTCGCATGGACTTAAAAATTGCACAGTTAGTAAAAAAAGGGAAAGTGCCAGGAATGACGCACTTTTCTGTTGGAGAAGAAGCGGCAAACGTTGGAGCGATGTTGGCTTTAAACGACGATGATTTGCTGACATCTAACCACCGTGGTCACGGACAAGCCATTGCTAAAGGAATCGATTTGAATGGCATGATGGCTGAAATCCTGGGGAAATATACGGGTACTTGTAAAGGGAAAGGTGGCTCTATGCATATCGCTGACTTGGATGCCGGAAACCTTGGTGCCAACGGGATTGTTGGTGGCGGTATGGGAATTGCAGTAGGTGCTGCCCTTACACAACAAATGAAAAAGACTGGTAAGATTGTCGTCTGCTTCTTTGGGGACGGCGCAACCAACGAAGGTGTTTTCCACGAAGCAGTGAATATGGCTTCCATCTGGAACCTCCCAGTTATTTTCTACTGTATCAATAACGGTTACGGAATCTCTGCCGATATCAAGAAAATGACCAATATCCAGCATATCCACGAGCGTAGTGCTGCTTACGGCATTCCTGGAATGTTTATTCCTGATGGGAACAACGTTATTGATGTCTATGAAGGATTTAAGAAGGCAGTCGATCACGTCCGCTCTGGTAAAGGCCCTGTCTTGATCGAGAGTGTCACCTATCGTTGGCTTGGTCACTCATCTTCAGACCCTGGTAAATACCGGACTCGTGAAGAAGTAGAAGAGTGGAAGAAGAAAGATCCAATCGAAAACCTTCGCAAGTATCTCCTTGAAAATGAGATTGCGAGCGCAGAAGAATTGGATCAAATCCAAGAAGAAGTGAAAGAAGCAGTGGAAGCTTCAGTGAAATTTGCGGAAGAAAGCCCATTCCCTCCACTTGAATCAGCTTTCGAAGATATTTACGCAGACTAAGGGGGAGTAGAGAATTATGGAAACTAAATTAATGTCTTTCCGCGATACCATTATCCTTGCTATGTCTGAGGAAATGCGTCGCGACGAAAATGTATTGTTGATGGGAGAAGATGTCGGAGTTTTCGGTGGAGACTTCGGAACTTCTGTAGGGATGCTGGAAGAGTTTGGTCCAGAACGTGTCCGTGACTGTCCGATTTCTGAGGCCGCGATTTCAGGTGCGGCAGCAGGGGCAGCCATGACTGGACTTCGCCCAATCGTTGATATGACCTTCATGGATTTCTCAGTAATTGCCATGGATGCTATTGTCAACCAAGCTGCTAAAACTCGCTACATGTTTGGTGGTAAAGGTCAAGTGCCGATGACTATTCGCTGTGCTGCTGGGAATGGAGTTGGTTCTGCAGCCCAACACTCCCAATCGTTAGAATCATGGTTTACTCATATTCCTGGTTTGAAAGTTGTTGCTCCTGGTACGCCAGCGGATATGAAGGGACTGCTTAAGTCTTCTATTCGCGACAACAACCCCGTTATCATTCTTGAATATAAATCAGAATTCAACCAAAAAGGGGAAGTGCCAGTTGATCCAGACTACACGATTCCACTTGGTGTCGGAGAAATCAAACGTGAAGGAACTGACGTCACTGTCGTAACCTACGGAAAAATGCTTCGTCGCGTGATGCAAGCTGCTGAAGAATTAGCAGAAGAAGGGATCTCAGTAGAAGTAGTAGACCCACGTACCTTGGTTCCACTTGATAAAGAGATCATCATTAATTCTGTCAAGAAGACAGGAAAAGTAGTCCTTGTCAATGATGCCCACAAAACAAGTGGCTATATTGGTGAAATTTCAGCTATTATTTCTGAATCAGAAGCATTTGATTACTTGGATGCACCAATCCGCCGTTGTGCGGGGGAAGATGTGCCAATGCCTTACGCACAAAACCTTGAAAATGCAATGATTCCAACAGTTGAAAGCATCAAAGATGCTATTCGTAAAACGTACAATAAAGAATAATACATAACATAAATTATGTAATGTCATTTAAATTAGAGCACTGGCTAAAAGCTAGGAAAAAAGATAAATCTCCTTGACTTCATCGAAGTCTGCGTTGATTTCCTATTTTTCGGTCGCTTTTAAACGCCCTTTGCATCATAAATAGAATAGGAGAGGTCATGGCTGATGATAAGCTAAGAGCGACTCCTGCGGCTAGAAAATTAGCGGATGATCTAGGGATCAACCTCTATGATGTTTCTGGTTCAGGCGCAAACGGTCGTGTCCACAAAGAAGACGTGGAAACCTATAAAGACACAAATGTGGTTCGCATTTCACCACTTGCAAAACGAATTGCTTTAGAACACAATATTGCTTGGCAAGAGATTCAAGGAACTGGTCATCGTGGCAAGATCATGAAGAAGGACGTCCTTGCTTTCCTTCCTGAAAATATTGAGAATGAGACCATTAAGTCACCTGCTCAAATCGAGAAGGTGGAGGAAGCTCCAGATAATGTGACACCTTATGGTGAGATCGAGCGGATTCCGATGACACCAATGCGGAAGGTGATCGCTCAACGGATGGTGGAATCTTACTTGACAGCACCAACCTTTACTTTGAACTATGACGTTGATATGTCTCAAATGTTGGCCCTTCGTAAGAAGGTATTGGATCCAATCATGGAAGCCACTGGCAAGAAAGTCACTGTAACAGATTTGCTTTCTCTAGCAGTGGTTAAGACCTTGATGAAACACCCATACATCAATGCGTCATTGACAGAAGATGGCAAAACCATCATCACTCACAACTATGTCAACTTGGCGATGGCAGTTGGGATGGATAATGGGCTGATGACACCGGTTGTCTATAACGCAGAAAAGATGACTTTATCAGAGTTGGTGGTAGCCTTCAAGGACGTTATCGGACGTACCTTGGATGGTAAGCTTGCTCCAAGTGAATTGCAAAACTCAACCTTTACCATTAGTAACTTAGGAATGTTTGGCGTTCAATCATTTGGACCGATTATCAACCAACCAAACTCTGCCATCCTTGGAGTTAGTGCAACGGTTGAAAAACCAGTTGTTTTAAATGGTGAAATTGTCATTCGTCCAATCATGAGCTTGGGCTTGACCATTGACCACCGCGTTGTCGATGGTATGGCTGGTGCCAAATTCATGAAAGACTTGAAAGCCTTGATTGAAGACCCGATTTCAATGTTGGTCTAATCAACGAGAGAGAATAGAAACAAGAAAAAGAGGGAAATAAAATGGCCTTAGAAGTAATTATGCCAAAAGCCGGCGTAGATATGACCGAAGGACAAATCGTCCAGTGGAATAAAAAAGTCGGCGAATTTGTAAAAGAAGGAGAAGTGCTCCTTGAAATCATGACAGACAAAGTCAGCATGGAGTTGGAAGCGGAAGAAGACGGTTACTTGATTGCTATCCTGAAAGGGGATGGAGAAACTGTTCCTGTAACAGAAGTAATCGGTTATCTTGGTGAAGAAGGGGAAAACATCCCAACCGCTGGAGCAGCAGCACCAGAAACGAGTCCAGCACCAACTGCAGCAAGTGCTTCAAACGATGACAATAAGAGCGATGACGCTTATGATATCGTAGTAATCGGTGGTGGTCCTGCTGGTTACGTATCTGCTATTAAGGCAGCTCAATTAGGTGGTAAGGTTGCTCTTGTTGAGAAATCTGAACTTGGTGGAACGTGCTTGAACCGCGGATGTATCCCAACTAAGACATATCTCCACAACGCTGAAATCATTGAAAATATTGGTCATGCGGCCAACCGTGGTATTATCATTGAAAATCCAAGTTTCTCAGTAGATATGGATAAACTTTTAGAAACTAAATCTAAAGTTGTTAATACTCTTGTTGGTGGAGTTGCTGGACTTCTTCGTAGCTACGGAGTGGATGTTCACAAGGGTATCGGTACCATTACGAAAGATAAGAATGTCTTGGTCAACGGTTCTGAATTGCTTGAAACCAAGAAAATCATCCTTGCTGGTGGTTCAAAAGTCAGCAAGATTAACGTTCCGGGTATGGAATCATCCCTTGTCATGACCAGTGACGACATCCTTGAAATGAATGAAGTTCCAGAAAGCCTTGTGATCATCGGTGGTGGGGTTGTTGGTATCGAACTTGGTCAAGCCTTCATGACCTTTGGTTCAAAAGTTACTGTTATCGAAATGATGGACCGCATCGTTCCAGCTATGGATGCTGAAGTATCTAAGAACCTTCGTTTAATCCTTGAACGTAAAGGTATGACAATCTTGACTGATACTAAACTCCAAGAAATCATTGAAGAAGATGGCAAACTCCGTATCAAGGTTGAAGGCAAAGATGATATCATCGCCAACAAAGCCCTTCTCTCAATCGGTCGTGTTCCAGACCTTGAAGGTATCGGAGATGTTGAATTTGAATTGGATCGTGGACGGATCAAGGTTAATGAATACATGGAAACGTCTGTTCCAGGTATCTATGCACCAGGTGACATCAACGGTACTAAGATGTTGGCTCACGCTGCCTTCCGTATGGGTGAAGTAGCGGCCGAAAATGCTCTTAAAGGAAATCATGCTGTTGCCAAATTGAACTTGACTCCTGCGGCCATCTACACACTTCCAGAAGTTGCAGCTGTTGGTTTGACAGAAGAACAAGCTCGTGAGAAATATGATGTTCAAATCGGTAAGTTTAACTTTGCGGCGAACGGTCGTGCCATTGCATCAGATGCGGCTCAAGGATTTGTTAAAGTTATTGCAGACAAGAAATACGGTGAAGTTCTTGGGGTTCATATCATTGGTCCAGCAGCAGCTGAATTGATCAACGAAGC
>JAQCUL010000002.1:0-122982 GCA_027685415.1 Streptococcaceae bacterium AF13-5-6.0
GTCCCACCTCCGCACAGTTGAGTAGGGCTGTAAAAGCTGATGAAATCAGCGTAGTAGAGTCCACTCAACCACTGCGTCTTGATCGACAATCCAAAAATAATTGAGAGGCTAGGACTTTTGTCCCAGCCTCTTTTACTCTTATCTCAACGATTCCGTGCATACTCGATCAAATCGTATGGAAGAGTATTGGCACTTTCTCTTAGGGAATAGCTTTCTAATTCATTGACATTTTGTCGCATACGGCGCGCTTGCTTGGCAGTAATCAGGTGTTGCGCTTCATATTCAAAAATAATCTTACGCTCCAAATAATAGCCTCTCAACATTTCATCGATATTATTTGGTTTCACGCGATTAATAACCCGCTCCACAAAGGCCCCACTGGTAATAATAGCTGTCTCTCTCAGACGAGATTCTTGTAGGAAAGAGATCAAACTGCTCCGATAAATCCCCTTGAGGTCTTCCAAACTTTCGATAATGATTTCCGTATTGGCCAGATAAAGGGCTGCAATCTGGTCATAATCAATGGCCTCTAACTTGCTGTCCTCCCGGGTCCACCAGTTTCGCAAGCCAGACCCAAAGGTTAAGATCTCATGTACTAATAAACGCAAGAGACGGAAAGACACCAAGAGGTAATAGGTTAGACGAGACGAAAGATTGCGATTGACACGTTGCTCCATATTGCGAAGATAGCGTTGGTAGACGCGGTAGCCCCGCTCTCGAATCTTCCCTTCTTCATAGGCCTGTTCCAAGCCGTCACTTTCAATACTCAAAATCAGGAGCTTCAACTGTTCCCAGTCCTTTTGAATGAGCCTGTTTTCTTGGCCTAGAATCAAGTTTTCTATGCGACCATGGTAGTTATCAATTGCCGCATACAAGGGCCCCTTGTGCTTGCTATTCTTTAGGTCTGCTTCTAATTCCATGACGACATCATTTAAAATCGCGATCTGCATCAGGTAGTCATTGGTTTCTTCCTTTTCTTCTGATAATTTTGGAAGTACCACTAAGCCAGCAATAAAGCTGACAAGGGTCACTCCTGCCACTAAAAAGAGTAGGATGGGGTATTCTTTTTCGATCTTGGTTGGAATCAAAAGAATCGTCGCAATCGAAACTGTTCCCTTCACACCCGAAAAAGTCAGCAATAAGGCATCTTTTAGATAATTTCTCAACGATTTTTTTAGTCGAGCCGTTCGGAACCAATAAAAGAGGTAAACCATGACAAAACGAATCAAAAAGAGCAAGGCTGTCAAAAGAAAGACAGAAAGAACTAAAAGAAGATTATTGTAAATGGGACTACTTAAGATGGGCTTGGAAATCATTTCCAATTCCATTCCTAAGATGACAAAGACCGACCCATTTAAGATAAAGTTGACCGTATTCCAGACAGTATGACTCACAGTATCTACCCGCGCTTCAAGGAGGGTAATGTGCTTAAAGCGACTGGCTTTTAGGATCCCTGACACAACTACTGCAATGATCCCAGAGACATGTAGTTCTTCTGCTAGGAAGAAGGTCAACAGTGGGAGGCTCAGTTCTAATAACAATTCACTGGCAATATCACTGGCGCGAACACTCAAGAGCAAGGTTTGCAGCCAACGGTTCACAAAGGCCGTCAAGATCCCCACCGCAAATCCTCCAATGATGGAGATTCCTAAGGAAACCCCTGCCTCTCCAAGGGAAAAACTTCCGGTCGCAAGGGCTGCCAAGGCCACTCGAAAGGCGACTAGACCAGAGGCATCATTTAGTAACCCTTCGCCTTTTAAGATATTCGAAACCCGCTTTGGAAAGCTAAAGCGCTCAGATAGGGAAGCAAAGGCTACTAAGTCTGTAGGACCAAGGGCCGCCCCTACTGCCATACAGGCTGCTAAAGGAAGACTCAGCCACAAGGAGTGAGCTGCCCAGCCCAAACTAATGGTTGAGATAAAAATCACTGGGAAAATCAAATAGAGGATGATCCGCCAGTGCTTTAAGACAGAAGTAATATCTGCTTCTTCTGCTTCTCGAAATAAGAGAGGACCAATGACCAAGGCCAGAAAGAGCTCGGTATCCAGATGAAAATTTTCTTCTGGCACAAAGAGAGCCCAACCAATCCCTAGTAAAATTTGAATCAAGGGCAGAGGAAGGCTCGGCACAAGTTTATTGGTGGCATTTGAGACGATCAAAATCATCGAAAAGATCACTGCATAAAGGAGTAGTTCCATATCACTCCCTCCCTAACGTTCTTGGCAACAGGTCTCAAATTGCTGTTTTAACTCCGCAATCTTTTGGTCTGTCTTGCTTACATCCTTGTGCTCAATCTTCTTTTGGCACCGTTCCATCTCAAGCGAAACCAATTTCTTTTTTATTTTGAGCATCTTTTTGGTCATATGAGCTTCATCATAAAAACCCATTGCACGCTCGTGGATGGTTGATTCGACAAAATGATGCCTCAATCCTTCGATTTTATTCTTTAAATACTCTTTATCCATGACGGTAGCTTTCTAATTTTTCGATCATGACCAAAAACGGTGGCTGATTCACTTGATTCAGTGTCCGGTAGATGGTCGCTGTATAGTCTTTTTGAGGGAGCTGACTGACAAAGTCCAGCACTGCATCACGCTCGATGTCTCCTCCTTCATGACCATAATAAATCATAATAGCCATTCGCCCACCTTTTTCTAGGCGAGCACAGATTTTTTCCATCGCTTCAATCGTGGTAGCTGGAAGAGTAATGACCGATTTATCTGCAGATGGCAGATAACCCAGATTAAAAATAGCTGCTTTGAGGGTCTCCACATATTGGTCCACATGCTGGTGGCCATCCAAAATCAACCGGACATGTTGAAGTCCCAACTTTTCCAATCGTTCTTGGGTATTTACAAGGGCCTGCTCTTGAATATCAAAGGCATAGACCTGGCCTGCTAGTTGGGCTAAAAAGGCCGTATCATGTCCATTTCCCATGGTCGCATCCACCACCACATCTTCTTTGGTGATGACTTCTGCTAAAAATTGATGGGCCATTTCAAGTGGTCGAAGCATTGGCAGTCTCCTTTTCTTCTAGCTTACATCCTTGGGTACTTCCACGCCGACGCATTTCAGTTTCAATAGCATTTAGGACTTCCCATTTGTTGAGACTCCACATAGGGCCAATCAACATATCCCTTGGTGCGTCCCCTGTAATCCGGTGGATGACGATGTGTTTGGGGATGATTTCCAACTGGTCACAGATGACCTTGACATACTCCTCCTGGCTCATGAGTTGAAGTCGTCCTTCATGATAGTCCCGTTGCATCCGTGTATTGGTCATCAAATGCAAGAGGTGCAACTTGATGCCATCAATTTCATTATCGGTCACACAACGGCGAACATTTTCCACCATCATCTCATGGGTCTCCCCAGGAAGGCCATTGATCAAATGGGAGACGATCTCTGCCTTGGGCACCTGTTGGCGAATACGCTTGACTGTTTCAACATAGAGATCATAACTATGGGCTCGATTGATCAATTCAGAAGTCGCTTCATAAGTCGTCTGAAGCCCCAACTCAATCGTCACATGCATGCGCTCTGTCAGCTCTGCTAGGTAGGCCAAGGTCTCATCTGGTAAACAATCCGGACGCGTACCAATGTTGATTCCTACCACTCCTGGTTCATTGATGGCCTGTTCATACCGCTCTCGAATGACTTCCACTTTATCGTGAGTATTGGTAAAATTTTGAAAATAGACCAGGTACTTCTTCACATCTGGCCATTTCCGATGCATAAAATCAATCTCTTTGTAAAACTGTTCTCGAATCGGAGCTTCTGGGGCCACAATGGCATCTCCTGAACCCGAGACCGTACAAAAAGTACAGCCACCGTGGGCGACTGTTCCGTCTCGATTGGGACAATCAAAGCCTGCATCAATAGGGACTTTAAAGGTCTTTTCTCCAAATAAGGTTCGATAATAATCATTCAAGGTATTGTAGGATTTCATATCCTTCATTATAGCAAAAAAAAGAGTCGAACTCAAAACGCGAGTTCAACTCCTAGTTGTTAGATGTTTATTTTTGCTTGCCTGTAAAGCGCCATTGAAATCGCAAGCGATCATACAAGGGATACTCAAACTGTAAGACAGCAAGGCCCAAAATCATACTGCCAAGAACGTCTGATGGATAGTGGACCCCGACATAAACGCGGGAAACCACAATGGTCACGATTCCCAGAACCAGCAAGCCTTGAAGGCAATAGCGGGCTGTTTTATGTTTTACATGTTGGCTGATGATGATGATCAAACTTCCCAAAACAAGGGTAGACGCCAGTGAATGACCACTCGGGAAAGAAAAGCCTTTTTCCTCTACTAGATGAAGAATACTTGGTCTCGGTCTCTGGTAGATATTCTTTAGAAGAAGAACTAAAAGACCCGTCAATACCAGATTGCTCCCTAGAAAAAGAGCTTCACTGTACCATTTCTTATAGGCAAAGACCGCTAGCAGAAGACCCACCCAGATGACAATGATCTTGGTATCCATGACATGGGTCACCTTGGTAAAGAAGGCCGTCAGTGCTGCAGGCAGATCGCCTCGAATAGCAGACTGAATCGTGCTATCAAAGCCTGTTAATTGTTGCGGGTAAAAGCGAATCACATACCCAAGAATGACAAAAATGAGAAGGGCGAAGCTTGCCTTCGCCCAATGTTGTTGTTTATTTTTCATATTTTTTTAAAATCGGTTGCAATAAGGTATAGATCAACCCAAATGCGATGGCCCAAATCACCCCTTCGATCAGGTTAAACGGTGCAACCATTGCGGCTAAATAGTGGACAAGCCCTAGTGTTTTCGAAATATCATAGTTCATAAAACGAGCATACAAAGGGATTGCATAGACATAGTTCACCAATACCATCGTGATACTCAAGCTGATCGTTCCAACAATCGTTGCCAAGACAAATCGACCATGGGTCCGTTCCTTGTTCCAAATCCATGCAAAAGCAAGAACAAAAACAAGAACTCCAATGATATTGATTGGTAATCCGATCAAGGTTTCAAGCCCCTTATTATTAAGGGCTAACTTAAGGACAGATCGGATCAAGGTCACCCAAACGGCACTTTTAAAATCCAACAGGACCAAGGCCAACAAAATGGCGATGATACTCAAATCAATTTTGAAGAAATCTATCAAGAAAGAAAATTGATAGAACATCAAAATAAAAGATAAAGCGGATAAAACAGCCACTAGGGTCAGTTTACGTGTATTTGTCATAACAGGTTCCTCCAATTTTTTAAAAATTAGAGAAGCTGGAAAGACGTCTACTCCATCATTCTACTCTAAACTATTTAAACAAAGCTTAAACTAGAAACTATTCTAGTTACTTTAGCTGGTCTCCATCGAAACATGCCGTTAGTCAGTCTTAGACCCTAACGTTCCATTTTCATACATCAGCTCTAAACAGATCAGAATAGATGTCAGTCTATTCGTCTCTCGTCTTCTCCCATCCAGACTATACTGTCGGTTGTGGAGTCACACCACATCAGCTTGCGCTCGCGGACTTCTTTTAGAGTATGGAAAAGAACATTTCCTCGTAAAAGTCACCGCCGGTCGGGAATTACACCCTGCCCTGAAGACCCTTTTATGATAACAAAAAAAACTTGCCTAGGCAAGTTTTTGTAACGTCATGGATTACATCGTTCGGGTTTTAATTTTTCGTTCTTATTTGAGCTTGTCGTGCTCATAACGATGGCTCAACTCCAGCCCCTTAAAACCTTGCTGGCGGAGTGCCTCATAGACAATCATGCAGACAGTATTGGAGACATTTAAACTACGGACATGCTCATCATTCATCGGAATGCGAATGGCCTTCTCCTCGTGCTGGCGCATAAAATCTTCCGGCAAACCTTTATCCTCGCGTCCAAACAAGAAATAATGGGACTTCCCATCCTGATAAGAAACATCCGAATAGGTCTGATTTGCAAACTTGGACACTAGGTGTACCTGACCGTCGCGCGCCGCTTCCATAAACTCTTCCAGGCTATCATAAAAGCGGACATCCAGCTTGTCCCAATAATCAAGTCCTGCTCGCTTCATTTTGCGATCATCGATCGGAAAAGCCATGGGGCGAATGATATGTAAGGGGGAATTGGTCGCCGCACAAGTCCGTGCAATATTTCCCGTATTTTGTGGAATCTGAGGTTGGAACAAGACGATGTGGTTTTGAGCAGCTGACTCTTGGTAGTCCAGTTCTTCAATATTCATACTCGATCTCTTTCTGATAAAAAAATAGCCACACTGCCCGGAGTCAAGCTCAGCAAACAGCGTGGTTACAGCTTCATTAACTTAACTCACAACAGGTTTGAGGTAAATCAACGAAGGTACTTTCTAAGTATAACACTTTTGAAGCTCCTGTCAATAGTTTTTTTAGATTTTTTTAAGAAACTTTATCAAAGTTTTCAATCCCTCCTAGCTCTACTCTTTTGACGATTTCTCCTACTTGTTCTTAGCTTCTCAAAATTCCACCAGAAAATCCTTAAAAAAGATGAATTTTTCTTGAAAATAGAGTATGATAGAAGCATACTCTGGAGGTATTCTATGAAAATTATTGTTGTTGGTGGAGGAAAGGTCGGAACGGCCCTTTGTCGTTCTCTCGTTGCTGAAAACCACGATGTTATTTTGATCGAAAAAGACGAATCCGTTCTCAACCATATTACCAAACGGTTTGATATCATTGGGATTTTAGGAAATGGCGCAAACTTCAAGGTCTTGGAGCAAGCAGATGTTGAAGACTGCGATATCTTCATTTCCATGACCGAGTACGACGAAGTGAATATGGTTTCTGCTGTTTTAGCTAAAAAAATGGGAGCCAAAGAAACCATCGTTCGGGTGCGGAATCCGGAATATTCCAATTCCTACTTCAAGGAAAAAAATATCTTGGGCTTCTCCCTGGTTGTCAATCCTGAATTGCTGACAGCTCGTTATATTGCTAATATCATTGACTTCCCAAATGCCCTTTCTGTGGAGCATTTTGCAAACGGCCGTGTTGCCTTGATGGAATTTAAGATCAAGCCAGATAGCAATCTCTGCAATATGAGCCTATCCCAATTCCGAAAGAAATACGGAAACGTCATTGTTTGTGCGATCGAGCGTGGCAATGAACTCACGATTCCAAATGGAGACTTTGTTTTGCAGCCCCAAGACAAGATTTTCGTGACAGGAAATCGGATCGAGATCGTTCTCTTCCACAACAATGTCCGACCTCAAGTCATTAAGAGCATGATGATGATTGGTGCCGGAAAAATTGCCTACTATCTGCTCAATATCCTCCAGGATGTGCGTCGCAAAATCGATCTCAAGGTCATCGAGGTCAATCGCGAACGAGCTGAATTCTTTAGCCAAGAATTCCCTGACCTCTATGTCGTCCATGGAGACGGAACCGCTAAAGACATTCTTTTAGAAGAGAGTGCCAATAACTTTGATGCTGTGGCTACTTTGACAGGGGTCGATGAAGAAAACATCATCACCTCCATGTTCTTGGATTCTGTCGGAGTCAAAAAGAACATTACCAAAGTCAACCGGACCAGTCTGTTGGAGATCATTGGCGATCAGGATATGACCAGTATTGTCACTCCAAAACGCATCGCTGTAGACACCATTATGCACTTTATTCGCGGGCGCTACAATGCACAGTTTTCAAACCTAGAAGCCTTGCACCATGTCGCAAACGGCCGGATTGAAACCTTGCAGTTCCAAATTAAGGAAGACAACAAACTAACCCAATATCCTCTCTCTGAATTGAAATTGAAGAAGGGCGTTTTGATCGCTGCCATTATTCGAGACGGCAAGGCTATTTTCCCGAATGGGGATGACCGTTTGATGGTAGGGGATCGGATTATCGTGACCACCTTGATTCAAAATGTCACTAAAATCTACGATCTACTTGAGAGGTAAGCCTGATGAATAGAAGCATGATTCGTTACCTCTTATCCAAACTCCTCTTAATCGAGGCAGGTCTCCTAATCGTTCCCCTAGTGGTCGCTGCAATCTATCGGGAACCTGCCAAGGTCTTTGTCTCTATTGGAGCAACCATGGCCATCCTACTTGCGTTTGGCCTCCTTGGTAGTTTTCACAAACCTAAGGATTTTCACATCTATGCTAAGGAAGGAGTCCTGATTGTAGCACTTTGTTGGATCCTATGGTCCTTCTTTGGTGCCCTTCCCTTTGTCTTTTCGGGCCAAATTCCAAACATTATCGATGCCTTCTTTGAAGTCAGCTCCGGCTTTACAACAACAGGGGCAACGATTTTAGACGATGTGGGTGTCCTCAGCCACTCTCTCCTCTTTTGGCGTAGTTTTACCCACTTGATAGGGGGGATGGGAGTATTGGTCTTTGCCCTTGCGATTATGGACAATAACAAGAACAGCCACCTTGAAGTCATGAAGGCAGAGGTTCCTGGTCCAGTGTTTGGCAAGGTCGTTTCCAAATTAAAAAACACGGCTCAAATTCTCTACTTCTTGTACTTGGGTTTGTTCTTCCTCTTTGTGGTTCTTTATTTCCTTGCTGGCATGCCCCTGTATGATAGTTTTGTCATCGCCATGGGGACAGCTGGTACTGGGGGCTTTACTGTCTTTAACGATGGGATCGCCCACTACAATAGTAGTTTGATCACCTATTTGGTCAGTATCGGGGTCTTAGTCTTCGGGGTTAACTTTAACCTCTACTACTTCCTCATGATTCGAAAATTCAAGGCCTTCTTTAAAGATGAGGAATTGCGAACCTACATTACTATTGTAATCCTATCTAGCGTATTGATTGCCTACAATTGCCTTCACCTTTATGCTAATGTTGCGAAGAGCTTTGAGATTTCCTTCTTCCAAGTTTCCAATATCATCACCACCACCGGTTTTGGTTATGGGACAACGGAAAAATGGCCTCTCTTTTCTCAGTTCATCCTCTTGATGCTGATGGTGGTCGGTGGGTCTGCTGGCTCGACCGCTGGGGGGTTAAAAGTCATTCGGTGCTTGACCTTGTGGCGAATCGCAAAAAATCAGGTTCTTTCGACCTTGTCTCCAAATCGCGTTTTGACCTTGCATGTCAACGATACGGTACTCGATAAGGATACCCAACATCAGATCCTCAAGTACTTTACAATATACAGTTTTATTACGATCGGCTTACTCTTTGTAGTGAGTCTAGACAACAATAACTTCATGACGGTTGTCAGTGCTGTCTTTAGTTGTTTCAACAATATTGGACCTATGATTGGTACGGGTCAAACCTTCTCCATCTTTAGTCCGATTTCAAAACTGTTACTTTCCTTAGCCATGATTGCCGGACGGCTTGAAATCTATCCAATGATTCTGCTCTTCCTGCCTAAAACATGGTCTAAACGTTGATAGACAGCTCTTGTACAAAAAATACCCTTAGAAACATAATTTCTAAGGGTATTTCTGTTTATTTGTGATCGTCCTATTTTGATTCTTCATTTCGTCTCAGACTAAAGTGGTCTGGTAGAGGGTCTGGTCCCGCTTGGGTACCAGGATGGCATCGCAAGATTCTCGCAACCCCCATCAAGACACCTTTCACACCAAAGCGTTCAATCGCTTGGATCATATAATTGGAACAGGTCGGTTGAAAGCGACAAGAAGGTGGAAATATGGGAGAGATCCATTTTTGATAGCCTCTGACCATAGCAATCAGGATTTTTTTCATGATTTTTTAGATTTAGTCACTGCTAGATTGTGCAACTGGCTAATTTCTTTTTTGTTCAAGCGACGGTATTCACCCGGACGAAGTCCTGAGACATCTAGGTTTCCAAACTGGGTTCGGGAGAGTTTGTCCACTAAAAGTCCTACAGCTTCAAACATCTTTTTGACCTGGTGGTTGCGCCCTTCATGAATGGTCAACTGAACCACTGAACGGTTCTTTTCAACATCCACTTTTAAGATCTCATAAGTCGCTGGCTTGGTTTTCTTGCCATCAATGGTCACCCCTCGTGTTAAGGGACGCAAATTTTCCTTATTGGCAATCCCTTTGACACGCGCCACATAGACCTTATCAATCTCATTACGTGGGTGAATCATCTCATCTGTAAAATCACCATCATTGGTCAAAATCAAGACACCAGATGTATCCCAGTCCAAACGTCCTACTGGATAGATGCGCTCTGGCACTTGAGATAAAAGGTCAACGACTGTTGTCCGCCCTTTATCATCCGATACACTAGAGATGACGCCACGTGGCTTATTTAAAAGATAGTAGACCTTTTCTTCGTTGTAGATTGGAGTGCCTTCTACTTCAACCTGATCACCGGTCTTAATAATGGTCGCTAATTCACGCACAACTTGGCCATTGACCGTCACCAAGCCTTGCTTGATCAGTTCTTCGGCCTTGCGACGACTAGCCACTCCTGCATGGGCAATATATTTGTTAATTCTCATCTAGTTCCTCTGTTCTCTCTGAAAATAATTGACCTTCCTCTGGATCGATGTCCACTTCCTCAACCTTTGGTAATTCCTCCAAATGATTGATTCCCATATAATCCAAAAAATACTCCGTCGTGATATACAAATTGGGACGCCCGAGGACTTCTTTTTTCCCATCCTCTCGGATCAGATCAAATGACAATAGTTTGGTAATGGCACCGCTGGAATTGACACCCCGAATATCATCGACCTCCACGCGGGTGATCGGTTGCTTATAAGCAATGATTGACAAGGTTTCGAGGGCAGCCCGAGACAAACTTTGGTTCATGGGCGTTCTAGAATAGTCTCGTAAAACCGAAGCGTAGTCTGCCTTTGTCACCAATTTATAACGGGAAGCTGTCTCCATCAAACACAGACTGGTATCTGTGTCCTCCTGGTATTTTTGGCTTAATTTTTCTAAACTTTGCACCACACCTGTCGGAGGTAAAGAGAGAAGGTCTGCGATTTGTCTGGCAGTAATTCCTTCTTCACCCGCTACAAATAAGAGTGCTTCAATTTCAGCTAATTTGCTCATGTTCAATCCTATTTAAGTAAATTTCTCCAAAAGCCCTATCCTGGATCACCGTTACTTCTTGAATCTTGATCAATTCAAGGGTTGCAAGAAATAGAGTAATGACCTCTTGGAGATCCGTTGCTTCTAGAAACAAGTCCTGCAAGAGAACTTGTGAGCGATCGTGGAATCGGTGACGCAGCTGGTCCATCAGATCCTCAATCTTGTATTCATCCTTTACAATGGTCGTATGGTTCTGACGGAATTCTTCTTTTTTCTTGGTCAATAGTTTTGAGAAAGCCAAGAAAAGATCCACCGTTGTACGATCGTGAAGCAATTCCGTATCGTCGTAGACCAATTCCATCTTGGGTTTTGAATAATAAAGGGCGCGCTCCTCGTGCTGTGAGGCCATCAACTCTCCTAATTGCTTGTAAGTACGGTACTCTTCCAATTGAGAAAGGAGGTCCTGCTCGGGATCCTCTGCTTCATCCATCTCCTCTGCAACCTTAGGAAGAAGTCTTCGACTCTTGATCAAGGTTAGTTGACTAGCCATCAGCATGTATTCCCCTGCTACCTCTAGTTTCATAGCCTGGAGAGTCGCCAGATAAGCCAGATACTGTTCGATCACCTCAATCAAGGGGACCTCATAAATATCCATCTGGTATTTAGAGACCAAGTGGAGCAAGAGGTCCAAAGGCCCTTCAAAATCTTTAATTTTAATATCCATTATTTATATTTTTCTAATGTCACCATGGTTTTTAGGCCCAATTCACGCGCAATACTAAAGAGATCCACACCGAGTTCACGTTGTTTCAAAATATATTGCTCACGAATCGATTGCGCCGAAAGGTCTTGATTCCCTTTTTCGATCAAGAAGGCTTCTAATTGTCGAAATCCCCACTGACGGGAGTAGCATTTTCCTTTATTATCAAAGAGATAAATACCATCTAGGAAGAGTTGCAATTCATCCAGTAACGGCTCTGGAACCTTTAAAACCCGTTTTTGGCCATCTTTGCCCACTCGAATGACGTGAAAGTCCAGCTGAATATCTTCGATCTTGACTTGGAGGATCTCACTTGGCAACAAGCCCATCTCCAGAATCAACAAGGCCATCAAGCGTCCCTGAGGGTTGGTTGATTCTTCCCAAAAATGGGTCAGATCCAACAATTCCCGATCATGGGTCTTGGCCGGTTGAATTTTAGGCAATACCAAACGATGGTATTCAGAAATAAAGCGTTCTTGATACAAATAATATAAAAATTGGTTGACGGCAGATAATTTTCGTTTTTGAACCGCCGGTTTAAAATCTTTAATCGAAGCTTGGTAAATTCTCAAATTTGTCGGTGTCACTTTTCCATGGATCGACTCAATAAACTGGTCCAAATCATAGAAATAGGCTGACTGAGAATTTTCACTTAGTTCTTTTTGATCAATAAAACTTGCAATAAATTCTTTCATTTTGGAATCATCTCGTATTCATTTGAAAAATCATGCATTAGCGAATTGATGGCTTTAAGAATCGATTTCCGTGTAATAATCCCTTGGAAATACCCTTCTTCATCCACCACTGATAAGAAGGAGTCATCCACCAACTTGTGAAGGACTTCTGTCAAATTGAAGTCTAAGCCGATGACCCCGACCCCTTTTTTTGCAACGTCTACGATATCCATCGAGGCAAAAGTCTCCTCAGGAATCCCGTGTTTCAATTGATAAGATAGAATATCCGTTAGGGAGATCGTCCCCACAAACTTGCGTTCATCCGTCACTACCGGAATACGACTATAGCTAATCTGGCTCAACAACAAGACAGCATGGTCTACATTGTGGTTATCAATCAAGACCGCTAAATTTTTGGCTGGAGTTAAGAACGTCTCTTCCTGCGCCAGCAAGAAACGTTCAAATTCCTTTGCTATCATCTGCTAAACTCCTTTGTCAATTCAGGGTACAATTCATGATCTCGCGTATAATACTCTACCTTGAAGTTCGAATCGGTAATCTCTATCTTGGCATACAAACACTCTCGAATCAGACCACGAGGTTGGCTAACAGATCCAGGATTCACAAAGAGGGTTCTTCCTTCCTTCCAAGCATCTGGGATATGAAGGTGGCCGTATAGACAGATATCTGCTTCCTCCTCTTGGGCCCACAGATCCAATTTTTGAAAACTAAAATTGATCTGGAAGAGATGTCCGTGGGTCTGGATGATCCGTGTTGGCCCCAGTTGGGTCACCAAGCGTTCCGGATAGCCTTCATAAAAATCCATATTTCCTTGGACAACGTGGATCCCTTCCCAGACAGGATCATCACTTTTTAGTTCAGAATCCCCATTGTGAAAGATCCCATCGACCTGACCTAGGTATTTTTCTTTAATAGCTTCAACAATGGAGCGGTCTCCATGCGAGTCACTCATAACGATGATTGTTTGCTTTGCCATGATGGAAATACCTCCAATAACTTTTTAACAGCTAAAGCACGATGTGATTGTGTATTTTTTTCTTCTAGCGTTAATTCAGCAGCAACACGGCCCGTTTCCCCAACTAAGAAGAGAGGGTCATATCCAAAGCCATGTTCCCCTTTGGGCTCAAAATTAATATACCCTGGCCAATCTGCTTCCACCACTAGGCTTTCCTTGCCTGGTCTTGCAACCACCAAGGTCGTATGGAACTGAGCTGAGCGATCTTTCAAGTCAAAAACCATGGCCAATTCGTGCAACAATTTCGCATTGTTTTCCGCATCTGTCGCACCAACTCCCGCAAAGCGAGCTGACCAAACTCCTGGTAAGCCTCCCAAGATATCCACCTTCAAACCTGAATCATCCGCTAAGACTGTTTTCCCAGTTAGCTCTGCAATCGTTTCAGCTTTTAGGCGGGCATTCTCTTCAAAGGTCATCCCTGTCTCTTCGACTTCTGGAAGCTCTGGGTATTGATTGAGATTTTCCACTTCAAAGCCCAGCTTTTCAAACATATTACGGAATTCTTTGGTTTTTCCCTCATTTCGAGTCGCAATGAGAATCGTATCTTTGACCTTGTCTTGACCCAAGAAGGCTTCCAAATCCACCCCATCACTTGGCAAATGCAAGTAAAGCAATTTCCCTTTTTCAACCAAGAGCAAGGCTCCTTGACGCTGTACAATCTCAAAAGCTCTTCCCTTGACTTCATTCAAGATTTCGGTCAAAAAGGTTAGAAAACGGAAGGCTGAACCATAGCGCATCACCGATAGATTGAGAGGGAATCCTTCAGGATCCTTGGCAAAGAGAAGTTCCAGCTGATCTAACAGAGTGGAAGCTTCCACAGGCACTTGACTAAATTGGTTGTAGTCTGCATCTTCTCCCCATTGGGCTATATACCAATCTTGGGGATCTTTGTATTCAAATAGTTTGTCACTCATAAATTTACATGCTCCACATTCACTGAACGTTCTAGCCATTTTTCGGCAATCGCTGCAAAGCTATTGGCATTTGCAGTGGTATAAAAGCGGTGGGTCTGCTCTAAGAGTTCGCGACTCTTATTGAGCTCAAAATAGTTTAATAAGACGGAAATATCCCGAACACACTCTGCCCCACTATCAATCAATTTAACATCCGGTCCCATCACATTTTGAATGATCGGTTTTAAAAGGGGATAATGGGTGCATCCCAAGACTAAGGTATCAACCTTTCCAACTAGTGGTTTTAGGGTTTCGTAAACTACCTTTTTGGTCACACTGGATGCCAACTCGTTTGATTCCACTAGAGGAACAAACTTGGGACAAGCTAAACTGCTGACTTCCATGTCTGGTGCCAGACTTTGAATCTTCTCTTTATAAATTCCAGAAGAAACCGTCATTGGTGTCCCAATGACCCCAATTTTTTGATGGGTCGTCGATTTAATGGCTGCAGAAGCTCCGGGCAAGATCACTCCCAAAACGGGAATATCAAGTTTCTCCTTGACTTCTTCCCAAACAACTGCCGTCGCTGTATTACAGGCTAAGACAATCATCTTGACATTTTTGGTCAGAAGAAAGTTCACCATCTGCCAAGTATACTCGCGAATTTGGTCTGCTGGTCTAGGACCATAAGGTGCACGCGCTGAATCTCCAATATAGACGACATCTTCGTGAGGAAGCTGACGGAGCAATTCGCGGACAACAGTTAGGCCCCCTACGCCAGAATCTAAAAAACCAATCGGTCGGTTATCCATATCTCTTCCTTCCAAAAGGAGGGACTAAGAAATTCCTCCAAGCCCCTCTCATTTATTATCGTGAGATTGCCCCACTCTTATTTTTTCTTGCTTTTCGCCATTGCTGATTTTTGTTGGTTCACAATTTGGCGATAGACTTGTTGAACTTTTGCTTCGCTTGGGCGTTGGCCACTCGCTCCTAAAAGCGTACGAACTGCTTCAACATTCAAACGTGGGTTTGATGCAAATTCTTTTTCAAATTGACGACGAAGCAAGAACATTCCTGCAATCATCCCACCAAAGAAAGCTAAAATAATCAACAAAATTCCTAAAAAGAGATTCATACAATTTTCTCCGATCCATTATTTTTACATAACTATCATTATATCAGACAATCGCTTATTTTTCAATGTCAAAGCCGTAGAGTGTCGCAAGATAATCTTCTGGTTTTTCTGCTCGACGAATCAAACGGGCCTGCCCATCTTCTTGAAGCAAAACTTCTGCCGAACGCAACTTGGCATTGTACTGGTACCCCATTGAAAATCCATGGGCTCCAGTGTCATGGATCACGAGCAAATCTCCAATCTCCGTCACGGGTAATTCTCTTTGTTTGGCAAATTTATCGTTATTTTCACAGAGACTTCCCACGACATCAACCACTTCAGTTGGTCCATCTGGACGATCCATATTGGTAATATGGTGATAAGCACCGTACATAGCCGGTCTGAGAAGATTCACAGCTGAAGCATCGACGCCCACATAGGTCCGGTAGGTTTTCTTTTTATGAGTGACTCTGGTTACCAGGAGGCCGTGTGCAGCCAGCATAAAGCGACCAAGCTCGGTATAGATTTTCACATGACCAAGTCCTGCCGGTTTGAGAATCTCATCAAAAACGCTATGCACACCTTCCCCAATAATGGCAATATCATTTGGTTCTTGTTCTGGCTTGTAATTGACCCCAACTCCACCAGAGAGGTTGATGAAGCCCAAGTGGACACCTGTTTTCTCGACGACTTCCACTGCCAATTCAAAAAGTTGACGCGCTAGCTCTGGATAGTAGTCGTTGGATACTGTATTAGAAGCTAATAAAGCGTGAATGCCAAACTCTTCCACACCCAGTTCTTTCAACTCGATAAAGGCTTGGATCAATTGCTCCTTGGTCATTCCAAACTTGGCTTCTTCCGGATTGTCCATAATATCGGTTCCCAGTTCAAAAACTCCACCAGGATTATAGCGGCAAGAAATAACCTTGGGAATGCTAGTCACAGACTTCAAGAAAGCAATGTCTTCATAGGCATCCAGATTGATCGTTGCCCCTAATTCTCTAGCATAGACAAATTCATCAGCTGGCGTGTTGTTAGAAGAAAACATGATTTCTTTTCCACTAAAGCCCAGTTTATCCGCCATTAACAATTCGACATAGCTGGCAGTGTCGACACCACAGCCCTCTTCTTGCAAAATTTTTAGGATCGATGGGTTAGGAGTCGCCTTGATGGCAAAGTATTCTTTAAAACCTTCATTCCAAGCAAAAGCTTGATGGAGAGCACGAGCCGTTTCACGAATTCCTGCTTCATCATAGAGATGGAAAGGGGTAGGAAATTCTTGGGTCAGACTTTCTAATTGTTCACGGGTTACAAAAGGTGTTTTCATAATCGCTCATTTCTATTCTTTAATCACTATTAGTATAGCACAAGTCGGAAGACAAAAAAAGCTGAGGCAACTGCCCCAGCTCAATCTCTCTTTGATTAGTCGTTTCTTCCGAAGATACGAAGAAGGCTGATAAAGAGGTTGATAAAGTCAAGATAAAGTTCCAAAGCCATTGCTACTGCCCAACCTGTAGCAGGTTGACCATTTGTTTGATCATAGACATAGCGAATCTTTTGGTTATCCCAAGCTGTCAATCCTGCAAAGAGGAAGACAGAGATAATACTCAAGATATAGTCCATTCCAGAACTTCTCAAGAACATGTTCACAACAGAAGCGATGATCACACCGATCAAGACTCCCATCAAGGCACGTCCCATTCCAGACAGGTCTTTTTTCACGACGCGTCCGATAGCTCCCATGACAATAAACATCAAGGCACTGACCAAGAAAGCCTTATAGACAGTTGCTTGCATGTAGCGAGCAATGATAAAGCTCAAGGTAAAGCCATTCAAAGCTGAGTAGATCAAGAAGATCGGAAGAGCAGACGGGCTATTTTTAACAGCCTTCCCACTTGCAACAAAGACCAAGATCAATTCTACAACGACTGCTGCATAGTAAACCATTGGTGCTGTTGTCAAGATTTGAACGAAGAAATCTTGAAAGACCGTCATCATAAGACCAGAGACAAGGGCTGAAATCCCAACACCGATCCCAACTAATGAGTAGATTTTGTTATAAAAAGCATTCAATCCACTTTGTTCTTGGATTACTGAATCATTATACATATAAACAAGTTCCTTTCAAATTTGTTTACTATGATTTTAACATTTTTCGATGAAAAAATCTCCTTTTGGCCATCTTTTTACGCCAAGGTTCTGAAGCTTCCTTAACAGCCCAGTATTTATCCACCATAGTCACTACGAAGGATTCTTTGTAGCGAGGCGGGGCAAGGGTAGCACCCCACATATGTTTAATAATGATGTCTTCTTCCTTGGCATTGAGATCTGTGATCTTTCGTGCATTTCTCACGGCAATGCGGGGATGAATCCAGGCGTGACTTTTCGTAAACTTGGTCTCGCGCCAATCATAGTAAAAGAGGTCATGCAGGAGGCCACCCCGAGCCGTACTTTTAGCATCCCAACCAAATTTTTTAGCCAGTTTATAACTGGTATAGCTAACATGAATGGAATGCTCCAAACGATTGGAATGAATATGGTGGGGAATGTCAGCTAATTTTTGAACCTTAGGATGCTGGATCAGATGGCCTACATAGGTCATGTATTCTTTGTCACGATGATATTGCATAAGATAAGCACCTTTCGTTGATAGGCTCTCCCAATAAGACCTCCATCAACTTCTTCTTACAGGTTAAGTATACTTCTTTTTCTCAAAATTTCCTTAAAGAAAACATCAAAATTCCTGCTGCCACTGCAACATTCAAACTCTCTGCCCGACCTGGCATGGGAATATGAACCAGCTGGTCTGCTTGTGCCGCCATTTCCTGGCTGATGCCATTTCCTTCATTGCCCATAACCAGGATAAACCGATCGGTCTGAGGAAGCTGACGGTAGTCAATGGAAGCTTCTGAAAGCGTCGTTGCGAGAACTGCTAGATGTGATTGCGTAGCTCGCTCCAATAGTTCTTCTCGATCCAGTTTCCAGATAGGAATATGGAAATGACTGCCCTGCATGGATCGAAGGGTCTTGAGACTGTATAGATCTGCGGAGGCTTTCGAAAGCATGACGCCATCAAAACCTGCTGCATCTGCTGTTCGAATCATAGTCCCTACATTGCCGGGATCCTGTACATCCTCTAAATAAAGGTAGCGACCTTGTAACTGATCTGGAAGGACTGGTTGCTCCAGAGCGATCTCTGCGACAATCCCTTGCGGAGTCTTCGAATCTGCCAAGAGACTTAAGATCTCCGGGGTCACGACGGTGACTTTTTGGATGTTCTCTACCCGGTCTAAATAGGCTTCTAAAACAAAGACCTGTTGAATCTTCGCTTGATTTTCTACTGCCTCTTCAAACAGATGCCAGCCTTCAATGAGATAAGAATCTGTCCGGTATTTTTTTTGATGTAATTTTTTAGCATTTTTGATTACATTATTGGATTTAGACGTTATAATATTCATAGAACTATTATAGCACAAAGAAAAAGAAGAAATCATGCCTCAGATAGATTTCTTCGAGTCAAGGAGGTCGTACATGCAAAAGGTAAAAATGATTGCCCAAGGACGGGTTCAAGGGGTTGGCTTTCGCTGGGGAGTGTACAGTCTTGCTTTAGAGATCGGTGGGATTACTGGCCGTGTCTGGAATAACGACGACGGAACGGTTGGCATTCTGGCCCAGGCAGAGTCTAGTAGCCAAATGGCTAAATTCATTCAAGAAATTCGCAAAGGTCCTACACCTTTTGCACATGTGACTTATTTAGATGTTACGCTCGCAAACTTTGAAAACTATACAGACTTTAAAATTGCAAATTAAGACTAGAGAACTATTGTGTATTTTCAAAAAAAACAGTAGAATAGAAAGGTAACATTAAAAAAAAGAAGGAACTATTTGTGAAAAAAAATAAACTTGCATTACTTGCATCGATGGGACTAGCTTCGCTTGTCTTCTTGTCAGGATGCGTGAGTGTCGATCGGAAAACTGGAAATCCGACTGGACTGATCTGGAATCTTCTTGGCCGTCCAATGGGCGAAGCCATCAAATTCTTTGCCAACAACCTTGGCTTGGGCTTTGGGATCGGGATTATTATCGTCACCTTGATCGTGCGGTTAATCATCTTGCCACTTGGTTTGTACCAATCATGGAAGGCAACCTACCAATCTGAAAAGATGAACTACTTGAAACCTATCCTTGGGCCAATCCAAGAGCGCATGAAGAACGCTAGCACACAAGAAGAAAAGCTATTGGCGCAACAGGAATTAATGGCTGCTCAACGTGAAAATGGAGTTAGCATGTTTGGTGGAGTTGGGTGTTTGCCACTCTTGATCCAAATGCCATTCTTCTCTGCTCTCTTCTTTGCAGCTCAGCACACCAAAGGGGTAGCAGATAGTAGCTTCCTTGGCATTGCTCTTGGTAAACCAAGCTTGCTCTTGACGGCTATCGTAGCAGTTCTTTACTATATCCAAAGTATGCTTTCTCTTCATGGAATTGAAGATGAAACCCAAAAGGAAAGCATGCGTAAAGCATCACTGATGAGTCCGATTATGATCGGTGTCTTCTCATTGATCTCTTCAGCCGGAGTGACTCTTTACTGGGTAGTCGGTGGGGTGATCCAAATTATCCAACAATTTGTCATCAACTACTTGATTCGTCCAAATCTTCGCAAACGGGTCGCTGAGGAATACAAAAACAATCCTCCAAAAGCGACTAGTCACCGTGTGAAAAAAGACGTCACACCAACTGCGACCACACAAATTCAACACAAACCAAAAAACAACCGCAATGCAGGAAAACAACGCAATAGAAAGTAGTACAAACTACTAAATTCTAGCAAAAATAGAGCAGCACTTGAACCCAAGGGTTCAAGTGCTTTTTTGATACCGTTCAGTCAGTCAACGAAAAATTTTCACTCTCACAAGGAGATTAAGAGCACAAAAAAATAGGCCCTCTTGGAGGGCTTGCGTTTTATAGTTACGCTGTTTTTTCTACGTTCAAAATTTTCACTTGGTAGCTTCCAGCTGGTGTCTCAACAGTGACAACGTCACCTGTCTTCTTACCAATCAAAGCGTGACCGATTGGGCTTTCGTTAGAAATCTTTCCTGCAAAGGCATCTGCCCCTGCTGAACCAACGATGCTGTATACTTCTTCATCTGTTTCGCCAACTTCTTGAACTGTAACGGTTTTTCCGATCGCTACTTCGTCTACTGCAACAGCGTCACTATCGACGATTTCTGCATAACGGATTTTTGTTTCCAAGCTAGAGATTTGACCTTCAACAAAAGCTTGTTCATCTTTTGCCGCTTCATACTCAGAGTTTTCTGAGAGGTCACCATATGAACGAGCGATCTTAATCCGTTCCACCACTTCAGGTCGACGGACCAATTTCAATTCTTCTAATTCTTGTTCCAATTTTTCTTTTTCTGCTAGGGTCATTGGGTATGTTTTTTCTGCCATTATTCTTCTCTTTCTATTATTTGAATGAAAAAGCTGTGGACGCGCCACATGCTTTTTCTAGTTTGAACTTGCTTGTGTCAATTTACTATTGACGTGTTCTTCAACATTTTTATTGTGTTCTTCGTATGTCTTAGCGAAGAAAACTTCACCATTTTCGACATTTGCGACAAAATACAAGTAATCGGTCTTACTTGGGTTCACCGCCGCTTCGATCGCTGATACTCCAGGGTTATCCACTGGGCCAGGCATCAAGCCGGTATTCTTATAAATATTATAAGGTGAATCCAGCTCTGTATTGATCGTTGCATCTTCTTTTAAGGTCGTCTTTTGACCAAGTTTCCCTTCTGCATAAAGAATTGCAATATTACTTTGCAAAGGCATGTCTTGGTTCAAGCGGTTATAGAAGACACTCGCGATATCTTTGCGGTCCTGATCCGTCGCCCCTTCTTTTTCAACCAAGGAAGCAAGAGTCAATACTTCGTTTACATTGATGTTCTTGCTCTCAAGTGTTTCATAGTATGGGCTTAAGTTTTGATCCATTGCCGCAAGCATCTGATCGATCATCTCTTTCACTGTGGTATCTTTCCCATAGTTATAAGTTGCTGGGAAGAGATAACCTTCTAAACGGTAGCGAACACCAGAATCCTTACTTGGCAGATTCGCCAAGAGCTTAGGATATTTGGCCACCATCTTCTCAATAAAGGCATCGTCTTGGACAGCCTTCAAGAAATCTTCTTTCTTAAATGGAGTCTTGCCTGCCTTCTTAGTGGAGACATTGGTGGTGATAGCCGTCGCAATCTGATCGATCGTATAACCTTCTGGAATCGTGACCTTTCCAAGAACTGGAGCCTGAGGAGTTTTGGTTCCCTCTTCTTGCAGTTTTTGGATGATGGTTTCTAGATCCATGCTCTTTTGCAAATTGAAATAACCAGATTTGAAATTGCTATAGTTCTTGAACTTGGTATAGTAGTTAAAGAACTGACCATTTTTCACGAGTCCTTTTTTCTCAAGGATCGCGCCAATCTCACGATTACTTGAACCTGCTGGAATCTCAACCGTTACGAATTCTGTTGCATTTTTATCCATCGGCTTGACAGCTGAATGGATATAGGTCACAGCAAAGATCCCTGTAGCTACGATCACAATCAGCAAAAGGCTGACTACTGTCCGCACAATTCGTTTAGCGATTTTATTTTGTTTCTTTTGTTTTTGTTGGCGCTGGTTACGAGAAGAGCGCGATAAGCTTTCCTCTACCGGTTCCTGACTTGGTTCTTTTTTAGCAGGCTTTGTAAGCTCACTCTTTTCTTCCACAGCAGGAGTCGCCTTTACCGGCTCCACTGGTTCTTCTTTGGGAGCCAACGCAGATTCTTCTACTTTTGGAGGTAGTGTTGCTTCTTCCTCCTCTTTCAGTGAAGAAGGGGTTTCAATACTTCGATCAGGTAGATCATACTCTTTTTCGATTTTTAGAAGTTGCTCATTGGCCTCTTCTAAGTCTCTGAGGATCTGCTCTTTGAAGCTTAATAACTTCTCACTGTCTTGTGATTTATCAGTCAAATAATTGACCTCCCTCATCATAATCCTTAATATTATATCTTAAAAGATTTAGAAAAGCAATACAAATCGCCTTTCTTCTTTAAAATACCTATTTAATCAAGTTTTTCATTTTCCCAGACCAGATTGTACCAAACTTCACCCGCATATTGGGATTCTGACCGGCCTTCATTGGTAAATCCTTGCTTTTCATAATAAGGAATCAAATAATCATGACAGGTCAAATTGATCCCTTGGCGATTATCTTTCAACGCAATCTCTTTCATCGCTTCAAGCAAAAGGGTTCCCACTCCAAGTCCTTGAGCTTCTTTAGCAATGGATAGACTCGTAATGGAAATAAAGCCCTGTTCTAACTGACTTAGATCTTCAACCTCTGAAAAAGAGGAATCGATCAAATAGCGCTCCGGTCTAACAGGTCCTTCTAAATAGCCTAAAATCTGACCTTGGCACTCTGCTACAAGAAATGTCGTTTGAATCTTTTCAATGTGATCTTTTAAAATCTCACGCTCAATCGCTTCTTCTTCTGAGAAATTTTCAAGCTCAATGCGCTCGATGGCATCCAAATCCTGCAGCTCTGCCTGTCTAATGTGAATCTTTTCTTTCATCATTTACTCCTTCTATCGTTCCCAAACCATATGGACACCTCGATCAGACTCAGCTTCATCTCGAAATCCTTGCTGGGAAAAATAAGATAGTAAGTCTTCTGGGCAATCGATCCAAATGGCTTCCTTTTCCTTTTGAACAGCTAGATCCTTTAAAGCAGCGATTAAAATAGAACCATAGCCTTGACCTTGAAAGGCTGGTCTCACTGCTAGTCGCAATACAATTAGGTCTCTTTTTAAAGGCTGGTCTTCTGTCGCCAACAAGTAAGCCACAGCATCCCCCGCCTGCTCTGCAAGCAAAGAAATGGCTTCCTTCGAACCTAGCGCTTCCTCAAGAGTGGCCCTGTGCTCCTTTCCTTCATTGCCATGAAGTTCTTCTTCTAGTAACAGCAGCTGTTCTTGATCAGCTGGGGTGATTGATCGAATCATCATCCTGCTTTCCTCATCTCATACTCCTTCAGTGGACAGATAAATTTGAGTCTGGAACCAAAAGATTCCAGACTCAATCATCTCTTATTGTACACTATGTGTCAAACTAGATAATAAACGCTCAAATGAGTATTCATAGGTTTGAATATCTCCTGCTCCCATAAAGACATAGACTGCATTATCATGGTCAAGAAGAGGAGAAACATTCTCAGCTGTAATAATCGCTGAGCGTTTGACAATTTTTGCTTCCAAATCTTCAACTTTCACATCGCCGTGATCGACTTCCCGTGCAGAACCATAGATCTGTGCCAAGTAAACAGCATCTGCTTGATTCAAGGCTTCTGCAAATTCATCTAACAAGGCAATGGTCCGTGTAAAGGTATGTGGTTGGAAAATGGCCACAATCTCTTTACTTGGGTATTTTTGACGGGCCGCATCCAAGGTTGCAATAATTTCCGTTGGATGGTGCGCAAAGTCATCGATGATCACTGTTCCATTGACTACTTTTTCAGTAAAGCGACGTTTCACTCCAGCAAAGGTCTTCAAATGCTCGCGGACTAAATCTAAATCAAATCCTGCAATGTAAAGCAAACCAATGACTGCTGTAGCATTCATGATGTTGTGACGACCAAATGTTGGGATATGGAATTGCCCCAAATCTTCTCCACGGAAATGAACGTTGAAGGTTGAACCTGTCGTTGAGCGAAGCAAGTTGCTTGCCACAAAATCGTTCGTCTCCTTATCAAAACCATAGTAATAAATTGGTGCTGATGAGGTAATCCGACGCAATTCTTTGTCTTCTCCGTAGATGAAGAGGCCCTTACTGATTTGTTTGGCATAATCGTTAAAAGCATTAAAGACATCTTCCAAGCTCGTGAAATAGTCTGGATGGTCGAAGTCAATATTGGTGATGATGCTGTATTCAGGATGGTAAGGCATAAAGTGGCGTTCATACTCATCTGATTCAAAGACAAAGTATTTGGCTGCTGCAGAGCCACGACCTGTCCCGTCACCAATCAAATAACTGGTGTCAGTGATATTTGATAAGACGTGAGAAAGCATCCCTGTTGTCGAGGTTTTTCCGTGTGCTCCGGCAACCCCCATGCTGACGAAGTCACGCATAAATTCACCAAGGAATTCATGGTAGCGTTTATAAGTTAGGCCATGCTCATCTGCATAAGCAATTTCCACATTGTTATCTGGACGGAAAGCATTCCCGGCAATGAGGATCTTGTCGCCTTCCAAATTTTTCACATCAAATGGATAAATTTGAATTCCTACTTGTTCCAAGCCATGTTGCGTAAAGTAATACTTCTCAACATCTGACCCTTGAACCGTATGTCCCATTTGGTGAAGCATGAGGGCTAAAGCACTCATCCCTGCTCCTTTAATTCCAATAAAATGGTATGTATTAGACATGTTTTCTCCTTATTCTTGATCTAGATGGGTTAAATCCAATTCTTGTTTGATTGGCTGTGGTTTCAACTTGTGCTGATCTTTATTGTATATTTGGCTAGTCTTTAAGAAATCATAATTGTTTTTCTTTTCAGTCGGTTCTGCCACTTCTGGTTCTCCTGCAGATTCGAACTCTGCAAGGATCAACTGATCTTGTCGTAATCGTTTGCTATATTTCAATAATTCACCCGGATTTTCCTTTTGGAAGGGAGCCGTTGGCTGACCAGGTTTTCGTTCAGAAATAAATGGTTTTTTCCGTTTACTTGTAGTAGCTGCTGGATCCGTTGTCAGATAGGGAGCTGTGCGTTTCTTTTTCAGATCTTCACGAGCGCGCTCTCTCGCTTCCTCTGCATAACGATTGGCTGGGCTTTTTTTATCAATCGGCTCTTTAAAATCAGGTTTTCTTACTGGCCGTCTTTTCGGTAGGGGCTCTTCTAATGGTTGGTGGTAAGGATGCTTAGGTTTGGTATTTTCAGCAATCGGTTGCCATTCCAAATAATTTTTATCCACATAGTCGCCTGTAATGTTACTAATCAAGTCTGTTTCATCATACAGGTTCATGTGGGGCATCTCTGTTAACATCAACTCATTATCCCCTACTTGAGGAAAATATTTTTCTGTCATGCTTTCTTCCTTTCGACACTCCATTAATTATAAACTATTCACAGAATTTTTCAAGCTATTCTGACTGAATTCCAAGAATCTCACGAATTTCCTCAACCGATAAACTAGATCGTGTTTCCGTTCCGTCTAAAATCGTTGAGACCAAGTGTCTTTTGGAAGCTTGTAGTTCTTGGATTTTTTCTTCGATCGTACCACGAGTAATCATGCGGTAAACTTCAACATTTTGTTCCTGTCCCATTCGATGGGCACGTCCAATAGCCTGGTCTTCCACTGCAGGATTCCACCACAAATCGACTAAGATGACCGTATCGGCACCAGTGAGGTTCAATCCAACCCCTCCAGCCTTCAGAGAAATGAGAAAAGCATGGCGCTCACCTGCATTAAAAGCATTGGTCATTTCTTGTCGATCTTTAGCGGGAGTAGAACCTGTGATTTTAAAGGAGGTCATGCCAAGCTGGTCAATCTCCTGCTCTAGGATATCCAGCATGCCTCTAAATTGAGAGAAGATCAAAACCCGGTGTTCGCCATCCTTGATTTGACCCAAAAGATCTCGAAGGCTCTCCAATTTCCCACTATCTCCCTGATAGTCTTCCATAAAGAGGGCGGGGGTATCACAGATTTGGCGAAGGCGCATGAGACCCGAGAGAATTTCCACCTTACTCCGATTTAGTTCTTCCTCGCTAGAGCTTCGAACCCGATCTTGAATTTGTTTTAATTGAGCCAAATAGATCGTTTTTTGGCTTTCATCCAACTCATTGTGGTAGGTTGTTTCAATCAAGTCCGGTAATTCTTGGAGCACTTCATCTTTTTTCCGTCTCATGACAAAAGGTTTGACAAATCGTGCAATGGTCTCAGGACTCAATTTTTGAAATTCTCTTTTAGCTGGGAAGAGCCCTGGAAGGACAATTTGGAAAATGGACCAGAGTTCACCCACATGATTTTCAATCGGTGTCCCAGATAGGGCAAACACATGCGGAACCTCAAAGCCACGTAAGTGTTGGGCAATCTTGGTTTGGGCATTTTTCATGACCTGGGCTTCATCTAGAATCAAGTACTCATACTGATTCTTCTGGTATTCCTCCACATCTTGACGAAAAGACGCGTAACTAGTGATAACTACCTGTGGATTGGTTGCGATGAGTTCATCTCGGTGCTGCTTGAGACCATAGACGACTGCCACTTCCATCTGAGGAGCGAATTTTGAAAATTCTTGTTTCCAATTGTAGATGAGACTAGATGGAGCTAGAATCAAGATTTTAGTTTCTTTTTTTGCGACACTGGTCAAGAAGGAAATAGTCTGCAGGGTTTTCCCAAGCCCCATATCATCCGCTAAAATACCACCAAAACCATAATGATTTAACATGGAGAACCATTTAACCCCTGTTTCTTGGTAATCCCTTAGGGTCGCTTGGATTGTCATCTGAGGGAGTTGGAAGTCTTCTGGATGAGTCAAATCATGAGCTAAATTTCGAAAGTCTTCTGAAAAATGAACATTGTCTTGATCTGCCAACAAATCAGATAGCTGATAAGCGGCAATCCGGCGGGCTTGTAGTTTCCCACCCTTGCTCATTTTCGCCCGCAGATCTGCTAAGGCTCGACTGATCTTCTTGGTTTCTTCATCAAAGACAAGAACTTTCCCTGTATGGCTGACAAAATAGTCTTTTTGCCCTACTAGAGCTTTGAGGACCTGGTCCACTTCGGCTGGATCCACACTTTCAAAGTCAAAACCGATCTCCAGTAGACTGCCATTGGTTTTAACATCAATTTTTGGACGCTCCACTTGATAAAGATCTAAAAGGCTATCAGAGAGGGTAACCTCTCCTAAGGCTTCAAAAGTCGGGATCTGTTGGTGAAAGAATGGATAGATTTGCTCACTTGATAAAGGACTTCTTTGGGAAGAAAAATCATCCGTAAAACCTGCTGCTAGCATGGTTGAAAAGACTTCTTGCTCCTTATCGAAATCACTAGAATAAGGAAGATTGAGAAGTTCCTCACGCGTGGTCACCACACGATCCTGGTATTGAAAGACAACATCCAGTAATACAGTCTGATCCTGTGCTAGATCAAAATGAAATTCCGGAGTGAAATCGTGGATTAAAAAGCTGGTCGGGGCTGTTATTTGTCCCAGTTTTTTGAACTCTTTTAAACTATAGGAAAGCTTTGTTTGGTCCGTTGGATCAAAATGCAGTCGTTTTTTGCGATCCTGATCCATTGGAAGATCTTGGATGGCCTTCCATAGGGTTCGCTGTTGGGGCGTCAGGTGATAGAAGACACCATTTCGAAACAGGTAAACAGCAGACTCGACAACCTTCACTTGTGGCTCAGTAATGATCAATTCGTAAAAATCACCATGGTCTTCCACCTGAAAGTGAAAGAGATCTTCCTCCCCATGGACATCCTGAAAATAGACTTCAGAAAAATCATACAAGCTGTATTGCAAGAGGAAGGAATCCAAATTCATCAGTAATTCTACAGCTTCTTCAAAGAGAGTCGGTGGAAAATAAAGATGGCGCCCAGCATTGGGAAAGAAATCTTGCTCTTTCGAGCCACTATCTGTGACCAAGCCTTGTAGGAAATTGATCACATCCTGACTAGGCCCATCAAATTCTAAATAAGAAATGGGTTCATAGTAACTTTTGCCAATTGCAAAGTGGCCTTCTTTCTGAAGGGTCTGCAAAAAAGCTAGTACATCTCTGATCACATAAGAACGCTCGTCTGGCAAGCGACGAATGCGAAGGGTCCATAAGAATTGACCAGAGTATTCATCCTCCTGCCCGACTGCTGATAAGACATAGCGTGTTGCTTTCTTTTCGATTTTTGGAAGGACCTGGTCTAAAAACAAACTTCCAAAAGAGACCTTCTCCTGCGTTTCTTCAGTCGCCGTGGCATCTTCTTCAAGACTTGCAAGAGCTGCTTTCCCACTGTCATCATTCTTCAAAAAAGCTTCCACAGCTGCCAGATGCGTACAGAATTTTTTCTTTTGAAAGAAAGCACAGCTACAAAAAACGGCATCGTCGTCCAAACTGTACCGCAAGCTTTCTTCTTCCACCCGAAAATACAGGTATTTTTCATTTACTTCCTGAAGGGAAACTTTCCCAGCTTCATAGAGAAGGCTCCCTTGTGAACGAACCTTCCCAGGAATTAATTTTGCCATGTTTACCACCTTAGATTAATCCCTTTATTATACCATATTTAAGAAAAAATTATAAAAGATAATTTTACTATTAAAAGGATTTTAACTTACTTTTAGAAAAAACTGAGACAGTATTGTCCCAGCTTTTCACCTGATTTCGTAATAGAGTTACCTCAATCAGCTATCCATGATTTTTCTCTTTTAACCGTCTGAGCGAACAATAGACAGAATAGATAAATAGAGAGGAGAAAGATCCTGATAGCCCACAGAAAAAGACAAAAAACACGACCTATTTTTTAATAAAATCCCCAACAATAGGATCAAGAGCTCCAAGCTTACGATCGAACCGAGAAACAAGAGATACAGATAGATTTTAAATAATAAGTACACAAACCTAAAGCTCTCATGATCTTCATGAGTTTACTCTACTCATCCTTAAAAAAGCATAAGGAATAAAGAATATCCGGACTATGAAACTACGCATCTGACTATCCTCCACTTCATTTTACCAACTTATTAAAAAAAGCAACGCTTATGCGCTACTTTTAGTTGTTTTCATAGTTGGAAGAATGAGCATTTTATCATTTGAAATATCCTTCTCCACTTTGATCCATTTGTCTCATATTCCCTACTTCCGTTTTCGCGCAATCAAATGGATTGGAGTTCCTTCAAAAACAAAGGCCTTGCGAATTTGGTTTTCTAAGAAACGGAGGTATGAGAAGTGCATCAGTTCTTCTTCGTTAACAAAGACCACAAAAGTTGGCGGCTTGGTTGCCACTTGTGTCGCATAGAAGATCTTGAGGCGTTTTCCTTTGTCGGTCGGCGTTGGATTAATGGCAATGGCATCCATAATCACATCGTTCAAGACAGCTGAAGGAATCCGTGTATTTTGACTCTCACTGATCTGTTTGATCATCTCTGGCAACTTGTGCAAGCGTTGTTTGGTTAAGGCAGAGACAAAAACAATCGGCGCATAAGAAAGGTATTGGAATTGATCGCGAATGTCATCTTCCCACTGCTTCATGGTATGGTTGTCTTTTTCAATAGTATCCCATTTATTGACAACAATGATCATACCTTTACCAGCTTCATGAGCAAAGCCAGCGATCCGCTTGTCATACTCCCGAATTCCTTCTTCGGCATTAATGACCATCAAAACCACATCTGAACGGTCGATGGCACGCATGGCACGCATGACAGAATATTTCTCAGTGTTTTCATAGATTTTACCAGATTTGCGCATACCGGCTGTATCGATCATGGTAAATTCTTGGCCATCTGCATCGGTAAAATGGGTATCGATGGCATCCCGTGTAGTTCCAGCAACAGGGCTTGCGATGACCCGGTCTTCTCCAAGGATCGCATTGATCAAGCTTGATTTCCCAACATTTGGACGACCAATCAAGCTAAATTTGATGATATCTGGATTTTCTTCTTCTGTGTCATTCGGAAGATTTTCGATGATGGCATCGAGAACATCCCCAGTTCCGATCCCGTGGACAGAGGATACCGGTAGTGGCTCGCCCAGTCCTAAGGCATAAAAGTCATAGATATCATTGCGCATCTCTGGGTTATCCACCTTGTTGACTGCAAGAATAACCGGTTTATGGGTCTTATACAAGATACGAGTGACATATTCATCCGCATCCGTGATCCCTTCTTTTCCAGAAACAACAAAGACGATCACATCTGCTTCGTCCATGGCAATTTCTGCCTGATGCTTGATTTGCTCCATAAATGGGGCATCTACGTCATCAATTCCCCCCGTATCGATGATACTAAATTTTCGATTCAACCACTCAGCTGTTGCATAAATGCGGTCACGAGTGACTCCTTCTACATCCTCAACGATGGAAATCCGCTCACCGGCAATCCGGTTAAAGAGTGTAGATTTTCCGACATTGGGACGGCCTACAATCGCAATAGTTGGTAGGGCCATGATTTCCTCTTTTCTAATGAAAGGCGAGACCTCGGTTCAAGAACGCCTCTCTTCATTTCATAATAGTTTGTGTTTTTCTAGTAGTTTTTTGGTCTCTTCTTGTTCAGGTTGACCAAATTGAGCTGCAAGACGCTCGCTCCAGCTGTCGGTTGCACGCGCTCCAGCATAATCTGCCTGAACCTTGTCATAGGCAGTCACAACTGATAGGTCTTGTTCTTGGTATTCTTCTTCAAAAGCAACCTGCTCCAATGGCAAACGTGGTTTCACCGCATGTTGCTGGTTGGGTACTCCGAGGGCAATCCCAAAAACCGGATAGGTATAGTCTGGCAGACGGAAGAGTTCTGCGACTTCTTCTGAACAGTAGCGCAACATGCCGATAATCACTCCACCATAGCCGAGACTTTCAGCTGCTAATAGCGTATTTTGAGCTGCTAGAGCCGCATCCACTGAGGTGATCAGTAAGTTGTCCACCCCTTCAGGATGGAAATCCTGCTCATGAAGTTTGACAGCTTTTTCAGCGCGGTTTAAATCTCCAACAAAGAGGAGAAAGACATCTGATTGGCGAATCGCTTCTTGAGGAAGCAAGTCGTAAAGAGCTTCTTTCTTTTCCTTGCTTTTGACCACAATCACAGAATAAGACTGAAAGTTTTTCCAACTTGATGCCATCTGCCCAGCTGATAAAATTTCCTTGAGGTCAGCTTCTTTGATGGCTTCTTCCTTAAAACGGCGAACAGAAAAATGAGATTTCATTAAACGGATGGTTTCATTCATCGACGATTGACTCCTTCCAGATGGATTTCCTTGGCCAAAAATTTTACGCGCTCCATGACACGTTTGGCCTGCCAGGTTTCATCTCCATTACGCGAAGCTGCAAAATGACGTTCCAACTCTTCAAAATTAAAGTTAGAAGTAAAGAAGGTTGGGAGATTTTCCTGCATTCGGTGCTGCAAAATCACTTGTAAGATTTCATCTCGCACCCAGGCTGACATCTGTTCCGCACCGATATCATCGAGAATTAAAATTTCGGCTTTTTTTACCTGATCGACGGTTTCTTTGACCAAGCCTGAACTGATGGCATTTTTAACATCGATAGCAAAACTTGGAAAATGAAGTAGGGTAGTAGAGGCCTGGCGTTTTTCGGATAAATCATGAGCCAAGGCTGCCATCATGTAGCTCTTTCCTACTCCGAAATCACCATAGAGGTAGATCCCCTTTTGATATTCTGGATAGTTGGCCACAAAATTAGCTAATTCTTCAAAGGCCTCAAATCGCCCCTTATCATCGAGTTCTACCTTGGCTAGACTCACTTCTTTCAAGGTTGAAGGGAGATTGATCAAGTTGAGACGTTGGTTGATCGCAGCTCGTTTTTGGGCTTCGATTAACTCTGGTGTTTCCTCATAAGCGACATCCGCATAGCCTTCATTCATGGTGAGGATGGGCTTATAACCTTTGGCAATATAATCCGGATCTCCCAATAAGAAACGGTTGCGTTCACTAATGTATTGATTAAATTTTGAAATACTCCGTCGAATTTCTTGTTCAGACAAAGACTGGTCCTTGATAAAGGCAGCAACTTCTTGGTCTGCCAAGATCTGTGCGACCAAATCCTCATAGTTAAATTGACGCGCACGGTTCATGTGAGACATAGTTTGACCTACACTTTCCATCTACTCACCTCCTTGATTCAGTTTTTCTAACAGGCGTTGTTTCTCTTTAGCAAGATCCACCTTTTCTGCTTGACTGGTTTGATTTTGATAGTTTGGTTGGCTCCACTTGGGAACATTGCTGTGCTTGCTCTTGGCTGATGTAGGACTCGTTCCCTTGTTTCCTTGAGCCTTAGCTTGTTCCTGGCGTTCTCGAACTTTTAAAATCGCCAGTTCTGCACTGTTGACCCCTTGATAAGAAAAATCATTTCCTACCTTCAAAGCATACTTTTCATTGAGATTAGCAGACTGGGTCTTATTAAAGGTCAACAATAAGATGATATTGATCACCTCATCTAATAAGCCTAGATCAGCTAACTTGGATAAAGTCTTGCGTTCGCTCTGCGTAATGGTCGCATTGCGCGCCTTCTTAATCTCTGCTAGGAATTGTAGGCTGGATTTTGACTTAGCTTCCCTCAGAATGGTTTCTTCCTGACGGCTATAGGACATGCGTGGTTGCTCCTGGCTCGCCTGAGCCAACTTTTGCTTCATTCTCTTTGGAGAGACAATCCGGTCTACAGCCGTTTCTTTTGCTAGGAGATAGGTTTCATACCAGGTCCATTGTTGTTCTTCTGCGATGGCAAAGAGGGCTAGGGTTGCTTCTCCTTCATCCGCAAAACGAAGTCCATCACGCCCCATCATTCGCTTAAACATCTCCATATCAAACTGCTGTTTCTTACTTGGAACAACGGTCGCCTCCCCAGCATCTAGTCCAAAGACTTGCGAGAAGGAAACTTGCCGTCTAGTCCCTAAAGAGCGTGCTGGGAGCAGATCCTCCACGGCCTTTTCCCCAATTTTCTTTTCAAGCAAGCGTTTGAAAACAGCATTCGAAAAAAATTGTTCTGCCTCAAGAGGAGCATGTAACTGGATGGTGATCCCAACTTCTTCCTCATAGAGATCGAGCAAACCCATGGCAATTAACCGGTCAAAAGCCAGTAGCAACTGTGGAAATCCTATATTCAAATGATTGAGGATTTGAGCAAGTAAATATTGTTTTTCACCCTGATCATAAGAGGCCAGCAGATAACGATAAACTGCTACCGTTTCCGTCTCCAAAATAGGCAGGTAATACTGCTCCAATGCAGCCCCTGCCGGTGGAAGAAGATTATTTTTTAAAAATGCGAAAGGCGTATTGGGCTTCATCTATTTTTCCTTTTTCTTCTTGGTTCCCTTCGTAATTTGTTTCAAGAGGGTCTCTAACTCACCGACATCCTTGAAACTCCGGTAAACACTAGCAAAACGGACATAGGTGATCTCATCTAGATCTGCTAACTCATCCATGACCAACGAACCAATATACTCACTGTTGATTTCATTATCACTTTGGCTGCGAACCTTTTGTTCAATTCGGTTTACAATTTCTTCGATTTCGTCACTAGAAACAGGCCGTTTTTGAGCTGAGCGAATAATACCATTAAAGATTTTATCACGAGAAAATTGCTCGCGTGTTCCATCCTTTTTAACAACCACTAGGGTCCGCTCTTCCACTCGTTCGTAGGTAGTAAAGCGATAATGGCATTCTTCGCATTCCCTGCGACGACGGATGGTGTTCCCATCTTCAGCTTGTCGACTATCCACCACACTAGACTTACTTCCACCACATTTTGGACAACGCATTTGCTACCTCCTTAAACTGTTTTAACACTTCATTTTACCATAAATTGAATCGTAAAGAAAGCAGAAGAACAGGAGAATCCCCTATGCTTGCTCCTCATTGATCCATAAAAAAGAGTCGAAGGACGATTGAATAAAATCGTTTTCCTTTCGACTCTCCATTTATATTAAAGTGATAATTCAGCTTCTAAGCCATAGTGATCACTGACATGGGGTTTGTTTTGATCATCAAAAATGACATGTAGACGCTGGATGTCCCATTCTGGACTTGCAAAGACGTAATCGATTCGCAATGGAACTTGATTATCCGTCCAGCCATCGATTCCAGGACCTACAGTATAAGTCCCCTTTGTTTCTTTGGCTTCGATAAAACTATCTTGAAGTTTTAGCGAACTGGATAGAATCGTTTCATACCCTTCTTGACCAGCAGGATTATTGAAATCACCAGCTAGAATAAAAGGTTTGCCTACTTGGTTGAAGTAGTTCTCAATGCGTGGCCACTCAAATTGGAAACCTTTGTCCCACCAAGAAAGATGGACGCTGGCAACAGCAATCTCTTTGCCATCTACACTTGTATGGGCAACGGCTACTCGACGAGTATGGTAGTCCGTTGGATCATCCATATTGGATACCAAAATCTCATCCGCCTTCAAGGGTTGACGCGAAAGAACCGCTACACCCTCATTGAGATGATCATAACCAATATGGTTGTAGGCCCAAGTCCAATAATAATGGAGTCCTTGAGCAGCTAACTCTTCTACCAATACGCGAACAAAGTGATCTTTGTGAATGGCTACAGCTGATGGCAAAGCTTGATAATACTCATCTGTTTCGACTGTTTCTGAGGCCATTTCTTGATTGACCTCTTGGAAACAGATCACATCATATTGCGCTTCCAAAATTTGTTCCTTGAGGGTTTCAAATTTTTGCTGAGCATTCTCTTCCATCCAACTATGGGAATTTAATGTTAAAAATTTCATCCCCTGATTTCTCCTTCTATCCAAATCAAGAAACGGCAAGAGGCCGGGTGCACTGCCCCAACCTCATTTTCTTTGCCGACGTCTCTTATAATTCTACTGTTGCAACTGGCGCATTTGCAGCCAATTTACCAGTATGTTCGACCTTAACGGATTTAATCGCATCTGCATTTGTGAAGACAACAATTGTTGAAGTTTCACGACCAGCTGCACGGATTGCATCAAGGTCTGCTTCCACCAAGAGGTCTCCAGCAGCCACTGTTTGACCTTCAGAAACTTTAACCTCAAATGGTTTTCCTTCAAGACTAACAGTATCTAGACCGATGTGAACCAAGACTTCCAAACCATTATCTGTTACCAAACCAAGGGCATGTTTGGTTGGGAAGACACTAGTAACTTTACCAGCAACTGGTGAAACGATGTGCCCATTTTCAGGCTCAACTGCAAATCCGTCTCCCATCATTTTTTGTGAGAATACAGGATCTTTCACATCTTCGATGTTAATCACTTCACCATCTGCAACAGAATGCACTTCATCAGTTACCCCTTTAAAGGTTGCTTCAGCTTTTTGAACTGCTGTCATTTGGCTAGGAAGTGTTTCAGGAATGACTTCACCTGAATCAAGAACGTCTTGGATATCAGATTTCAATACGTCAGCTTTAGGTCCGTAGATCGCTTGGACACCTTGTCCTTTCATGACAAGACCCATAGCACCTTCAGCTTTCCATTGTTCTTCTGTTCCGACTTTTTCAGCGTCCTTAACGGTTACACGAAGACGAGTCATACATGCGTCAACGTCTACGATATTGGCACGTCCACCAAGAAGGTTGATGATGTTAATGACTTGTGAGCTTGCTGAGCTTGTAGCAGCACCTGCTGCTGCACCATCTCCTGCAGGGGCATCATCATTTTGTTCATAGTTACCGTTACGTCCTGGAGTTGCATAATTGAATTTCTTAATCATGAAGTTAGCAATGAAGTACATGATAAAGGCAAAGAGGACTGTTACCCATACAAAGTTAAAGATATCTAATGCCAAACCAGCGTTGATGGCCATTGGGGTACGTGTCAAGAACTCGATTGAACCGAATGAGTGGACACGAAGGTGAACCAAGTCAGCCATTGCAAAGGCAGCTCCTTGAACAAAAGCATAGATTAGGTATAAAGGTGTTGCAATGAACATGAACATGTATTCAATTGGTTCAGTAACACCTGTCAAGAATGTAGCAAGGGCAGTTGCAAAAAGCATCCCTTTGTATTTTTCTTTCTTATCTGGGTCCACATTGCGATAGATAGCAACTACAACCCCCATCAAGATACCAAATGATCCAATCATTTGACCAACTTTGAAACGAGCTGGTGTGTACGCATGAAGCAAGTGTTGGTATTGGCTAGGATCTGCCTTCTTCAAGTTAACAAGGTCTGTTACCCAAGCTAACCAAAGTGGATCTTGTCCAAATACAGTTGTTCCTTTGGCAGCACCTGTAAGAACTTGGTAGCTACCACCCAATTGAGTATAGTTGATTGGAATGGTCAACATGTGGTGAAGACCAAACGGCAAGAGAAGACGTTCCAAGGTACCAAACAAGAATGGTGCCAATACTGGAGCTGTTGATTGTGAGTTGGCGATCCAGACACCGAATCCATTAATTCCTGATTGAACCACTGGCCACAAGGCTGCCAAAACCAAGGCTGTAAGAGCTGAACGAACGATAACAACGAATGGGACAAAGCGCTTCCCGTTAAAGAAAGAAAGGGCTTCTGGAAGTTTACGGTAGTTATAGTATTTATTGAAAGCAGTTGCTCCAACAAAACCTGAGATAATCCCTACAAACACCCCCATATTAAGTGCCGGTGCTTCAAGGACACTAATGAAGTAGTCTGCAACTTTAATTGATCCACCTAAGATCGTATGAACGGTAGCATCCTTATCAGCCAACATTGCAGATGTAACTCCAAAAACTGCACCGGTAATACGGTTAATCAAGATGAAAGAGAGACCAGCCGCAAAGGCACCCCCAGCACGCTCTTTGGCCCAGCTACCACCGATAGCGAGTGCAAAGAGGATGTGAAGGTTACCGATAACCCCCCAACCAATTTGTTCGAGAATCCCACCTGTAATAACAAGTGGAGATAAATTCGGGTTGATCATAGGGATTGATTTCCCGATTGAAATCATCAACCCAGCAGCTGGCATGACAGCGATAACGACCATCAAGGCCTTACCAAACTTCTGCCAGAATTCAAAGCTAAATAAACTTTTGAATGATCCTTTATTCATCATTCAACCTCCTTATATTGTTTAAGGCTTTTGTTTTTAAGAAAACGTTTGCGCTTAATTTGTTTCTAGTATACCACATTTTAAAAATTTGTAAAGCCTTACATTCATTTTTTTCTCTAAATTTTATCTTTTTTTATCTTTTTTTAGCCAAATCCTTTTTAAAACCCATCCTTTCCAAACGCAAACGTTTCCCTTGGGGTATAAAAATATTCGAACCCTCTAAGGGTTCGAATATTTTATTCTAATGCGTCTTGCATGGCATAGCCAATCCCACGAACGGTCTTTATATAGCTTTTTTGACCGGGTAGATCAATTTTCCCACGGAGATAACGGATATAGACGTCAACAATATTGGTCTCCCCCGTACTCTCGTACTTCCAGACACTTTCCAACAACTGATCTCGTGTCACCACTCCCTTGCTTCCCATCAGAGTCGCTAAGAGATCATACTCTCTGCGGGTTAAACTAATCATGTCTTCCCCACGATAGACGGTATGGTGTTCCACATCAATGCGCAAATTGCGGTATGATGTTGGGATTTTCATCTGGCTACAATGTTGGTCAATATAATCACGTCCTCTAAAAATGGCTGTGATCTTATCTACCAAATCGCTGATAATAAAGGGTTTAACCATATAGGAAACGGCAAAGCGCTGAATACTCTCTTTGTGCTCAGCAATTTTTTCGCGGCTATCCAAAACAATCAAAACAGAAGCTGGGCGAATCCGACTGATTTCCTCTGCGAATGTTTCACCAGACATATCTGACAAATCGTAATTAAACAAGATCAGATCATATTTGGTCGCAGCAATCAAGGCCAGACCCGCTTTTCCATCCTCGACCACATCAACTTGATACCCTTCTTTTTGAAGTTCCAAATCAATGAAGCGCGCGATTTGCTTCTCATTTTCTACTAGTAGAACTCGTTTGACCATAGAGCAAGATTATTTTTCGTCGTACCAAGAATAGTGGAAGGTACCTTCTTTGTCTTTACGTTGGTATGTGTGAGCACCAAAGTAGTCACGTTGTGCTTGGATCAAGTTCGCTGGAAGATCCGCTGAACGGTAGCTATCGAAGTAAGTGATGGCTGCTGAGAAGGTTGGTACAGGTACACCTGCTTGAACAGCAAGAGCTACAATGTCACGAACTGATTGTTGGTACTTAGCAGTGACATCCAAGAAGTACTCATCCAATAGAAGGTTAGCAAGATCTGCATCGCGGTTGTAAGCATCTGTGATCTTTTGCAAGAAACGAGAACGGATGATACATCCATCGCGCCAGATAGATGCGATGTCCGCAAATGGCAAGTTCCAGTTGTTTTCTTTAGAAGCAACACGCAATTGCGCAAAACCTTGTGCGTAAGAGATGATTTTTGAGAAGTAAAGGGCTTGACGAATTTTTTCGATCAACTCAGCCTTGTCTCCTTCAAATTTGAATGCAGCTGGTTTTGGAAGAACCTTGCTAGCGTGTACACGTTCTTCTTTGTAGGCAGAGATGTAACGAGCAAATACTGACTCAGTGATGAGTGACAATGGTACACCAAGGTCAAGCGCTGATTGGCTAGTCCATTTACCAGTTCCTTTGTTTCCTGCAGCGTCCAAGATGTAGTCTACGATTGGTCCATCTTGACCTTCATCGTCTTTGCGTTTCAAGATATCAGCTGTGATTTCAATCAAGTAGCTGTCCAATTCACCCTTGTTCCATTCAGTGAAGATTTCAGCCATGTCTTCTGCAGAAAGGCCAAGCAAGTGTTGCATGAGGTCATAGCTTTCTGCGATCAATTGCATATCCCCGTACTCGATCCCGTTGTGGACCATTTTCACGTAGTGACCAGCTCCATCAGGACCGATGTAAGTTACACATGGTTTTCCATCTTCAGGCGCTTTTGCAGAGATTTCTTCAAGAACGTCAGCTACCAAGTCATACGCTTCTTTTTGCCCACCAGGCATGATTGAAGGACCTTCAAGGGCACCTTTTTCCCCACCAGATACACCTGTACCGATAAAGTTAATCCCTGAGTTCGCCAATTCTTCATTACGACGGATGGTATCTTTATAGAAAGTATTTCCTCCATCGATCAAGATATCACCTTTGTCCAAGTGTGGAAGAAGGGCTTGGATAGTTGCGTCTGTACCAGGTCCTGCTTGAACCATGAGCATGATACGACGTGGTTTTTCGATAGAGTTTACGAAGCTTTCGATATCATAGCTTGGCACAAAGTTTTTATCAGGATGGCAAGCAATCACATCTTCTGTTTTTTCTTTACTACGGTTAAAAATGGCAACTGTGTAGCCACGAGATTCGATATTAAGGGCAAGGTTACGACCCATTACGGCCATACCAACAACACCAAAGTTTGCTTTAGTCATGTGACACTCCTCTTTATAGTTTGCCTTTATTCTACCATTTTTCCTCCTCAAAAGAAAGCAGAAAATAGCTTCCCACCTTCTCTAAGAGGGAGAAGATCATGCAAGTCATTTGATCTTAAAAACAAAAGTGCCCGAGAAACAGTTCTCAGACACTTCTTGATGAATGGCATTAATCTTCTTTAGAAGCTAACTCCTCTGCTTCAATGACCGGTTGTTCTCCTTCTTTGAGTTTATTGACCGTCATATTGACCCCAAGAGCTCCTGCTAGCAATTGACGAATATCAAATCCGGCTCCTTGAGAGACTTGGTCGATACTTTGCATAATATCTCCCACCATCTTAGAAGCATTGCCTTCCCCGTACATGGTGATCTTATCAACCTTGGTTAATGGTTCTGCGACAGCACGCGCAATTTCAGGCAACTTATCAACGACCATTTCAGTAATGGCAGCTTCTTGCATTTTCTTCATCGCTTCGGCCTTTTGGTCCAAACCTTTGGCTTCGGCTTCCAGTTTCAAGCGAATAGCTTCAGCCTCGGCACGACCTTTAGCCTCAATAGCTTCGGCCTCTTGCAATTGGGCAAATTTCTCAGCTTCGGCTTGGGCTTTCCGAGCTTCGGCTTCTTTTTGTGTTTCGAAGAGTTCTGCTTCCGCCTTGCGTTGGCGTTCAATCAATTCTGCTTCTGCAGCTTGTTGACGCGCATATTTTTCAGCTTCAGCTTGTTTGCGGATGTTGGCATCCAATTCTTGCTCACGAACCTTAACTTCACGCTCTTTGACTTCCGCTTCTTTTTCCTGTTTCATGATATTGGCTTCGGCTGCCACGCGCTCTTGTTCACGACGTTGCACTTCTGCCTCAATCCCTTTAGCGGCATCTGCTTTTGCTTGGGCAATATCTGCTTCTTGCTTGAGGGCTGCTTGTTTGAGTTTTAATTCGTTTTGTTTTTGCGCAATTTCAAGATCGGCAGCGACGCGTTTGTCGTTGGCCAATTTATCTTGTTCTGCTTCGACTTCCTTGCGTTCGCGTTCTGCTTTGGCTTTGGCAATCAAGGCATCTTTCTTAATGGTTTCAACATTTTCAATCCCGAGGTTATCGATGACTCCCCCTTCATCAGAGAAGGATTGAACCGTAAAGGCGATGACTTCTAGACCCATTTTGGCCAAGTCTGGTGCTACGTTGTCCTGCACTTTTGAGGCAAACTCTTGACGGTCATTGACCATCTTACGGAGCTCCATCTGACCGATCACTTCCCGCAAGTTTCCTTCCAAGACATCTTGGACAGAATTGGAAATATCTGTCGTATTCCAGTTCAAGAAGTTTTCTGCAGCCCGGGCAATCATTTCATCGGTTGTACCGATTTTTAATTTAACAGCTGCATCGGCACGGACGTTAATGAAGTCCAGTGTTGGGACTGCTTCTGACGTCCGAACATCTGTCGAGAATTGCTCAATATCAAGATAAGAGCGTTGTTCGACAAAGGGAATCATAAAGCCTGCTTTCCCACGCAAGTGACGTTGCTTCCGAAGACCGGTAATGACCACGACTTCGTTGGGTTTAGCGTTGACATACCCTTTGACCAATAAGATCAATACAAGAATGGCTACGATTACAAAAGTAATCAACCAACCTGGAATAAATAAAGTATCCATACTTTTTCTCCTTTTTTAGAGGTCTCCCCTCTGTTGTTTATTAATCCTAGTATATCAAAAGAAGGCCTTTCCTCAAAGAAAAGACCTGTATTTATGTCTAAATTTATCAAATGCAATCTCTAGCTTATTCTTCGTCAAACAATCCATTTAGACCAGCGAAAGGACTGTTTTCTTCTTTCTTGATCGCTTGAGCGGCTTGGTATTCTTCTTCAGATAGGATTTTCCAATCATTGCCTTCGATAAAACCTTGTCCAGCCTCTTCTTCTGGAGTGAGAACCTTGAGAGGAATATTGAGCAGAATATTATCCGCTACACTCTCACTCAGGTCAATCTTCCCACCTTCGATTGGAAGGATCAAGTCTTCCTCTAGGGCCTCGATATCTGCGTCAGACTGTACATCCTCCGCAAACACCTCTGTTACAGGATAGCTCTCTTGAAGCTCAACAGGCTCCATGCTTCGGCTAGATGCCAAAACGATGGTATAGCTCAACTGGTAATCCAAGACATAGAGGCCTGTATCATAGGCTACTCGTCCTGTCGCTGTCACATTCTTTAAATCAAGAATTTCTGGATTACGCTTTTGCAATTCTTTGAGCAAATCCAACTCTTGATCAAAGGCTAGTCCTTCAGGATTTTTACGGATTTCTTGTGTAAATAGGTTCATTCTTTTGTCCTCAAATCTTCTAGATACTACTAGTATATCATGAAGCTGCCCCTCAACCAAGAAGTCTCCTCAAAAATTTGTTATAATCATGAAAAAAGATACAGTAACTAGGCCAATTGGTGTTGTACACAAGGTCCCACCATCTCTTGGACAAAAGAGGGTCACTTGCTAGGGTATTGAGCAATGTTAGATAGAGGAGAATTCATGAAAGATATCGGAGCAGTTTTTCGGCAAATACGTGAAAGTCGCCACATCTCTCTAGAGGAGGCTACGGGTGGCGAATTTTCGCGCTCCATGCTATCTCGATTTGAAAGAGGGGAAAATGACCTGACCACGCAACGGTTTTTTCAGGCTTTGCAACAGATCAAAACGAGCCTCAGTGAGTTTTCTAATCTAGCTGGAATCGATCAGCACTCTTTTATTCCCAAATTGTTGAAAGAGCACTATGAAAACATGAGCTTGGAACACGATCAAGCCTTGTACCAAAGCTACCAGCAAGCCTATCAGAAATATCACAAAAAAGAAGACTTCTTAGCCAGCATTATTCTCAAAGTCCAAATGCTTGGCTTCTATCCTGAAGTAGAGCTCACCGCTAGCCAAGAGGAACTGGATTTCCTCCATGATTATCTCTTCTCTGTCACAATCTGGGGAAATTTTGAATTAAACCTGTTTTCTCTGACCTCTCCACTTTTCTCTAGTCGCCTCTATCGACAATACACAGAGGAGTTGGTCCAAAGGGAGGATTTCAAGCTTCTCCTAGATTCCTCTCGTCCTGCCATCAATTCTATTTTCCTTAATGGCTTTTTTCTCGCCATTAGTTCAAATGAATTTGAAGATGCAACCTATTTTGATCACCTGATTAACAACCACTTTTACTCTGAGAACGAAGCCTACCTTCGGACGGTTTATCTCTACGCCAAAGGAGAATTTCTCTATCGAAAGGGAGAAAAAGAAATCGGTCTTGAAAAGATGGAACAGGCCATCCAGGTTCTCTCTATTCTGGATTGTAAGGACAGTGCCAACTACTACAAACAGGGCCTGCAAGAACTGATCAATAAATCCTAAAAACTCACAGAGTAGATCTGTGAGTTTTTGTTGAAAATATGCAACATTTATTTTTTCTTGCTTTTTAGGTTTACAATAGGACTATCAAGTAAAGAAAGAAGGTTCTTCCCATGATGACCAAACTAAAAAACCACTTCCTCCGCTTTCTTCTCTCACATACCAGCGTTTATCTGAAGGATCAGGAACTTCTTCTCTCTGATGATGAGAAATTAGACCTCTTCAAACAGATCGTTCGATCTATCAAACAAGTCCTAGCAACTGATCACATGAAGGAGGAAGGCTTATGAAACTCTTAGCTCGTAATAAAATTTTTGCCATACTCAGTCTTTCTCGCTTTTTAAATACCCTTGGCGCTGCCATCTACAATCTGGTCTTTGTGGTCTTTGCTGCCAGCATGCCACAGCCGAGCCTAGCAGTTGGCATTGCTAATCTCATTGTGTTTATTCCTAGCCTCTTTACCATTTTTGTCGGGATGAAGGCTGACCGCACGAAGAAAAAAGCTAACTGGTTGATCCGCATTGGCTATCTTCAAGCCATCCTCTTCATCCTTATTGCTCTCATGACCAAGATTCCAGGTTACCTAGCCTTTTCGATTGTTTGCTTTTTAAACATTGTTTCAGATTGTTTAAGTGATTATCGCGGAGGCTTGCAACTCCCCATCATGAAAAAGAACATCCCCGACGAGGATTTGATGGAAGCCTATTCCTTCAACCAACTACTTAGTATGGTCTGTTCGATTTCTGGACAAGCTCTAGGAGTTTGGTTGCTAACCATCAGCCATCAAAATTTTGCCCTGGTCGCTTCGATCAATGCAGTGACTTTTCTCCTGTCTTCTACCTGTCTCTTGATTAGAAAAAAGCAGCTGACACATGATCCCGTCATTGAGCCCAAAAGTAAGAATTCTTTGGTACACGAATGCCAAGAGATGTACCAGAACGCCAAAAGTATTTTTTCAGATGAGGAGGTTCACCACTTTGGCAAGTTGCTCTTCTCATTGGTTCTCATCAATGCCCTTGGGGGATCCATCTCAGGTATCTACAATTTACAACTGCTTCACTCCCCCTTCTTTCAGTTGAGCTTTAGCCAATCCCTCTTGATCTTAGAGGCAGTGACTATTTTAAGCATGGTCTGGGCTAGCCTGACACCCCATGACTATTTTTCCAAGCAATCGCTCCACCATATCCTCCTTTGGATCACAGGTGGGCTGACTATGCTTGGGCTCACAAATATTCTGGTGCACTGGGATTTCCTTTCCCTTCTACTCATCACTTTCCTTGGTTATCTTGTAGCAAAAATCAACCCAAAAGTTTCCAGTCTTTTAATGAGCAAATTGCCTGCTGAAAAATTAGCTTCTACCTCTAGCTTTTTGGGACTGATGGTCAGCTTTGCCATGCCACTTGGGACAGCTCTCTTTTCTAGTCTAGCTATCTGGAGCCTTCCCCTAGCTTGGGGGACCTTTGCCATCCTTGGTTTCACTACCCTCCTCTTAACAACCAAATAAAAAGTCCACCGTTTGGTGGATTGATCTTGAAGACAAAGTTATCTTAAAAACTTTCCTTAGGTGAGGACGGACGTCAGCGAACTTCTTCGAAGTTCCATGACTTAGTTTTGGACACAAGGTTCCAAAACTCCCGAGTGCTAGAAACAAAAGTGTTTCTAGCACTTTTCTCACAGCGGAAAGTTTCAATAGATGAGTTAATAATTCTAAAGAATAAATTTCTTTTATTTGTATAGAATTTATTAGATTTATAAAGAAAAACAGTTTTCCCACACTCTCAATCCTACTAATGGTGGATTTTTTTACATTTTTCTTAGGCGAGCTACCCGTTCAGCAATGGGTGGGTGGGTATAAAAGAGTTTTTGCAAACCGGATTCTTTTTTAGGATCGTTGATAAAAAGAGCACTGCTCGCATCATCGACATGTCGTTGCATTGGTTCGCTATTGTCTAGTTTTAACAAAGCATTGATCATTCCTTGAGGATTCCGTGTCAATTCGACACTTGAAGCGTCTGCTAGGAACTCCCGTTGACGAGAAATGGCTAACTGGACCAAGGTCGCTGCTAATGGCGCTAAAACGATGGCAAGCAAGGAAAGGATCAACATAACAATCTCCAAACCACCGCTACCTTCTCGATCATCGTCCCGGCTACGACCACCGCCCCACCACATCATCCGGCCACCAATGCTAGAAAGCATGGTGATGGCACTGGCAAGGGCCACTGCAATCGTAGAGATGCGGATATCGTAATTGCGAATATGGCTGACTTCGTGTCCGATGACTCCCTCCAATTCCTCACGGTTCATCACAGCCAGAAGACCTGTCGTTGCTGCAACAGCAGCATTTTGAGGATTAGACCCTGTCGCAAATGCATTCATGGACGGATCATCCACAATATAAACCCGAGGCATGGGAATCTGAGCTACCATAGCCATATCTTGGACAATATGGTAGAGCTGAGGGGCTTGCTCTTCGGTCACCTCACACGCTCCGTTCATCCGCATGACGACCTCGGTGGATTGGAAAATCATGCTAAAGGCATAAATCCCACCAATAATCAAAGCTAGGATGACGCCACCAAGTGAGGAGCCTAACCAGAGGTAGCCAACGGCTGCTCCGATGAGGGCCAAGAGTATGAAAAAAGCAATAAGGAGAATCCAGGTTCTCCTTTTATTGCTTGCAATTTGGTCAAAGAGCATATTAGTCTCCTAATCCGCTAAAATCCACCTTTGGTACAGCTTTTTCTTCTTCAGGCACTTGAAGGAATTCGGCTTGTCTGAAGCCAAACATACCAGCAATCACGTTTGTTGGGAAAGTTTCCAACTTGACATTGTAGTTGCTTGTGACACTATTGTACAATTGACGAGCATAAGAAATTTTGTTTTCTGTATTGGTCAATTCTTCTTGCAATTGCATGAAGTTGGTGTTGGCTTTCAAGTCTGGGTAATTTTCAGCCACCGCAAAGATGCCTGCTACTTGGCGTGAAAGAGCATCACTGGCTGCCATTGCTTCTGCAGGTGAAGAAGCTTGCGCTACTTGTTGGCGAAGTTGAGTCACTTTTGCTAGTGTATCTCCTTCGTACTTGGCATAGCCTTTAACGGTTTCGATCAAGTTTGGAATCAAGTCATTCCGACGTTTCAATTGCACATCAATTTGACTCCATGCTTCACGAGTTTGCATGCGGCTTTTCACCAAACCGTTGTAAACTCCTACTACAATCAACACAAGGACCACAATGATCCCAAGAATAATCCAAATCATTTTATTGAATTCCTTTCATTTCTTTCTACCAGTATATCAAATTTCCCTTATTTTGTGGTAAAATAAAAGCATGAAACCAGAAGAATTTTATGTCCGTTTAGCCGAACTCGGCTTTCCATTAACTGATCGTCAAAAAGAGCAATACGAACGCTATTTTGAGCTCCTCGTTGAATGGAATGAAAAGATTAATCTCACTGCCATCACCGAAAAAGACGAAGTCTATCTCAAGCATTTTTATGATTCGATCGCACCCATTTTACAAGGTTTGATCGAAAATCAACCCATCCGCCTCTTGGATATCGGCGCTGGCGCCGGCTTTCCGAGCCTACCAATGAAGATCCTATTTCCTGAGCTGGATGTCACCATCATTGATTCCCTCAATAAGCGGATCAATTTTCTCCACTTGCTGGCTGAAGAGTTAGGTTTGAGCGGAGTTCATTTCTACCATGGACGTGCGGAGGACTTTGCGCAAGACAAGGCTTTTCGTGCCCAATTTGATATCGTAACTGCCCGCGCTGTTGCCCGCATGCAAGTCCTCTCTGAACTGACCATCCCTTACCTGAAAGTAGGGGGACGGCTTCTTGCTCTCAAGGCCAGCAATGCTCCAGAAGAGTTAGAAGAAGCCAAAAATGCCCTCAACCTGCTCTTTAGTAAGGTTGAAGACAATCTACAGTATGAATTGCCAAACGGGGATCCACGCTATATCACTCTTGTAGAAAAGAAAAAAGAAACCCCCAATAAATACCCAAGAAAAGCAGGTATGCCCAATAAGCGGCCATTGTAGTAAGATACAAAGGGCTAAGAGGATAAAAGTCAAATAAGAGGCTGGGACAAAAGTCCTAGCCTCTCAATTATTTTTGGATTGTCAAGCAAGACGCAGTGGTTGAGTGGGCTCTACTACGCTGATTTCATCAGCTTTTACAGCCCTACTCAACTGTGCGGAGGTGGGACGACGAAATCGAATTCTAACGAATTACCGATTTCTGCCCCACTCTCTTTTTTATTTTTGTTTCAATTCTGTTCGCAGGGCTTCTTGTTGCTCTTTTGTCAGATGAACCCCCTTACTTGCAACAATCTGACTAGAGACTTTGTTGGCAAAACTTAAGGCTTGTGTCATATCTAAACCTTCTAAACGAGCTGCAATAAAAGCGCCTACGTGGCTATCTCCAGCACCTACTGTATCGACGACTTCTGTTGGAAAACCGTCTGCCTCATACCAGTTGCCATCATAGGCAACCGCTCCTTTTTCACCCAAGGTGACAATGACCAATTGTCCCGTTCTCTGATACAAGTGTTCGATGGCTGGCTGAATCTCTCTGCACCCTGAAAAAGCCAGTGCTTCAGCCTCATTAACATGGAGAATCGGATGCAGATCATAAATTGCTTCCAGTCGTTCCTTTGGAATCAAGAGTCCGCGTGGCCCAGGTGCGAAAATAACCTGGCCTTCTAGTTGCGAAATAGACTGGACCAATGCAAGACCGGTTGGCTCCTCGACTTCAAGGCCACACAAGTAGATATAATCAAATCGATCTGTCTCGAGCTCTTTTAGCCACTCTGCTTGAAAGCTATACTCCACTCCGTGGTCCGATAAGAAGGTCCTCTCACCATCAGACTCTACAAAGCAGTAACAGCAACCATTGGCCCCTTCTAATGAGATGCTAGAGGAAATCCCTAATTGTTTCAACTCTCTCCGAATAAAATCACCATACATCCCAGAACCGACTGGCGAGACAAACTGGTAGGGTTGCGACAAAAAATGAAGGATATTAACGACATTAAAGGCACAACCTCCCACAGACCATTGCTGGTGATCAATATGGGCATCTCCTTCACGACTCGGCAAACGATCCAAGTAAATCATCACATCACAAACTGTAGAACCAATAATTAACGCAGCTGTCATCTTTTTCTCCTTACTTTGCCTTCTATTATACCAGAGGAAAGATAAAAAACAACCAACCCCTTGTGGAGTGGTTGCTTCTCTTTTTAATCACGATAAACGGGTTGAGGACCAAAGGTTTGGGAAACCGGCATGATTTCAATCCGATTGACATTGACATGCTTGGGCTGTTGGATCAACCAAGCTACGGTGTTGGCAATGTCTTCAGGCTGAATGGCATGGGCATCTCGATAGAGGGCTTCTACCCGTTTTTCGTCTCCTTTAAAGCGAACAGAAGAGAACTCTGTCCCTTCGCAAAGACCGGGTTCAATATTGCTGACACGAATCTTCTTGCCAGCTAGATCCGCCCGAAGATTGAGGGAGAATTGCTTGACAAAAGCCTTGGATGCCCCGTAAATATTGGCCCCTGGATAAGGCACAGTTCCTGCTGTAGAGCCCAAATTGATAATATAGCCATCATTTCGTTCCACCATCTGGGGCAAGATTTTCCTTGTCAGATAGGTCAAACCGACAATATTGGTCTGAATCATGGTCAGCCAGTCTGCGACCTCTGCTTCATAAGCTGGGGCGAGGCCTAGGGCCAAGCCAGCATTATTGACCAAAACATCCACTCTCTCCCAAGCTTTTGGCAAACTGGCAAGTGCATGATCTACCTGAGAAAGATCCGTCACATCCATTTGCAGGGGATAAAAGGCTTCTCCCAGCTCTTCTTGAAGAGCCTGTAATTTTTCAATGCGTCTAGCTGATCCGATCACACGATATCCATCTGCTACTAGGCGACGGCAGATTGCTTGACCAAAGCCAGCTGAAGCTCCTGTTACTAAAATCGTTTCTGACATGTCATTACCTCCATGGATTGTAAAAACGTCCCTGATTGACAAAGATCAGGACAATACTCAAGACCAGAACAGCTAAGGCTGATAGAATCATCCCATAATCTTTCATTTCCATGGCTTGATGAGAATACCAGGTCCGCTTTTTATTTTTACCAAAGCGACGCAGTTCCATAGCTGTAGAAATACTGTCAATTCGTTCAAGTGAGCTAAAGATTAAGGGGGAGATAATTTGCAAATTGCCTTTGATCCGCTGGATCAGCTTGGCCTTTTTGGACAACTCCACCCCTCTGGCTTCCTGAGACAATTTAATCGTTTGATATTCTTCTTGTACGTCAGGAATGTAACGCAGAGTCAAGCTGACAGAATAGGCAATCTTGTAGGATACGCCAATTTGGTTGAGGCTTGAAGCAAACTGACTAGGATGGGTCGTCATCAAAAAAATCAAGGCTAGAGGTATGGTACAGACATACTTAAGAGCGAGATTAAAAAGATAAAAGAGTTCCTGCGAGGTGATACTATAGGAGCCCCACCCCTTCATCAGTACTGTCTTTGCCCCGTAAATCTCTACACCATACTGGGGGGCAAAGAGATAGACCATGACAACATTTAACAGTGCAAAAACAAAAGCAAATGCAAGTACAAATGAAATATCTCGAAATCGAATACGAGCTGTAGAGAATAAAAGCAAGGCGCCCACACCAATTCCTAGAAGGAGCCGGGTATCATAACTCAACATGGCCGCAAGAGATACAAAAAGAAGAAAGAGTAACTTACTCGCACCTGAAAGGCGATGAAGAAAACTCGTCCCCTCATGGTAGCCGACTAATCGATGCTTCATGACCTACTCCTTTCTGTTGCATATAAAACTGCGTTAGCGCCAAGGGATCCATTCCTAATCGATTGGCTAAGGCAAAAATCGAAGTCTCTTTGAGATTAGCCTCTTGTAAAATATCCGGATGAGTGAACAGCTCTGCAGGTGAGAGATCTGCTAGAATTTGCCCATCTGATACTACAAGGGCACGATCAGAATAATCCAACATCAGTTGCATATCATGGGTAATCATGACAATGGTATGGCCTTTTTCTTGCAAGCTATCTAGAAATTCCATGATTTCAGTGTAATTGCGCTGGTCCTGACCTGCTGTCGGCTCGTCCAAGACCAAAATTTCTGGTCCTAAAACTAGTATCGAGGCGATGGTCACCCGTTTCTTTTGCCCATATGAGAGAGCAGAAATCGGCCATTTACGAAACTCATAGAGACCACAAGTTTTCAGCACTTGATAGACACGCTCTTTGATATCTTCTTCCGATACCCCCCGCAAGCGCAAACCTAGAGCGACTTCGTCAAAAATCATATTGGTCGAAATCATTTGATTGGGGTTTTGCAGGACATAGCCGACTCGCTCAGCCCGTTCCTTGACACTCTCCTGCTTGATATCTTCGCCTCTAGAGGTGTATTGCCCTTCTGTGGTAATGAATCCACAGATGGCTTTCGCAAGAGTTGATTTCCCTGCTCCATTCTTCCCGACAATCGCTAAGCGCTGCCCTTTCGGAATCGTGAGGGATATATCTTTTAAGATCGGATGATTTTCTTGATAGGCAAAGGAAATCTGCTCCAACTTCAATAGTTCTTCCGTCTCACCAGTTTTAGTAAAGGTCGCTTCTGGAATGGAACGATTCACACCAGTAAGTTCGATATCTTCTAGACGATCTAGATGCTCCAATTGATCGATATCCTGACCAAGCTGGCGAAGAGTTGTTAAATAAAGAGGTTCTCGAATCCCATTTTCAGCTAGCAGTGTCGTCCTCAACAACTCATCTGGTTGACCATTATAGAGAACTTGTCCTTGATTGATCAAGATAACCCGATCGACAGGACGGTAGAGTACATCCTCTAAACGGTGTTCGATAATAATGGTGGTCGTCCCCTGTTCTTCATGAATCTGATCGATCAGATCAATAATATCCTGACCCGACTTGGGATCTAGATTAGCCAGTGGCTCATCAAAGAGCAGGATCGGACTTTCGTCAATCAGAACACCTGCTAAGCTCACTCGCTGTTTTTGCCCACCGGACAAATCTTGTGGCCGATGATCCAAGAGCTTCATCAAATCCAAGCGTTCTGCCCAACTCTGCACACGCTCTTTCATCGTTCCCAGATCCACCATGTCATTTTCAAGAGCAAAAGCCAAGTCTTCTGCGACACTCAAACCGATAAACTGGCCATCTGTATCTTGCAAAACCGTACTGACCAAGTGAGATTTCTCATAAATACTGAGATCAAAGGCTTCTTTCCCCTGAATGAGGAATTGCCCACTACTGGTTCCCTTATAGATATTGGGGATAATCCCATTTAGACACTGGCCAATGGTTGACTTGCCAGAGCCAGACGGACCAACAATCAGAACCTTTTCCCCCTTATAAATGGTTAAGTTGAGATTTTTCAAGGTTGGTTCAGACTGTGCCTTGTATTGGAAGGAAAAATCCTTCAGTTCAATCATTGCTTCTTTCATTTAGTTTGCCTTTTCCCAAAAGAGCGCAAATTGGATGGCTAACTCCGCGATTCGATCCTTGCTATCTAAATCCTCATGACTGGATAAGGTTCGGATATCCCATTTTTCTTCCGAGAGGTGGTCAGCTGCATAGAAGAAATGGCAGAGCTCAAAGCCCCTATAAGCTGCTAAGGCTGCCACTGCCGAACATTCCATATCCACACAGATGGCTCCCGCTTCCTTTCGTCGCTTCATCTTGTCGATGGTTTCCCGGTAGGGTGCATCTGTCGTCCACACTTTTCCTGACTGATAAGAAACCTTGTGGCTGTCCAGAAAGGCTTGGAAGAGAGGAAGGGTTTTCTTATTTACTTCCACTTCATCACTAGCCGGAAGATAGTGGTAACTGGTCCCCTCGTCGCGAAGAGCAGCTGTTGGAATGATGATGGAGGTTGCTTCGATATCACGGTCTAAAACCCCACAGGTCCCAAAAAGAACGAGTTTTTCCATCCCAAATTGAATCAGGTCCTCTATAATTCCCACACAGGAAGCAGCCCCAACTGGTGCATTAAAGACACCAATCTGTTGGTCACCAATAGTGATCCCATAGACCAAGACTTCAAAATTAGCCATAGAGGTTCTTGCAATGACCTCGTGGTCATAATTCTCAAGGAGGCGAGCAAAAGTTACTCTTGAAAAGCAAGAAATGACTACTTTGGGAAATCCTTCAATTGGTTGGTGTAAGTCTTGTGGATTGATAATCGCCTGTCGATTGGCATCAAATTCTTCTAACAGCATTTCGTGCACCTCTTTCATTCTACTTCTAGGCCCCTATTATACCATAATTAGCCTAGTCATTGGTTTTTGATCAAAGGAAGGAGTATAAAAAAGAACTGCTCCCAGACGTTAGATTTTTAGGATCAAACGTCGAAGGGACAGTTCACTGCGATATTTTTTACTTGTTTTCCAACTGCGCTAATTCTAGCAAGCGTTCTTTGGACAATTTTTTGATTTCAATTTGACTAGCATCTAGCAGCTGGTATTCATCTGGCTCTAGCGCTTCTATAAGGTTCTTCAGAGCAAGAGACCCAATTGGATGGTAATTCTCTGGCTTATCCGGATCTCCATCGATCGCAACCAATAGAACTCGCCAATCAATGATACCCGCTAAGCCCACAATTTCTACATATTCTGCAGGAACATGTGGCACGCTGGGCAAGACCGTATCCGTATCTTCTGTCAAGCTATAGCTGGCTAAGAAGGCTCCTGTCTCCTCCTGTTGATAAAAACGGACTTGACTGAAATAAGCTGCACTATATTGAATCTTCTTGATAAAGGCAGAGTAGGCTTCTAGTGGATGGACATGGTTCAAGACTTCCTGCACTGTATCCCGATCCAAATAGACTGGATGAGCGAAGCCTTGTACTTCAAACTCTTTTAGATCTTTTTCTTTCGTCACATTACCCAGCGTTTCTAGGATGACGACTTCATAATCAAAATGGAAAATAGAATCTGGAGTATAGCTCACGCCGTCGCTGGCCACAATCTCCGTTCCTAATACTTCTCCTAGGCGACTAAGCCATCTAAGGGCCAACTGCCAATCTTCTTCTATCGCAAAAGAGGGCACCTGAATCTGATAAGACTCTTCCTCATCAAAATAGCGTAACTGCAGAGGAAGACCGCTTTTACCAAATACAATACAGTTCAAGCCTTCAAAATCATTTAAGGGACGATGAAGGGTGGCAGGATCATAGTTGTAGGTTGTTAACCCTTCTACCAATTTAAGAACTTCCTGTGCTGCGAGTACTTTCTGATAGCCAAATAAGCTCTTTTTATTTTTGATTGAAAACACGATACTCATTTGTTTTCTCCTTTGTGAAATCGCTTACCTAAAGTATAGCACAATTTTCAATCAATTTCCATATAAAAACAGCCTGAGCTTTCAGACTGTTTATTTCTATTATGCAGGTGCTCCATCAAGCGTCTCACCGATAAGGGCTAAACGCTCACGAACTTCTGCTTGTGACAAGTTGTGTTCTTCAACATAACGATTGCGAGGGTGAACCCGGCACTCATGCGAACATCCGCGAAGATACTTGTCTTCGTTTTCTTCTGAAGTCAAGATCCGACGGTTACAGAAAGGATTTCCACAGTTGACATAGCGTTCACATGGTGTTCCATCAAACCAGTCTTTTCCTACAATGCTTGGATCGACATGGTTGACATCGACTGCGATCCGCTCGTCAAAGACGTACATCTTCCCATCCCACAGCTCTCCTTGAACTTCTGGGTCTTTTCCGTAGGTTGCAATTCCGCCGTGCAATTGACCGACATCTTTGTATCCTTCACGCACCATCCAGCCTGAAAATTTCTCACAACGAACGCCACCTGTACAGTAAACTACGACACGCTTGTCCATGAATTTTTCCTTGTTATCACGGACCCATTGTGGCAATTCACGGAAATTGCGGATATCTGGACGAATAGCGCCACGGAAATGGCCAAGGTCATACTCATAGTCGTTACGAGTATCAAGGACAACTGTATCCTCGTCTAGAAGAGCTTCTTTAAATTCTTTTGGAGACAAGTAAGCACCTGTCGTTTCAAGGGGATTGATGTCGTTATCGAAGTTATCATCCTCTAATCCAAGGTGGACAATCTCTTTCTTATAACGTACAAACATCTTCTTGAAAGCTTGCTCTTCTTCCTCATCGATCTTGAACCAGAGGTCTTCCATCCCTGGAAGACTGTGAACGTAGTCCATGTATTTTTGTGTTGTTTCGTAATCACCAGAAACGGTTCCGTTGATTCCTTCGTCAGCGACTAGGATACGGCCCTTGAGGCCGATTGATTTACAAAAAGCCAAGTGATCAGCCGCAAATTGTTCTGCGTTTTCGATGGGAACATATTTATAGTAAAGTAAAACACGAATAGGTTTTGCCATAAGATTCTCTTTTCTAAGATTAAATTATCAGAATTTTTCATTCAACTATACCAGTATACTCCCCCAAGAAAGCGAATGCAATTTATTTGACCGAAAAATAAAAGCCTGGGGTTCCAGACTTTTTTACGACAAAAATAAGGTTTCAACTAATTACTCTTCTTTTTCCAACTGATCCAGATAGGCTTCATAGCGTTTTTTCTCAACTTTTGCTAGGAGCATCAAAAGGAAATTCATCCCCCATACAATTGGAAGATTCAGTAAAAAGGTAATTGGAAGTACCAGTAAAAATTTTGAATGGAAGGGATTGGCCTGATAAACAGCTTGGTTTAATTGAAAATTTTGAGCCCAGATGAACAAGGAGAGAATAGAGGTTACTGCTACAATTCCCGTCACATTTAGATAACTATAACTAATAAATTTCACACCCAATCGTTGACAACGAACAGAGTAATACAATCCTGAGACGATGAGTAAGGCTACCACCTTGATTGGACTCAGCACCACCTTAGATGTATAAATGGATCCTACACTAAAAACAGTTAAGGCAAGGAAAAGAAAACCAGCTGTCTCAGCACCAGCCTTATTAGCTAAGCCTTCTTCTCGTTCATCTATGATTTGTTTGTTCAGCAAGTGTAATCTCATTGCTTTCTCCTTATTCTTCATCCTCTAACTCTGCCTCGATCTTCTCTTGTTTTTTCCAATTGATAAGAGCAAGTGGTTTTTCAAGCAGATCTGTCAGGATTGCAAAGACGAGAATTTCTAATAGAATTTTGACCAGATACTTGGGACTCAAGATAAAGCTCATTGCTTCTCTCTTTCCAATCACATCCATAGCTGTCACAAGCACAGCAAAGAATAGACCTGATCCTAGGCGACTCAACCAGCTATCTTTTTCTAACATATCTCGAACATCAATCCCTGAACTGATCCTTCTCACAAAGGCATAGGCTCCCATGGCAATCAGAAGGAACATCTCAGGGAGATAAGCGACTAGGTCTAAGTCCAGGATACTGGATTTCACAAAGGCGGATAGGGCAATAAAGCAGGTCATGCCAAGGACAAGTTCTCCTGCGATTTTTCCATCAAGTAGCATGGTCCGTTCATCTTTTACAATTGGTTCTTTCTTTTGTTTCATATGTTTCCTCTTTCTATGTTAAAACTGTTACTCCCAGAACAGTTGATCCAACGTCTTATCCAAGGTCTTACAAATGGCAAGGCAGAGGCTGAGGGTTGGATTGTATTTCCCTGCCTCGATCAGGCCAATGGTCTGGCGTGTCACCCCGATGGCATCTGCAAGATCCCCCTGGGTCATATCATGCTCGACCCGGGCCATTTTTAATTTGAGATTTTTCGCCACAGGCTTTTCCTTTCTTGTTTTTATAGCTTTATTATACACTATATTTTCTATTTTGCAATATATATCTTACATTTTGTAAAAAATATTTTTGATAAAACAAAAAAGAGGCTGGGACAAAAGTCCTAGCCTCTCAATTATTTTTGGATTGTCGAGCAAGACGCAGTGGTTGAGTGGGCTCTACTACGCTGATTTCATCAGCTTTTACAGCCCTACTCAACTGTGCGGAGGTGGGACGACGAAATCGAATTCTAACGAATTACCGATTTCTGTCCCACTCTCTTATCTTCTGTACATTTAATCTTTGGTCAAACTTCCATCTTTTGTTTGAGTCCGTGCATAAGCAATCAAGAGAAGAGAACCTGCAACAGCTACTGTTAAAGCATTAAATGAACCGGCAACAACACCTTGTAGGAAGACTTTATTGGCACTTTCCTTGTAGATCAAGACATCTCCAACCGGAGCAATCAAGCCCCAGATTACAAGGTTGGATACGATTTGAACGACGTTAAAGACAATTAATTCTTTCTTTGTCACTTCCCCTTTGAATTCACCGATTTGTTTGCGGAAGAAACCAACAAAGAGTCCAAACAAACCACTTGAAATGATCCAAGTCCACCAAAGACCACCTGACATAGCGTCCTTAATGGCATGACCAATCAAGCCGATTAAGAAGCCGACAATCGGGCCAAAGACTACACTAAAGAGAGCTTGAAGGGCATATTGCAACTGAATGCTCGTATTCGGTGCAGGTGCAGGGATTTGCAACATAGCAATCACGACAAAGAGGGCTGCTCCAACCCCAATAGCTACAACATCTTTAATTGAAAATAATGATTTCTGTTTCATTCTGATATCTCCTATTAATTTTCCATTTTTCTAATCTCGATATGCCAAGAAGCCCCAACTCCTACATTATAGGCCTTGGCAAAGGATCCCTGGTTGATGGCAAGACCAACACGGTAAAGGGAATTGATATAAAGGATTGGCTGTCCAATTCGCACATCGGCGAAAGACTTGCCGTAGGTTACTTGGTTTTGGTAAACCAGCATGTCATTGTTATAGATGGTTACTTCAAAACGTTCCCCAAATTGGGGTGACAAATGATTGAACTCTTCCCGAGTAATGGAAGTCCAAAGAGAACCAAAGCGTACATCTAGGATGTCAACTGCACCTTTAACAAGATTGTCCTCAAGAACTGTCTCAACCACTGGGATTTCCACAATATGTTCGACACTGAGTTCTGGTCCGACTTCTTCAAAACTAATATGGCCACTGGCCAACTTAGCTCCTGTATAGGCGTAGACATCACGGCCATGGAAGGTATAAGAAAACTCTGTATTGGCTCGACGATTCTTCACCTCTGAAATCTCACGGATAGCAACAATCCCTACATGTTTCTTGATGAAAGAGAGAGTCCCATTATCCGGAGTGACAATGTATTGATTCTTCGCCGTTTTAGCTACCACACTCTTTCGTTTAGAACCAACACCAGGATCGACCACCGAAACAAAGGTCGTCCCTTCTGGCCAGTAATCTACTGTCTGAAAGAGACGGTAACTCCCTTCAAAGATATTGTAGGGGGTAATATCATGAGTTAAGTGGTGAATTTTAAGGGTTGGTGATTCTTCTAAAGCAACCCCAATCATAGCTGATACTGCTCCATCCACCAAACCAAAGTCTGACTGAAGAACTAGTAAATTATTGTGCATCTTTATCTCCTTTTTTGGCCAATAATGGAAGAAGGATGTTCGATAGTCCCCATCCTAATCCAGCACCCATTATGACCGTGAGGACAAACCAAGTGATGGTCGCTAGATCTGGTGATACCATCACCCGATTGACATAGTCTATCGATTTACCACGATCCAGTAACGACATGCGGTAACTGGCTGGATAGAACCACATCATAAGAATGGGCCCTGTCGTCGCAAAGGCAAAAATGACAAAAGACAAGGCATTTCGTAAATTCGAGCGAAAACGACCACTTGAGGCGACCATTTCCGCAAAACTTCCGGCGATCAAGGCTGGAATAAAGGCCCCTGCACCATGACGCGAAAAGAGGAAGAAGGATCCAATCACGCAGCCAACTATAAAGATAGATCCAACTCCTTTTATTTTTTCTAGATAATAGCGGTAGATCGTCCCGCCAAACAAGGCTGAAAAGGCAGGAGCATAAAACATATTTCCTTGATGATCGACCAGATTTCCAACTAAGACCCCCAGTCCAATCGCAAGAAAATAGAGGAAAGTGAAGGCTCCAACTTGTTTTATTTGATTCACGTTTATTCTATTCATTGGATACTGATCCTAACGGTGGCTAATTTTCTTCGAAAGGAAGTCCCCGATAAATTGGACCAGAACGATCAGAATCAGGATCAATAAGGTCGCCACAAAGATGACATCATTGTTAAACATATTTTTCCCGTAGTTGATGGCCAAGGTTCCTAATCCTCCAGCACCAACGGCACCCGCCATGGCGGTTTCTCCGATCAAGGAAATGATGGTCACTGTTGTCACACGGATCAAATCAGGAAGCCCTTCACGCAGGTAGACTCCGACAATATCCCAGAAGGTTGCCCCACTGGCTTGCGCTGCTTCAATCACGCCTCCATCCAACTCGGACAAGACCACTTGGACTTGGCGGGCAAAGAATGGAAAGACAGCCAAGGATAGCGGAACAAGGGCTGCTGTAGGACCGATGGTATTTTTCAAGAGCAAGTAGGTCAAGGGATTAATAAAGGCCAACAAGATAATGAAAGGAATGGCGCGGAACAAGGAAGTAATCTTATCCAAAATTTGGAAAACGATTCTATTTTCGATGACACCACCTGGACGGGTCAAGACTAACAAAAGTCCTGTCACCAAACCTAAAAATCCACCAATAATGAAGGAAATAACGGTCATGTAAAGAGTCAAGTAAATAGCGGTTCCCCATCCATACTGGCCAGACCACCCTAATTTATAGACATTTGGTAAATATGTTTGAATTAACTGGATCATGCTTTTCTCCCATCTTTCACAATAGTCACGGAAACTCCTGCATTTTCTAACTCAGCTTTGGCCGTTTCCAGATTTTGATTTTCACCTGATAAGATGACCACCAATTCTCCAACAGGCGTGTTATCAAGGATCTCGATGTTCCCAAATAAAATGTTGGCAGATACTTGGTACTGCTTGTAAATATCATTGATGATGGCTGTATCTGTCACAGAACCTGCATACTTGAGATGCGCCAACATCGAATCATCAGGCAAGTTCTTAACAATCGCTTGTTGATTGATTTTTACCATGGCTTCATCGATTCCTGTTGCAACCGTGATAAAGTCTTGCGTCAAAGCATTTTTCGGATTCGAGAAGATATCTAAAACAGACCCTTCTTCAATCAGCTCGCCATTTTGCATGACAGCTACCCGGTTGGCAATATCTTTGACAATTTGCATCTCATGGGTGATCAAGACAATGGTTAAACCAAGTTTTTTGTTTAACTCTTGCAACAAAGCTAGAATTTGTTTGGTCGTCTTTGGATCCAAGGCTGAAGTTGACTCATCTGAGATCAAAATTTTTGGATCGTTGGCAAGGGCACGCGCAATCGCTACCCGCTGCTTTTGACCACCAGACAATTGTGCTGGGTAATTCTCTGCACGGTCAGCTAGACCAACCAATTCCAACAATTTCGCCACTTTCTCATTCTTTTGTTCTTTGTTTAATTTAGAATGTTTAAGAGCAAAGGCTACATTTTCTGCGACGGTCATTTGAGCCATCAAGTTGAAGTGTTGGAAGATCATCCCGATATCCCGACGTTTCTCCCGAAGGGCAGCCGGTTTTAAGGTCACCTGATCTTGATAAATCACATCTCCATCCACAGTGATGGTTCCGGCGCTAGGCACTTGCAAGAGATTGATCACCCGAACCAAGGTCGATTTCCCCGCTCCGGAATACCCTACAATCCCATAGATATCGCCTTCATTAATATGAATGGTCACATCTTTGACGGCTTGGATCTGACGTTTCTTTTGCTGGAAGGTCACATCAATGTGATCCAGCTGAATCATTGCTTTACTCATAACTTGCTATTAACTCCTTTATCAATTCAATATGGGTGTAATAATCGGCGATTTTCACATTTTCGTCGCCCCCATGATCACGGCTATTGGCATTGCCAATTCCAAAGGCTGCCATCGGCACCTGCAAAGCCTCAAATACCGTATGCATGGGCCCTGTTCCCGCTGTTGTTGGAAGAACAGAAACTCCTTCTCTATAGAAATCTTTGGCCAACCGAATGACATTTAAAATCGATGGGGCACTCATATCACTTCGGTAACTCATTTCACCGAGAGTATAGACCAATTCGACCTGATTATAGCCATTTTTCTTCAATTGCTGCTTGATCTTTTCTAAGACATCCTTGGGATCCAGTCCAGGAACCAAGCGCACCTCCATCTTGGCACGCGCCTCTGCCGGAAGAATCGTTTTAACACCTTGTCCTTGGTAACCAGAGCCAAAACCTTCAATATTCAGGGCTGGTTCAAAATAGAAACGGCGCAGGAATTCTTTTCGGTCTTCCTTCAAGATTGGAAGGGTTAGACCATAGGTTTCCGCTACATCTTCTGGTCCTTTGTTGGCATATTGCTCGATCAAAGCTAGCTCGCGTTCATTGGGTTCTTGGATCTGATCATAAATCCCATCCACCAAGATTCGGCCTTCTTTGTCACGAAGACTGGCGATAGCATTTAACAAATACCAAGAAGCAGAGTCTACCACACCGCCATAGCTGGAATGAATATCCACTTCTGCACTCTTCACCACCATATCAAAGGTGACGATCCCCTTGCTACCACCGGAAATTTCCAACTGACCCTGATTATTTCGGGTACCTTGTTCCCACACTAAGAGGTCTGCCCCACGCAAGTGTTTCTTATGTTTGGCCAAGTATTTATCCAAGTCCGTCGATGCAGACTCCTCTGCCCCTTCGATAATAAAGGTGATATTGACTGGCAAATCGCCACTTTCACGAATGTATTTTCGAAGAGCTGTGAGACGAGCTGTGATATGCCCCTTATCATCATCAACCCCTCGACCGTACATGGTTCCATAATGAACTGACAAGGTGAAGGGGTCTCCCGTCCAAGGTTGGTCTCCATCAGCTGGTACCGTATCATAGTGGTTATAAAAAATGATGGTTTTGGCTTCAGGATTTGGCGAGAAAAATTTGGCAATCACAAAAGGTGCTGTGTAACTATCATCCACTTCGACTTTGGCTCCTGCAGCTGTAAAAATTTCCCCCAAATAGTTGGCTACTTCCTTGAGACCAACTTGTTGGGCAAAGATGGATTTTTTTGAAATCAAGGTTCGCAACACTTCAAAATAATGTTGTGCGACCTCATCATTTTCAAATTTACGGATTTGTTCCGCTTCTGTTGCAAAAGGCATGCATTCCTCCTAATACACGATAAGAGGTAGAGAATTGCTTCTCCACCTCCTTCATACACTTGAGATCAAATCTTAGAAGACTGGTTGGTCCATTCCTTCTGAAGATTCTTCGATCACTTTCTTCACATTGTCTTTGTGATAGGCTTTGATGATTTCTTTGATTGCTTTTGCTTTATCAGATTTTTCCCAATCTTTCTTAGCAGCGATCACGTTGTACCATTGTTTTGAGTTGTTGTCTTTCTTTTCAACATAGATAGCTTTTTTGAAATCAACGCCTGCTTCACGAACGAAGGTATTGTTGATGACTGCAGCATCTACTGATGGAAGAGCAGATGGTGTTTGTGAAGCATCCAATTCAGAAATCTTCAAATCTTTTGGATTTTCTTTAATGTTTGACACGTTTGCCAATTGTCCATCCTTAGTATCCAATTTAATCAAACCTGCTGATTGCAAGACATACAAGGCACGGCTTTCATTTGTTGGGTCATTTGGTACAGCGATTGTTCCACCTTTAGGAATTTCTTTAATTGAAGTGTATTTGTTTTTACCGTTTTCTGTACCAGAGTAAAGACGGATTGGAGCGATGTACGTATCTGCTACTGCAACAAGGGCATTGTCGTTTTTAGAGTTCCAGTTATCAAGGAAGTTGTAGTGTTGGAAAGCATTGATATCCACGCTACCATCTTTTACAGCCACGTTTGGTTGTGAGTAGTCTGTAAATTGAGTGAATTCCAATTTGATTCCTGTTTTAGCGTCATCCAAGTTCTTTTGAACTTGATCCCAACGAGCTTTTTCAGTATCGCTCAAAGTCATGACACCTACTTTTACAGTTGTTTCACCATCTTTGCTAGATGATTTTGAAGAACCACATGCTGCAAGAGCAAATGTTGCAATAGCTGCAAGAGCTGTTAAACCAAGAATTTTTTTCAATTTCATTTTGAAGTCTCCTTTAATTATATATTATTCTTTAATATCTTTTGCTTCTGGTAGATAAACTCCACCAAAGTATTTTTTAGACAGTTTTTCAAGGGTTCCATTGTCATAGAGTTCCTTGATACGTTTGTTGACAAATTTTTGAAGGTCTTTATCTTCTTTTGCAATAATTGGATACACATAAGGTTGTTGGTCACTTGGAAGTTCGATAACCTTCAAGTTGTCATAGCCTTGATCACGAATGATAGTATCTACTGAGATCCGTTCGAAGATCTTGTAATCTGTACGACCATCCGCTAGATTAGCCATGATGGTTTGAATGGTTCCATCTGTGTATTGCAAGTCAGTTGGATTATCTGAATGTTTTTTATTGTAATCTTCTAATTGTTTAGCAGTTGATGTTCCTTGAACAACTTCTGTTTTCTTACCACCAATGTCATCCAAAGATTTAATAGAAGAATCTTTTGGTACGACCAATACTAATGGATTGCGAGCATATGGATTTGGATAGAGGTATTTTTCTTCCCGCTCTTTTGAGTAACTAATATTGTTGGCACCGATTTGGAAACGGTCACTATCTAAGCCAGCAAAAACTGAAGACCACTCTGTTTTGTTAAAGTTTACTTCATATTTGTCTGAACCTTTGAAGATTTCACGCAAAACCTCGATTTCATAACCGGTTAGCTTGCCGTCTTTTTCTTCGTAAGAGAATGGTTTGGTTGTTCCAACAGTCCCAACTTCAATGGTTTTCTTCCCGCTGGCAGATTTACCAGATGAACATGCTACTAAAGCACTGGTTGCAAGGACTGCAACTAATCCTAAAGCAGAATACTTAATCACTTTTTTTAGATTCATAGGATCTCCTTATTCGTTTCAGGCACATAAAACGCCATTTTAAAAGTATTTTTTTATTTTATCAAAAAAGCATTTACTTGCCTAATATATATTTTTTATGGAGGTGATAGTTTTTCTTTATCACACTTCTTTGGCTTTAAAATACCGCAATAAAGCTTGCGCATTTTCAACATAATAGGGAACCGACACCTGAAAGGCTGCATCATCGATGGTCATGTGATCATGATGGAGGTCTGGCGCATCCGGTTCTCCATTTGAACCGATAAAGGCAAAGACTCCAGGAATTCGCTCTTGGTAAAAGGCGAAGTCTTCTCCAGCTGTAGAAGGATTCGCTGGGATCACTTCAGCCAAACCTTGTGAAGCTTCCCAAACGACTTTGGTCAATTCCTCATCATTAAAGGTAACAGGCGGGGTCACTCCCCACTCAAAAGCCACATCCACTTCCAGGCTTTTTGCTATATGACGAATGATCGAAATGAAATGTTCCTTCAACTCTCTTTGCACACTCGGATTAAAGGAGCGAATCGTTCCTTCAAAATAGCCTGATTTTGGGAGTACATTCCAGGTTGAACCCACATTTAGATGCGTAATCGATAAAACAGCTGTTTCAAAGGGAGAAATGGTCCGTGAAATTAATAATTGTACATTCTGAACCATGGTTGTGACGGCTGTTACCGTATCAACTCCCAAATCCGGTCTCGCAGCATGGCTACTAACCCCTGTTACAGTGACCTTAAATTTCTCTACCCCTGCCATCATAGCTCCAGCATTCAAAGCAAGTTGTCCTGCTTTTAGCTGAGGCATATTATGAAATCCAATAATTCCTTGAACATCCTCCAACAGTCCTGTTGCTAGAACGTCAGAAGCACCTTCTGAAATTTCTTCTGCCGGTTGAAAGATCAAGCGTATTGTTCCTTCCAGCTGGTCTTCTTTTTCCTTGAGAAGAGCTGCTGCTCCTAGAAGACTGGTTTGATGAAAATCGTGACCACAAGCATGCATGACACCTGGATGTTGACTTTGGTAGGGCAGATTTGTTTGTTCCAAAATTGGAAGGGCATCGATATCTGCACGTAGCGCCACCACTGGTTTACCAGATCCAATTTCTGCAATCAGACCAGTTTTTAATCCACTCTCTAAAATACGAATCCCCAACTCTTCCAAACGTTCCCTTAGAAAGGCGGTTGTCTGGTATTCTTGACCAGACAATTCAGGGTGTTGGTGGATATAGTGGCGAATCTCTGCTAACTCTTCATAAGAAAAAGACACGAGCCTTCATCTCCTTTCAAACTTAAAATTATTTTATCACTAATAGGTGTTTCCGTCTAATTCTTGTTTCTTGGGTTTTGATATAGTTTCAAACTATAGACAAAAAACACTCCTAGATTTCTGTCCTAGGAGTGTCTTCTTCATGATTAAGAAAGATTTCCCTCGAATTTTTCCATAAAGCTATCACTATTATAGGCTTTTTCCACTTCCCATTTGCCATCTTTCTTAACAAAGGTCAACTGGTAGTCGTATCGATCCGGCGTCGTCAAGGGGCGATCCGCAAGAGAAGCCATCATTTCTTCTCTATAGGCCTTGTTTTGAGCCTGATTGGCCTCAATGATACTCGAATAATCTTTCCGATGTTCTTGATAGAAGGTCTGCATGTGGTTTAAAATCGTCTTTTCCATGCTGACAGTCTCAGGATTTAGACTAATGACCACCTTGTCCGGGAGATATTGTTTAACCTTATAGGTTAATTTAGCGCGCTTTGCATTTTCCTTTTCATAAGCATCGATAAACTGGGTCACTTCTTCTTCTGGGAATTGGTAATCGTGTAGTTTACGAGTAAAATCAGCCGCAAATTTCGCACGGAAATCACTGGCTTCCTTTTTCAAATCAGTTCCCAAAACAAAAGCATCATCCTTTTTGACCTTTCGTTGGCCACTAAAGTAAACTTGATTGATGTATTCATCAGCTAGAAGGGTGGAATCTTCCACCTTGTCCTCATACTGAGAAGAATCCACCGCAAATTTTAGAGGCTTCGTTTTTTTATCAGAGCTATAGGTTTTTCGTTCATACTGCACTTCGTATTTTTTGCCTTTTTCGACTGGGAAGACAATATAGCCGGTTAATTTTTTATCCTGGGCCAACTGATCACTCTTGAGCAATTGGAAGGCTTCCGTTTGGTCATAAATTCCTGACTGCAATTTGACCTTGTTATTCTCCGCATCGTAAATGGTGATATCTGAATCTGACACGTTAATAGATTCTTTAGCAACATTCTTAAATTCTAATTGAAGGGCCAAATAAGTGCCGTCTTCTGAGTCATTGAGGACAGGTGGTTTGATGTATTGCCCTCCTTTTAGGCTCAGCTCTACTTGACCGTCAGATGCTGAATTTTTCGCCGCTTTTTCCGTCTTTGATTGCTGCGAATTTGTCTTTTGAGCAGTGGTGCCACAAGCTACTAGACTCAATGTCGCCACAGCAAATAGGGTCCATTTAAAAATCTTTTTCATCCTTATCTCCTTAAAAAAGTTTTGTTCTATTTTAACATCTTTTTCCATCCATGTATACGCTATATAGTGATAACTCTTTCCTATCATAAAAAGGCCAAGACCTTCGTCTCAACCTTTTAACTAAAATATGATTGGTCTTGATTTTACAAGATGCCTTTTTCTTTTTGAATCATGAGATCCTTGAGGGAGATCAAGAGAACAGCAAGGAGGATCATGGCCATCCCAATCACATCAACCATAAAAAAATGCTCCTTCATAATGACAAAGGCAAAGAAAACTGCCGAAACAGGCTCAAAGGACGCCAGCAAACTTCCTTTAACGGCTCCTACCAAAGAGGTTCCTTTCAGAAAGGCTGTATAGGCAAAAATCGTCCCAATAACCACCAAGCCAAAAAGGGCCATCCAGGTATCGAGTCTGTAGTTTTCAGAAGAAGAGAGAAGACCACTAAAAGGGAGCATTAGGATTCCTGGAATAGTCATCCCAACTCCAATCACCAGCATGCTTCCCCATTTTTGAATTAAGTTCAGAGGTAGAATGATGTAAAGGGCATAGGCAAAGGCTGACACCACTCCCCAAGCCAAACCTTTGGGATTGATGGCCAATTGATTGAGTTGACCGTGGGTTGCTATTAAGAATGTGCCTCCAATCGCTAGAAGCATCGAAACCACTTCTGCTAGTGTAGGGGCCACCTTATCCATGATACAGGTATAGGCTAAAATTCCCACTGGACAGAGATACTGTAACACCGTAGCAGTCCCAGCATTGGTTTCAGCAATCGCCTCTAAATAGGTCAACTGAGTCAATAACAATCCTAAAAAGGCAAAAACAAGAAGGGGAAGGTAGGAAGATTTATCTTTGACAAAGGCCAAAAACTTCTCCTTATCTGCAAGGCAGGAAAGAAGAATAAGGACAATTCCAGAAAAAAGCAAACGGAGATTTGTTAACTCAATAGCCGAAAATCCATGAACCATTAAATATTGCCCGCTAACTCCGGATAGTCCCCAAGCGATCCCCGCAATCAAGGTCATGAGTGTTCCTTTCATCGTCTTTGACATAGTCCCCTCCCAAATCTGTTCCTTACTTTTATTGTATCATAAAAGGCCGAAACGAAACGTTTCAGCCTCATATATTTCATATAAATTTATTCGCTTATTCAGGTTGAACCAAGATCTTGATTTGAGATTTATCTTGTGTTAATTCAACAAATCCTTCTTCAACGATATTTTCCAATTTAATTTTCTTAGTAACCAATTTTTCAGCAGAGAAGTAGCCTTGTTCCATCAACTCCAACACTTTAGGGAAGATGTGACGGTAGGCAATAATTCCTTTGAGAGATTTTTCTTGGATGGCGAATTCATTTGGATTGATGCTGGCTTCGCGTTCCCAAATAGATACAACCATACATTCCCCAGCTTTATGAACAGCTGCAAGGGCTTGGCCTAAAACAACTGGAACCCCAGTAACTTCATAAGAAACATCTGCTCCACCACCTGTTAAACGATGGATGGCTTCTACAATTGTTTCTCCTTCTTCTGGACGAACAACGATCGCTCCCAATTCTTCTGCTTTCGCTTGGCGTTCAGGAGACAATTCAACCGCATAGATTTTTGATGCTCCTGCTGCACGAAGGGCTTCAACGATCAAAAGACCAATTGGACCCAAGCCAAAGATAACAGCTGTATCTCCAGCTTTCAATGCAGATTGACGAACTGCATAAACAGCAACAGCAGCAGGTTCTGTAAGAGCGGCTTGTTCATAGCTCAAGCTATCTGGAATCACATGGACAAGATCACCATCAAGAACACAATATTTAGCAAAACCACCATCTGCAGCGAGGCCGACAAAGTTCAAGTTTGGATCAAGGTTATAATCACCAATCAAATTGTGCTCTGCAAGAATTGGTTCGATAGTGACACGATCGCCAACTTTGACACGAGTCACATCACTTCCGACTTCTACAATTTCACCAGAGAATTCATGTCCCAAAGTGACCGGTGCTTTTTGACCAGAATACACATGTTCTTCAGTTGGGATGAAGATCGGTCCATCCAAATATTCATGCAAGTCCGTACCACAGATCCCTGTGAACTTAACTGCCACTTTTACTTGATGAGGTTGTACTTCAGGTACTTCCACTTCCTCGATACGAACGTCTTTTGCTGCATGCCAGCGAGCTGCTTTCATAGTAGCCATATGATGATCTCCTTGTTTTCACCTTTTTTGTTTTCTTTTCAGGAAACTTTATATTTAAAATTGTAAACGTTTTCCTTTTGTTTGTCAAGGAAAAACTGAAGATGAAAAAGAGCAGTCCTTTGACTGCTCCTTCTTATTTCTTCTTGATCCGAGAAGATTCCAATCTCCATCCCACCATCCAACCAAGGACTAGGAGATAATTTTCAAGCGCCCCGATCCCATTGACCGGCAAATGATAGTGAAAATAACTGAAGAGATGATTGGTACCGATCCCAAACCCACCAATGATCAAGGCCAATAGTACCGTTCGAAGATAAAACCAGTCGTATTTGAGATTGACAGCAATGAGAATCACAAGAACTGCCACATTCCAAATCCCAATCTCCCGTTGCCAACCGACAGAAATACCATAACCCGAATGACTTCCCATATAGGATGGAAAGAATAGCTGGAAGATAATCGCTCCAGACATGGCGATGATAACCAGGACAAATAAGACTCTTAAAAATTTGTTCATGTAACTCCTCCTAATGCCAGTTGATATGTAATGGTCTTTCCTATTCTAACACAATTTTATGGATAGTAAAAACCAACCTCTCGGCTGGTTCTTTATCTATTACTCTTCTTTCAACTTCGCCAATTCTTGGGCAAGTAACTTGAGGGCTACTTGTGGGTTGGCTTGGCCTTTGGTTGCTTTCATGAGGAATCCTGTGAAGGCCTTGTCCGCGTTCCGTTTCCCTGATTTAAAGTCGGCTACGGCTGCTTCATTATCTGCGAAGACTTGGTGGATGATAGGGATCAAGACTTCAGGATCTGAAATCTGTACCAAACCAGCTTTTTCTACGTATTCACGTGCGCCACCACCGTTTTTCGCCAAGTGAACAAAGACTTTCTTGGCAATCTTAGAAGAAATCGTTCCATCTTCGATGATGGCAATCATTTCGACCAAATTTTCTGGTGTCAATTGGATTTCTTCCAACGTTTTGCCTTCTGCATTCAAGAATTGTGCCACTTCACCTTGGAGCCAGTTAGAGACTTGTTTGGCATCGCCACCAAGGACCACAGCTGCTTCAAAGAAGTCAGAAGTGACTTTCGTCGCTGTCAATTGGTTGGCATCATAGTCAGACAACCCAAGCTCTGCCACATAGCGAGCACGACGGTCTTTTGGAAACTCTGGCAACTCTGTACTCATTTCCTCGATCCACTCATCTGAGATTTCAAACAAGGGAAGGTCTGGTTCTGGGAAGTAACGGTAATCCGCTGCTCCTTCTTTGACCCGCATAAGAATGGTGCTCTTGTTAGCTTCATCATAACGACGTGTTTCTTGGCGAATGACACCACCTGAACGCAAGATTTTCGCTTGGCGCTCAACTTCGTATTCAAGACCTTTACGGACGTTTGAGAAAGAGTTCAAGTTTTTCAACTCCGTCTTGGTACCAAATTCCTCTTGACCGTATGGGCGAAGGGAAATGTTGGCATCGACCCGCATCGATCCTTCTTCCATCTTGACGTCTGAAATACCTGTGTACTGGATAACTTCTTTCAAAGCTGTCAAATAAGCGTAGGCTTCTTCTGGAGATCGCATATCTGCTTCAGATACGATTTCGATCAATGGCACCCCTTGACGGTTGAGGTCTACATAAGAGAAACCGTCTGTTCCGTGCGTGTTCTTACCGGCATCTTCTTCTAAATGGGCCCGTTCAATCCCGATTTTCTTAGTTGTTCCGTCTTCCAATTGCACTTCAATCCAACCGTTGTAACCGATTGGCTCGTCAAATTGCGAAATTTGGTAGGCCTTTGGATTATCCGGGTAGAAGTAGTTCTTTCGGTCAAAGTGCATGTGCTGATGGATATCCATATTCAGCGCCAAAGCAGCCTTGATACCAGCGTCCACAACACCCTTGTTCAAGACAGGAAGCACCCCTGGGAAAGACCAGTCAATCACATTGGTATTGGCATTTTGCTCGTTCCCAAAGTGAGCAGAGGTTGGTGAGAAAATTTTTGAGTTTGTATTCAATTCAACGTGGACTTCAAGTCCGATGACTGTTTCAAAGTTCATTAATTGTCACCTCCGAAAATAAGGGGTTGTTGCTTGTGGTAATCCGTCGTTGCTTCAAAAGCAGCTGCAGCTTGGTAGATGGTTTCTTCAGAATACTTAGGACCAATCAACTGCAAACCAACTGGAAGACCTTGAGCAAAACCTGCAGGAATCGAAATTCCTGGAAGACCTGCCAAGTTGACTGGAATGGTCAAGAGGTCAGCCAAGTACATGGCAACCGGATCATGGTTGAGCGAATCCAAATCAAAGGCAACGCTTGGAGCTGTTGGACCAAGGATGAGGTCGTAATCCGCAAAGACTTTTTCGAAGTCTTGGATAATGAGGGTACGAACTTGACCTGCTTTCTTGTAGTAGGCATCGTAGTAACCCGATGACAAACTAAAGGTACCCAGCATGATACGGCGTTTGACCTCATCGCCAAAGCCTTGGCTACGAGTGTTCACGTAGATATCATCCAAGTTTTTAGCATCTTCTGCACGGAAACCATAGCGAATCCCGTCGAAACGTTGCAAGTTTGAAGACGCTTCTGAAGAAGCGATGATATAGTAAACGGCAACCCCGTATTTAGAGTGTGGAAGGCTGACTTCTTCGACAGTTGCTCCCAATTTTTCAAAGTGTTTGGCCGCATTAAGGATAGTTTCTTTGGCTTCTGGGTCGATCCCTTCCCCAAGGTATTCCTTCGGAAGGGCAATCTTCATACCTTTAATGTCTTGACCAATCTTAGAAGTAAAGTCTGCTACACGAACAGGTGCAGAAGTTGAATCCTTGGCATCCTCACTGGCAATAACATTGAGCAAGAGCGCATTTTCCTTAACGGTTGGTGCAAACGGCCCAATTTGGTCCAATGAGCTACCAAAGGCAATGAGACCAAAACGGGAAACTGTTCCATAAGTTGGTTTGAGACCAACAATCCCGTTAAAAGCAGCCGGTTGGCGGATAGAACCACCTGTATCTGAACCAAGGGACAAACGGACTTGCCCTGAAGCGACAGAAGCTGCTGAACCACTAGAAGATCCACCAGGCACCTTGCTGTGGTCCCAAGCATTCTTGGTTGGTCCATAGTAAGAAGTTTCTCCAGATCCACCCATGGCAAATTCATCCATGTTGGTCTTCCCGATGACAATCATATCTTTGGCCTTGGCATTAGCAACCGCTGTCGCATCAAAGATTGGCTCGTAGTTGTAGAGCATTTTTGAGGCCGCAGTGGTCAAGATGCCGTCTGTAGAGATATTGTCTTTGACAGCGAGTGGAATACCTGACAAGAGGTTGTCTGAATCAATTCCTTTTTCATCAATAGCCTTGGCTTGCGCAAGGGCAGCTTCTTCGGCCACCGTCACAAAGGCATTGACGTCTTCTTCACGCGCCTTGATATCATCAAGCGTCGCTTGAGTCAATTCCGTTGCCGAAATTTCCTTAGAGACAAGGAGGTCGTGCAACTCTTCAATGGTTTTATGGTTGAATGACATTAGGCATCTCCTCCATCTTCTAGGATAGCTGGTACCTTGATGTAATAGTTATCTTTTTCAGGTACATTTTTAAACAAGCGGTCACGGTCCGTCCCTTTTTCAGCAACATCCGGACGCAATACGGTCTTACGATCAGCCATGGTCGTTGTTGGGGCAACACCTGTTGTGTCCACTTCTTCCAACAATTCCACCATGTCGACAATTTTAGACAAGGTTGTCGCAAACTCAGCTGTCTCTTCTGGAGAGAATTTCAATTTTGAAAGATTGGCAACGTGGGTTACCTCTTCTTGCGTAATTTTCATCTTGCTTCCTTTCGTGAAATGATGATTTTTCAATACCTTCTATTTTACCATAATTTAGCCTATTTTGCTTGGAGGATAAAAAAACTGTAGTAACTTTTTTGTCGCTACAGATTCTTCTTTTTATATTTCTTGTCCGCCGAATTGCCCCATCTCCATCAGAGTCTCTTTCCAGACTTCCTGGACGTTAGAAGCGAGGTAAGAAGAGGCCAAGTCATAAGAAGCCTGATGAAATGGGGCGAGGTCGCTTTCAAAGAGCTGGACCAGCTTGTCCGCCAACTCTTTCACCAGCTCTTCTTCTGGCACTGTCTCGCTATAAGGTACCAAAAAGCCATTTTCACCCTCTTTTATAAAAGTCGGATTGCCATAACGGGCATCAAAGCCCAGCAAGGCCAAACCTGCTCCAGCCGCCTCCATTAAAGTCAAACCAAAGGTCTCCCACTGAGAAGTGGTGAGGTAGGCTTGGTAGCAAGGATAGATCTGCTTCAGATCCGCATGACCGCGTAGGTGAATATAATCTTGTGCTGCAAGCTCCTGAATCAGGTGGCGCAAGTTGTCCGCTTCCCCACCCTTTCCATAAATATCAAACTGAAGGGCTGGGAGTCGTTTCTGTGCTTGAGCCACTACTCGAATAGCCAAATCGATGCGTTTTCTTGGATCCAAACGGGAAGCTGTGAGCACACTAAAGGGAGGTCTGTCTCCTAGTGATTCCGTCAATTCTTCTAGATGCCCTACTGGAATGCTATAGATTGGAATTCCTTGGCATCCTTGTTTAGCAAGTGTCTGCTCCAAGACTTCTTTTTGAAGATCCGTTGCCGTGATGAAGTAATCGAAGCGTTTGGCATACTTGAACACATAATAATATTCATAATTGAGATGGCCATTTTCAAATTCATGCTCCGAATGAAACACCATGGCGAGCTTTGAAGGAGCAGCTTTCTCCAACAAAGGGCGAGCAAAATCCATGCGCGAAGCCCGATCAAGCAGAATCAGATCTTCTTCTTTGAGGGACAGCTGCGACAAAAAACGTCTCATCACTTCTGTATGGTTGGTCAAAATCTCAGACCCCAGTTTATAGAGCCAGCTTCCACCTAACCTCGATTCTTCAAAAGCGATAGTTCCATCTTGATTGTGATAGGTCCGTCTGACAACACTACCATACTGAAAATACTCTGTGACAAGTTTACAAGCTCCATAATACTCTCGCTTGATTCTATTTCCAGCCAAAAGATAGTCTACATAGCGGACACAGTTTGGATGATAGGGATCCAGATGAAAGGTCAGGGCGTTTCCATCCGCAAATTGGTAGCGAATGGCTCTTTCCGTTTTTTCAACAACATCCAGACGAGTCAGTTGAAACTCCATTTGCAAGGCCCCTACCGTCTTTTTAGGGACCGTAGTCTGTTGATCCGTAAAAGCTAAATGAGCAAAAAGCAGTTCCTCATCCCGGTGCCCCAATGATAGGTAATAGGCCAATTTTTCTGGAGTGGGCCAAGTGGTAAAGACAAACTTCGCTGCCACTCCTAGTCCCCGGAGCATCTTTGCCCGAGAGGCCTGTGCAACATCGACCCCATTGGGTTCAAATCCCACTAATAGATTAAAGGTATAAATGGTCATGCTGTCCCTCCCTCTAATCGCTTAAATAGCTCTTCCAAAGCTTCTTTTTCAGGCAATTTCAAGATTCGTGCCTGCTCTCTTACCAATTCTTTGTAGGTCTCTGGCTGCTGGAGCAAGGTATCTAGTTGCTGTTCCATTTCTTCGACTGTATCTGTGATTGTGCTCAAGTTTTTATAGGCTTCCTGATGCACCGTGCTCTTCAAACCAAATAAGACTTGCCCATTTTCAAGAGCATGAAGGCTACTGCTCCACACTTCTTCTCCTCGGTTGCAATCCAGATAAATAGAGCAGCTGGATAACAAGTTCTCATATTTTTCTAGCGAAATCCCTGGATAGAGGTGCACGTTATAACAAGTCTCCAAGTCTGTTAATTTCGGTCCCATGGCTGTCAAAGCAGCAATGTGAAAGGTTACTTGTGGGAATTGATGGGCCAGTCTAGATAGGCCTTCGACCTCTTGAGAAGCCGTCATGACCAGGGCTTCTGGTTGAAAACTTTCCTGCTCCACATCTACCAGCCCTGACAAGGCTGTGATTCCGTCTTTTTTCTCTCTCAACAGACCATCTTCTACCAACAAAATCTGACTGACTTGTTCTTTGATCTCGTCTAGATCATTAGCGTCACTGGCACAGTATGCGAGTCTTTCCTTTGGTTTCTCTTTCACAACATCTAGCAATACCTTATCCATCAAAAGAATAGCTTCATCTTCCGGCAAGACTTGTTCTAGGACAGCTCTTTGCAGCTCTTTCTTATTGGCATACAGGCGATCCCGTCCCTTAGGAGTTTGAAGCAAAAAGGTTCCTTGTGAGACAAAGTGAAGCAAGACTTCTTCTTGTTGACGGTTCAAATAGATGTCTAAATATGGTTGGCCAGCTTCCGTAAGGAGACTCTGTTTGCTTCTCCAGCCATAGCGGTTGTAGACATCAATGGATACGATCTCTTCTCCCTGACCAAACCATTCCACTCTGTCAACTGTTCGAGACAAGATATCCTCTCGCAAAACCACGTTGGCACGACGTTCCTCCCCATCAAAAAGATAGGTCGTGATCCCTAGTGTCCAACATTCCCATAATTCTGGAACTGCTAGATTATTGAAAAATAAAGGTTTTCCAATTTTTGATACTGGGTCTTTTTGGGTAAAAAAGGTCGCAAGACTCTCTGTCTGTTGGTCCAAATCTGTTTCCAGATTAGTCACAAATACCCGGTAGGGCTGGCCAAGTTTGTCCAAGTATTTTTGCAAACGATCCAGCTCTCTGGTCTGCTCTGATGCAATAATGAACATGCTGATCCTTTCTCATCAATAAGGGGTTAGTCTATCGTTTCAATAAAACGGAGGTTGGTCACCACGCGCTCATAGGTTTCTGACCCTTGCAAGCCTGCTTCCTCTAATTTTTCAAGGGCCCGTTTCAAGCGCGTTTTATAGATATAACGATGCCAGGTCAAATCATAGCCCAACATCCCCAGTAGAGCCAACTTCTCCTGCTTAGCTTCCATCTCATCGACGACTCGCTTTTCGGTCCAAACCTGGGACAGAGTATCTGCACGGCCCACACGATACCAATAAATACATTTCTCCGTATGAACTACCCGATGGGCTTTTAAGAAGAGCTTGTACATCAGGAAGTTATCCTCGACATTTTTTCCAACCGGAAAACGAAGCCCTTCAAATAAGCTACGCTTATAGAGCTTCATCATGGCACAAGCCCAGGCCATATCTCTAGTCTCCTGGATGGCATCGTGGTCCATGATTTCTCTCCCCTCATAAAGGGTCTCTGAATAATCGTCGTCCGTTACCTTGATCAAGTATTTGCTACTACTGTCATCATAGAGGTTATAGTTGGCTACGGAAACATCCGCATTATACTTTTGAAGTTGGCGATAGAGCACTTCTACATAGTCTTCCGTCACCCAGTCATCTGGATCAATAAAGGTGATGTAATCACCAGTCGCTAACTCAATCCCTGTATTCCGAGCAGCAGATAAGCCCCCATTTTCTTGGCGAACGTAGCGGATGCGCGCATCCTTCCTAAAAAATTCTTTACAGATCTCTTCTGATTGATCTGGCGAACCATCATTCACCAAGATGATCTCTAAATGTGGGTAGGTCTGGTGGATAACCGTTTCCAAACATTGTCTCAAATAAGCTTCAACATTATAGATGGGAATGATAATACTAACTACTTCATTTGTTTCCATGCTTCTTCTCATTTCTCTTTAAATAATCGCGAATGGCTGCCACCATCTCCTGCACCTGATCATCCCTAAACACCCGATTCTCACCATTCTGCACATGATTGGTTCCCTCAAAAGAAAAAATAGGGACGCCTTGTTGGCTGAGTGTTTGCGTGATTTGATCGACCTCATCATAGGGATTGATATCCAGATACAAATCCAATTTTTCTATAACCTTCCGACTAGTCAAAGGATCAAAGGAAGGGTATAAAAAGAGGTTGGGGTAGCGTTCCAATTGCACCAAGTTAAAACCAAAATGACTATGGGCAAGAACATGAATCGCGACATCTGGCAACTCTTTTAACAACGTCTCCAACTCGTGGATATCTGCTGTATGAGTATAAATAGCCGCATGATAAGGAAAAGTTCCCACTAGATCTTGATAAGTTTGCTTCAAAATCGGTTTTCGAAGCAAAATTTCCTCCCAAGATAGGGCATAATAAAACCACCATAATTCACGAAAACGATTGAAGCGTTTGGAGGTCCATGGTTTATTATGAGAGGTGTAATGAATGACCGCAGGAATCCCTTGGAAGGCCTCATACCAATCCAAGTCCCCATAGAGGTACTGATCCTTATCAGACCCCACTTGTAAATTATAGGTCCAAGGTAATGGAAACCACGCATTTTTGAAATACAGATTCAAAATTCCCTGATCTCCATAGACCTGTTGATGATACTTACGAGTAAGATCAAAAAGTGCCTCTGTCACTTGGTGCTCTTGCCACCAAGTCTTATCAATCACCAAAAGTCCCGCATTAAAGCCATCTGTCGTCGTTGGCTTATCGACCACTGCACCCAGTCCATAATCTTTTAGATCAACCTCAAACAAAGGCGATAAATCCTGTGTAAAGATCATGTCACAATCCAGATAGAGGATCCGCTCTTCCTCCACCATCTCTGGAATAGCGTAACGGAAATAGGTCGCATAGTGAATATGGTCACTTGGAAGCGAGAAGGATTGGAATTGCTCGGGAGACATCCGACAATTAATCACTTCTGAATCCAACTGGCGCAAGCGCTGATTCATGATAGCAAACCACTCCGTTGGTAGATCTTCATTTAAGACATAAATTTTCAACTGGTCTTGATGGGCACACAGTGACTTCATAGCGGTTTCCAATTTTTCCATATAAGATAGATTGGCTGAAAACACGACAGCTTTTTTACTCATAACTCCCCCTTATTTTCTTCCATTAGAATACCATTTTCAAGAGAGGAAGACAATTTCTAGGCCCCAAAAAAGAGGCCTAAACAAATGTCTATGACCTCTTTTACAATGTTTTCTTATTTAGTTTCTAATACAGCTAGTGCGTCGTCTACCAAGCTTGCCCCTAAGACATGCTTAAAATGATTCAAGGCAAACTGGTGATTTTCAGGAGTGAGCGACGCCACTGCAGGTTCTACGACTTCGATCTGGTAGCCGAGATTGTAGGCATCAACCGCTGTATGAAGGACACAGATATCAGTCAAGACACCTGTCAAAATAACGGTATCTACATGGCGTTCCCGCAGGCGGATATCTAGGTCCGTTCCTGAAAAAGCAGAATAATGACGTTTATCCATCCAAAAGACGCGTGGATCCGCTTTATGCTCCTGATAAAAATCTGCCAAAGGGCCGTACAAATCACGTCCACTGGTCCCAATGATATTATGAGGTGGGAAGAGCTTGCTTTCAGGATGAAATGGATCCTCTACGTCATGCGCATCAATGGCAAAAAAGACATAGGCTCCTTGGTCAAAGGCCAATTGGGTCACCTGAGCAATGGTCTCAGAAATGGCTTGTGCAGGAGCACCTGCCGTAAGCTTACCATCATCTGCTACGAAATCGACAGTGTAGTCAATTGAAATCAAGGCTTTAGTCATTAGTAATCTCTTTTCTTAATTTCCTCAAAGATATCTGGAATCAACACCTTGAGATAGGTTCCCTTCATTCCAAGAGAACGGCTTTCAATAATACCAGCTGACTCCAATTTCCGGAGTGCATTGACAATCACAGAGCGAGTAATGCCAATCCGATCCGCGATGATAGAAGCAGTCAACTGTCCCTCATTTCCTTTCAATTCACTAAGGATGGCAGAAACAGCCCGCAACTCCGAGTAAGACAAGGTATTGACAGCCATATTCACCGCTGTCCGACGACGAATATTCTTCTCGTCCTCCTCGCGTTGGTAGTTCAACATTTGAATTCCTACCACGGTACTCGCAATCTCAACCAAGATCAAATCATCATCCGCAAACTGTTTATCATTGCGCCAAATGATCAAGGAACCCAACCGAATCCCAGAAACATGAATAGGCGCAATGGTGGTCAAGCCATCAGGAAATTCAGACTTGGTTTCGACCGGAAAGATACTCAAATCATGGTCCACATCTAAATTAGCTTCTGTATCGTAGACTAAACTAGCTGCCTTGGCATAATCTTCTGGTAATTTTTTATTTTGAAAGAAAGCTTCTACCCGGTCATTGTTGGTCTTGTAACGCATGAAATAACCAAGAAGGGTTCCCTTGCTATTAATGATACAGGCATTACAGTGGATAATATCCGCTAATTGCTGGGCAATATCATTGTAAGGCATCTCGAACTGCAACTGTTCATCAGTCCGTTTCAAGATGGATGTAATTTTACGTGTCTTTTCTAATAAGTTTGCCATAATAAACCTCGCATATAGTCAGCTCAAGTATATCATATAAGTGTGGGAATTTCAATCAAATTATCTGAAAATTATTTATTTTTTCTACAATTATGCGCAATTCAGAAAAATGTCGTTTCGATGACATGGATTTTATAAAATGAATCAAAAAAAGATTGAAGACTTTCCTCTTCAATCCTTTATCTAATTAACGTTTGTATTGCTTCAAGAAACGAGTCATTTTTTCTTGAATTTGAGCTAACTCATCGACACGTGGAAGGTAAACGATCCGGAAGTGATCTGGATCTTTCCAGTTAAATCCGCGGCCATGAACCAAGAGAATTTTTTCTTGCTTCAAGAACTCTAAAACAAATTGTTCATCATCATCCACGCGGTACATGTCCCGATCAATCTTAGGGAAGATATAGAGACCAGCCTTTGGCTTAACAGCTGAGAGACCTGGAATATCATTGATGGCTTTGTAGATAAAGTTCCGTTGTTCGTAGATTCGACCACCTGGAAGCAAGAGTTCATCCACGGATTGGTAGCCTCCAAGAGAGGTTTGCACAACTTGTTGAGCCAGGACATTTGAACAAAGACGCATATTGGACAACATGTTCAAACCTTCGATATAGCCCTTCACATGGTGCTTGGGTCCGGATAGAACCATCCAACCAACACGGAAACCGGCAATCCGGTGAGATTTTGACAAGCCATTCATACTCACACAGAAGAGATCAGGCGCTAAACTTGCGATAGCCGTGTGTTTTTCACCATCCATGACCAAGCGATCGTAAATTTCATCCGCAAAGATGATCAAGTTATTTTGACGAGCGATCTCTACAATCTCAAGCAGGATCTCATCTGGATAGAGGGCACCTGTTGGGTTATTCGGGTTGATGACAACGATAGCCTTAGTGTTTGAGGTGATTTTCGACTTGATATCTTCAATATCTGGATACCAGTTTGCTTCTTCATCACAAAGATAGTGAACCGCATTCCCACCAGCTAGGCTGACGGCTGCTGTCCAAAGAGGATAGTCCGGCATGGGAACCAAGACCTCATCCCCGTTGTCGAGCAGTCCTTGCATGGACATGACGATCAGCTCACTCACTCCATTTCCAAGGTAAATATCATCAATATCCACATTTGGAATTTTTTTCAACTGGCAGTACTGCATGATGGCCTTGCGGGCTGAAAAAATCCCTTTTGAATCTGAATAACCTTCACTATCACGCGCATTCATGATCAAATCATGGATGACTTCATCTGGAGCTGTAAAGCCAAATTCAGCAGGATTCCCCGTATTCAAACGTAGAATTTTTTCTCCATTTGCTCGCATGCGCATGGCTTCTTCCAAGACTGGACCACGAATATCGTAAGCGACATGTTCGAGTTTGCTTGATTTATTATATTCCTTCATATTCTGCCTCGATTCACGAAATTATCTCTATTATACCACTAGTTCAAATAGAGTACAAACCGAGGACTTTAAAAATTCTGCAAAAATATAGCAGAAAAGCGAGACTTTACCTTTACATTCTAGCTCAAAAGAGATAAAATATAAGTGTATAAAGAATAGGATTCCCTTCTATTCTATCCATGTTTTCAAGCTATAAGGAGGTAGGATTATGTCTCAAAAATACGAAAACATTATGGTCGCTGTCGACGGTTCTCATGAAGCAGAATTAGCCTTTGAAAAAGGGGTTAACGTTTCTCTTCGCAACGGCTCTAAATTGACGATTGCCCACGTCATCGATACCCGTGCCCTTCAAAGCGTCTCAACTTTTGATGCTGAGGTCTACGAAGAATTGCAAGAAGAAGCCAATGAATTGCTCAAAGGCTACAAGGAACGTGCTGAAAAAGTCGGCGTTCAAAATGTTGTGACTGTTGTAGAAATGGGAAATCCAAAAGTCCTCTTAGCCAATGATATCCCAAGTAAGGAAGGAGTTGACCTTATTATGGTCGGGGCTACCGGACTCAATGCCTTCGAACGGTTAATGGTCGGATCCTCCTCAGAATATATCCTTCGCCACGCCAAAGTAGACTTACTAGTGGTACGTGATAAGGATAAAACCATGTAAGAAAGAACATATTTCGACTTCTTTGTAGAACACTTTACTTATCTTAGTAAAAAATAGTTTGTCTACATTCTAAAAAAGGTTTGGAACCTTTGTTCCAAACCTTTTTTAGTTGTCTTTTTTTGCTTCTTTTTGTTTTGCATGTTTTTCGTAGGCCTTGAGCTGGCGATCGAGTTCTTTTTTGATGGCTGGTTCTGGAGCGTATTTTTCTTCCCAATCATCTGGCTTCAGAATTTTGTGGGTTACTGGATCAAAGTGCGCCTTTCCATCTGGGAAAATCTTGCCCATATTGGCCCGGTGAACAATCTCAAAGACCTCTTCAGGATCGACCCCCATTAGAACAAAGCTACCATAAGTCAGATAGAGGGTATCAATCAAGGCATCAACCTGCCCTACCATGGAGATCTCAGCTGGGTGCTTGCCACGAACCTTATCTGCAGCCTTATCCAAGGCTTCGTGAAGAGCTGCTACCGAGCGATCAAATTCTTCCTCACTTGTGCTAGCTGCTCGGACAAATTCTACCAACTCCTCTTGCTTGAACATGGTTCGATAAAGGGCATCTTGAGGCTGCCAAACAACTGGTTTCTCCTGGGTTTCCCCATCCATCACACCATGGAAGGTTTTGACCTTATTGAAGTGATCATCCTTAGAAAGAAAGAGTTCTTTCTCTGAGAGAATACCAAAGTGTTGCAGGGCCTTTTGAATGCCATCCTTGCCATTACTGGTCGTGGTATGCTTGGCAATTGCCTTGACACTAGTCGTCCCATTTCCCATCGCAATGGACAAGCCAACACCTGAAAGCATCTCTAAGTCATTATCAGAATCACCAAAAGCCATCACTTCATCGATATCAAAGCCAAATTCCTGACCAACGATGCGGATCCCTTCTAACTTGGAAATCCCTGGGTTGAGGACATCTGCTGCAAAAGGACTAGACCGTGTGAATTTCAGATCCGGAAACTCTTTTTCAATTTTTGCAGTCTCCTCTGGACTCGATAAGATCAACACTTGGTAGATTGGTTCTTGCGCTAGTGCATAGAGGGTATCCTGATCTTGTGGGACGACCTTGCTGACCACTTTGTTAAATCCTCGACTGACGGTACGGGCCATTTTGCGGGGCACAAAGCGACTAGACCAGGTTGAAATAGGACTCATCCCAAAACTCATGATCCGAGAACCAAATACCCCATCCTTGGTACCGAGAGCAATTTCCTTGCGGTGTTCTCGAGCATAGTCAATTAGTTGGTGCAGACTCTTTTTATCGATTGGGCTGGTAAACAACACGCGGTCCTTGGTCAAAATATACTGACCATTATAGGTCACTGCAAAATCAAAACCATAGCGTTCCATAAACGGTTTGACAAAGGCCGGTCCCCGCCCTGTCGCAAGGCCTACATAGATCCCTTCTTCCTTTAAGGACTGAATGGCTTTTTCTGTTGATTTTAGGACCGCTCGACTATCATTGACCAAGGTTCCATCAATATCAAAAAAGACTGCTTTTATTTCCATGTCTACTGTTTCTTTCTTTTTATGATAAAATAAATTATATCACATATTCCAAGGAGCTTCACATGTTTAAGAAAATTTTAGCACTACATACCGGAGGGACCATTTCGATGGCGGCCGATGACTCTGGGGCAGTGATTACCAATGAAGTCAATCCCATGACCCAAATCACTTCACCAATTGAAGGGATTGCAGTCACCTCAGAGGACTTCTTCAACCTTCCCAGCCCTCAAATGACCCCCCGTCACATGTTAGCTCTATATCAAAAAATCAAAGAGGAAGCCCACAACTACGACGGCATCGTTATCACTCATGGGACAGATACGCTGGAAGAAACGGCTTATTTCTTGGATACCATGGAGTTACCAAAGATTGCTGTGGTCATTACAGGAGCTATGCGAAGCTCCAACGAGCTCGGAAGCGATGGTGTCTATAATTTTCTGACAGCCCTTCGAGTAGCTGCCGATCCAAAAGCACGCGATAAAGGCGTCTTAGTCGTCATGAACGATGAAATTCATGCGGCTAAGTACGTCACCAAAACTCATACCACCAATGTCAGTACCTTTCAGACTCCAACCCACGGTCCACTAGGTTTGGTCATGAAAAAGGAAATCCTCTTCTTTAAAACAGCCGAGCCAAGGGTGCGCTTTGATCTCGATACCATCGATGGTTTCGTTCCGATCATTGCTACCTACGCAGGGATGAAATCCGATCTGCTGGACATGCTGGATCTTTCAAAGCTGGATGGTCTCATTATCGAAGCCTTTGGAGCTGGAAACATCCCTAAAGAAACGGCACATAAACTCCAAGAGTTTATAGATGCAGGCCTTCCAATCGCTTTAGTATCCCGTTGCTTCAATGGAATCGCTGAACCCGTCTACGCATATGAAGGAGGAGGCGTCCAACTCCATCAAGCAGGTGTCTTTTTCATCAAAGAATTAAATGCACCCAAAGCGCGCATCAAACTCCTCATCGCCCTCAATGCCGGCCTAAAAGGACAAGAACTCAAAGACTATATCGAAGGGTAGTATAAGATACAAAGGGCGTAGCGGATACAGTCAAAATAGGGAATACGACGAAGAATCCAAAAGATTCTAGGAGGATTCATCTTTTTGACACAATCCACAGCCCGTGTTCATTTAATAAGATACAAAGCCCGTAAAATGCCATCTTAAAAGGAGTAGAGTGGAAATTCCTTGGTTTCCACTCTACTCTCTTTTTATACTCTAATCTAAATGTTCTTTCTTTTCTAAATAAAGTGAGAGCAAATGCCAATCTGGGTGTTCGCGCCAATCTGGCGTGGCTACGATCTGGCTGGCAACTTTCCTTGCTTCTTCCAGAATGGGATAATCTTCTACCAAATCCGCCACTTGAAATTCTGGAATCCCAGATTGACGGGTTCCAAAGATTTCACCTGAACCTCGCATTTTCAAATCTTCTTCCGCCAGCACAAACCCATTGGTTGTCTCTGTCATGATTTTCATGCGCTGCTTGCCACTATCTGTCTTAGGATTGGCTACTAGAATAGCATAGGATTGCTTGTTTCCCCGACCAACCCGACCTCGAAGCTGGTGAAGCTGGCTAAGACCAAACCGATCTGCATCCATAATGACCATAACGGTTGCATTGGGTACGTTGACTCCTACTTCAATAACGGTCGTAGACACCAAAACATCGACTTGGTGCTCTTTAAAGGCCTGCATGATGGCATCTTTTTCTTCACTTTTCATCTTCCCGTGAAGAAGAGAAACGCGTGCTCGCTGTCCAAAGAAGGTCTCTAGCTCTTCTTGGAGGGCAAGGGCGTTTTTCAAATCTAGCGCCTCTGATTCCTCGATCAAGGGAGAAATAAAGTAAGCTTGAGAACCTTTGCCAAGTTCTTTGACTAACCAGTCGAGGACCACTTCTAACTGCTCATGCTTGACCCAACGTGTGATGATTTCCTTTCGTCCAGCAGGCATCTGATCAATGATGGACACATCCATATCTCCAAAGGCTGTAATAGCCAAGGTCCGGGGAATCGGGGTCGCCGTCATCATCAGGACGTCTGGATTTTGTCCTTTTTCTCGAAGGATACGGCGCTGAGAAACCCCAAAACGGTGCTGCTCATCAATAATGACCAAGCCTAGATCTTGGTAGTGAACTCCCTCTTGAATCAAGGCATGTGTCCCCACAATCAGTTGAGCTTTCCCTGAGGCGATCTCCTCTAAGACTTCTCGTTTTTCAGCCGCCTTTAATCCTCCTGTTAGAAGGGCAATTGGCAAATCTGGAAAAAGATGTTGCAAGCTTTCCTTGTGTTGCTCTGCCAAAATCTCCGTTGGAACCATCAAGGCAGCTTGCTTCCCAGCGCTTAAGGCTGCATACATGGCAAGACCGGCCACGACTGTCTTCCCGCTTCCCACATCCCCTTGCAAGAGACGGTTCATATGATAAGGAGAGGCCATATCTGTTAAGATTTCATTCAAGCTGTTTTCTTGAGCTTGCGTTAGCTCAAAAGGAAGCTGTTTTTTTCGTTCCGCTAATTTTTCTGGATCCCAGGCCAAGGAAATCCCTAGGCTGGCATCGTGGTTTTCTTCTTTTAGCACTTGGAGTTGCAGCTGGAAAAAGAGGAGCTCTTCAAATTTTACCCGGCGAAGGGCTTGCTTGTACTCTGCCAGATCCTTAGGAAAATGCATAGCTTGCACTGCTTGGGAACGAGACATGAGTTGATAACGCTCTCGTAAGATGTGGGGTACATTCTCTTCTAAAAGCTGGTCCAAACCCTGGTCGAATGCTATTTTGATCAATTTCACCAAGCTGTTTTGGCTCACTCCTTGCGTCACTCGATAGACCGGCTGCAAATCATCTTCCACTTGAGCCAGGAGCTTCATCCCTGTCAAACTCCCCTTGGCCTTGTCCCATTTCCCAAAAATCGCCACTGTCTGCTGGACCTCGATTTTGTCTGCTAGATAGGGTTGGTTAAAAAAATTAACCGCAATGACTTGGTCTCCCTGTTTGATCGAAAAACGCAAGCGATTTCGTTTGTAGCCATAATATTGGACATTGGCTGGTGTTGCTACCACCCCAGAGATGACGGCTTTTTCCCCATCTTCTAACTCTAAAACATTGCGCGTTTTGAAGTCTTCATAACGAAAGGGGAAATACAAGAGTAGATCTTCTAAGGTTTCAATCCCTAACTTTTTAAATTTTTCCGCCGATTTTGGACCGACTCCAGGCAGTACGGATAAGGGTTGGTGTAGATTCATTTCTCCTCCTTTCTTTTATAAAAAAGCAGGTCCATCCGGGAAAATCCCACCTGCTTCTTCTTATTCTTCACCTGTATAGTCACGAGGAATCCGATCACTCAAGAGACAGACCACTTCATAATTAATGGTCCCACGGTATTCTGCAACCTCTGTTGCCGTGATTTCTTTCTCGCCCTCTCGTCCAATCAGGGTAACCTTGGTCCCCAGAGGCAATTCTTCAGGAAGGCGAACAGTAATCTGGTCCATCGAAACGCGACCAACAATGGGACAAAACTCACCCTTGATCAGCACATGGAAATTTTGCATTTCCCGGATCCAACCATCCGCATAGCCAATAGGAATCGTCCCGATCCATTGGGGTTCTTCTGTTGTATAGGTTGCCCCGTAACCAATATCTTGACCAGCTTCTAACTGTTTCACATGAACTAATTCGCTCACCAAACTCAAGGCTGGCTTGATTTCATAAGGCAAGGCTAACACAGACCCGCTCGGATTCAAGCCATACATGACATCTCCCAAGCGCACAGCTGTGAAAATCGTATCCGCATGCCACAAAGAAGTGGCTGAATTACTCGCATGGACAATAGGAGGGAGGGTTTCAAGAGCAGCCAATACTTCTTTGAAAAACTGGTATTGCGCTTGGAATTTTCGATCATCTGCCTCATCTGCTGTCGCAAAATGAGTAAAGATCCCTTCAATTTCAGCTCCAGCTGCTAAGAGGAGGCGTTCAGCCTCTTTGATGTCTTCGATCCTTCGGAATCCAATCCGCCCCATTCCTGAATCCACCTTGATATGGACCTTCAATCCTGAAAGATCTGCTTCTTGTCCAAGCAATTGGTCCAACCAAGCAAGACTAGCCACCGTTAAACGGATGCCATGCTCTTTGGCTAGATTCACTGTTTCACTTGGCACAACTCCTAAAATCAAAATAGGGTGTTGCAAGCCTTCTTCACGGATTTCGAGGGCTTCATCCATATTGGAAACACAAAAACCATCTACCTGAGGTGCCAATTTTTTGGTCACCGCAACGACCCCATGACCATAGGCGTTGGCCTTGACGACTGCATATTTCAAGGCTTGACTCGGAATATGCTCACTGACTTGTTGCACATTAAAGGCAATGGCATCCAAATCGACTCTTGCAACAGTTGGTCTATGTTTACTTGCTTTCATTTTCTTCCTCCAAAATGACACTGGTCGACACTAGGTCTCCCTTATGACTGATCGAAATCCATACCTTCCCAGAAAAAGGAGACTTGGAAAAATAGGGAGCTCCGTGGGCATCATTTAAAATTTCTAAATCTTGAAAACCAACTGGTCCAATCCCTGTTCCCATTGCCTTCGAAAAGGCTTCTTTGGCGGACCATCGGCCCGTTAAATATTCCATTTTCCGTTTTCCAGACAATTCCTCAAAGCGCTCTCGCTCAGCCTCGGTTAAGACTTTTTCAGCGAATCGAGTATTCTTCTGATAGGCTTTTTCAATCGCAGCGATCGATTCGATATCGATGCCATGTCCTTTGATCATCTTGTTTTATCCTTATTTATCGTTTCAGTATCGTTTTACTGACAAAAGAGAAGGGGCTAAAGAATCACTCCTTCCGCCCCTGCCTTTTACTTATTCATCGTTGCAATTTCTTTGACCAAGGCCTGTGTTTTTTCCCAACCCAGACAAGGGTCTGTGATGGATTGACCATAAACCACTGGTTCATTTTGACGGCCATCTTCTAGATAGGATTCAATCATGAAACCACGAACTAAAGTTGCCAAATCCTTGTTCCAAGCACGGTTCATCATGGTTTCTCTCACGATGCGTACTTGCTCTTCGAATTGTTTACCAGAATTGTCATGGTTGGTATCCACCAGGATGAAGGGATGTTGCAAGCCCATTTCGCTATAGCGTTTTGCTGCCGCTAGCAAATCTTCATAATGGTAGTTTGGAATATTCTTACCACTTGCATCCAAGCCCCCACGAAGGATCGCATGGGCTAAAGGATTTCCTGAGGTTTCCACCGCTTGAGCATTGAACAAGAAATTTTGGGGATGTTGAGCCGCATAAATCGCATTGAACATAACAGACAGATTTCCAGAGGTTGGATTCTTCATGCCTGTCGGAGCAGAGATCCCACTAGATACAAAGCGGTGCTCCTGGTCTTCAACTGAACGCGCTCCAATGGCATGATAAGAAATCAAATCCTCAACATACGGAAGACTTGCTGGATAAAGCAACTCATCCGCAGTTGTCAAACCAGTTTCTGTAATCACACGGTAGTGGAGATGTCGGACTGCTTTCAAACCGTCCACAAAGCTTGGTGCTGCATGTGTATCTGGTTGGTGCATCAAGCCTTTATAGCCATCCCCATTGGTCCGAGGTTTAGCCGTATAGACCCGCATCACAATGAAAATCTGATCTTTGACTTGCTCTTGCAAGTCTGCCAAACGACGGGCATAGTCCATCACAGCTTCTTCATTATCAGAAGAGCAAGGCCCGATCACAAGAAGGATCCGTTGGTCTTCTCCTTTGATAATAGCTTCCAATTCTCGATCACGCGCTTCTTTACGCTCCAAGGCTGGACCTTCCAAGCGGTAAAGCGAAGTGATCTCTTGCTCATCAATCTTATTGCTCTTCGTAATGAATACCATACGGCCTCCTTATGCTAGCTAGCCCCATCCTCTCTCTGTTTTAGAGGAGCTCTTAAAATTTACGTCCGTGACAGTTTTTGAATTTCTTACCTGAACCACAAGGGCACAAATCGTTGCGTTTCACTTGTGACAAGTCAATATCTGCTGGAATATCTTGTTGTTGCGCTGCAATGTTGCGAGTCGCAGTTGTTGAAATACTGTGTTCCGTACGTGGACGTTCTTGTTCGTGAATTTGGGCTTTCATCATGAGACGAGTCACATCAAATTCAATCGATCCGATCATATCGTTAAACATACGGAAACTTTCTGATTGGTATTCTACCACTGGGTTATTTTGCGCATACCCACGAAGTCCGACCGCATTTCGCAATTGATCCAAAGCATCGATATGGTCCGTCCACTTGCTGTCTACCACTCGAAGGATCAAGACTTTTTGGAATTCTTGCACAGACTCTTCGTCACGCAATTTCGCTACTTGGCTAGCATAGATTTCTTCTGCACGTGCATACAAGTAATCGATGACTTCCTTGTCAGATTTTCCTTCAATATCGCTTGCCGAAATCGTATCTTCCGGAACCAAATTGTATTTGGCAAAGTTCAGAATCGCTTCAACGCGTTCTTCCTTGCTTGAGTGGCTAGCCCCTTCAACAATCCGTTTGATGGTCCGTTTGATCATGGCCTTGATTTCAGGTGCCAAGTCACGGTTAGCTGTGATGACATCATAGCGTTCCGCGTAGATAATTTCCCGTTGTTCCCGCATCACGTCATCGTATTGAAGGACTTGTTTACGGGTATCGTAGTTGTTTCCTTCAACCCGTTTTTGTGCCCCCTCTACTTGACGGGTGAACATATTTGAACGGATCACCGATTCTTCTTCGCTCAACTTGAAGCGATCAAGCACTGCTTTGATCCGTTCAGAACCGAAACGACGCATCAATTCATCTTCAAGAGACAAGTAGAATTGAGATTCACCTGGATCCCCTTGACGTCCTGAACGTCCACGAAGCTGGTTATCAATCCGACGGCTTTCGTGACGTTCTGTCCCGATGACACACAGTCCACCGAGTTCGCGAACACCTTCACCAAGCTTGATATCGGTACCACGCCCGGCCATGTTGGTCGCGATGGTAACAGCACCACGTTGACCAGCGTTCATGATGATTTGCGCTTCTTTGTAGTGGTTTTTCGCATTCAAAACTTCGTGAGGGACACCTGCTTGAACCAACAATTGAGAAAGGTAATCACTGGTTTCAACGGCAACGGTACCTACAAGGACTGGTTGCCCTTTTTCATGACGAGACTTGACATCTTCTACAACAGCCTTAAATTTTGATTTCAAGCTTGGGTAGAGAAGGTCTGGATGGTCAATACGGGCAATCGGACGGTTGGTTGGAATTGGAATCACGCGAATGTTATAAATTTCACGGAATTCTTCTTCTTCGGTTTTCCCTGTCCCTGTCATCCCTGACAACTTCTTGTACATACGGAAGAGGTTTTGGTAAGTAATCGATGCAGATGTTTTGGTTTCTTCTTGAACTGGAACACCTTCTTTGGCTTCAATCGCTTGGTGAAGTCCATCAGAATAGCGACGTCCTTCCATGGTCCGACCAGTAAATTGGTCGACGATCAAGATTTCTTGATCTTCGCTGACCACATAGTCGATATCCAAAATCATGATGTAGTTGGCACGAAGGGCGTTGTCGATAAAGTGAGTCAAAGCTACATTTTCAATATCGTACAAGTTTTCAAGATTAAAGTAGCTTTCTGCTTTATCGATTCCTGAATCAGACAAACCGATGGTTTTAGATGGGACATCGATAATGTAATCGTCCTCTGTCAAGGTCTTCACATAAGCATCCGCCATGTGATAGAGCTGGCTCGTATCAGAAGCTGTCTGACCAGAAACGATCAACGGAGTACGGGCTTCGTCAATCAAGATGGAGTCTACCTCATCGACCAAGGCATAGTTCAATGGACGTTGAACCATGTTTTCTGCACGCACAACCATGTTGTCACGCAAGTAGTCAAAACCAATCTCTGAGTTGGTTGAGTAAGTGATATCACAGAGGTAAGCTTCTTTTTTCTCAGCTGGAGATTTTGCTGCAAGGTTGATCCCTACTGAAAGGCCAAGCCATGAGTAAAGTTCTCCCATCTCTGTTGCATCCCGCTCTGTCAAGTATTCATTGACGGTAACAACGTGCACCCCTTTACCAGACAAGGCATTCAAGTACACCGGCATGGTTGCTGTTAGGGTTTTTCCTTCCCCTGTACGCATCTCTGGAACGTCACCATGGTGAAGGACGATTCCCCCCATGACCTGAACCTTGTATGGGAACAAACCAAGAACCCGTTTTGCAGCTTCACGAACAACTGCAAAAGCCTCGTACAAGAGATCATCCAAAGACTCACCATCTTGGTAACGTTGCTTAAACTCAACTGTTTTCGCTTTTAATTCGTCATCCGTCAAAGCTGCCATTTGGTCTTCATAAGAAAAGACCTTATCAGCCATTTTTTCAAGGCGTTTGATTTCGCCTCGATCATTTTCAATAATTGTTTTTAATAAATTTGCCATTTTTTTCCTTACTTTGAATTTTTCAAAATCTAAAATGTTCTTTTTATTCTAGCATTTTTTAAACATTTTTTCAAGATCAAGGCTGTATCTTACAAGACTTTCGAGTGGTTTTTTTCGTGTAAGAAAATCCAAAAAGATGCCTGCTCAAGCAGACATCTTTTCTTTAGGCGATCGTTATTCAGACAAATGGTAAGAATAGCTTGCCACAACCACTTCTTCATGCCAACGAAGTGCATACTTCAATTTCAAACTCATTTGGTTGTGGAGAATATTTTGCCAATGTTTTTTAGGGATAAATTGAGGGACTAGGACTGTAACGGTGTTGCCTTTTTCCTTGGCCTCCTCAGCCACTTTTGAGACAAATTCAACTGTTGGCTGGATAATATCCCGGTAACTGGTCATGACATTTTCAAAGCGAATATGAGGGAAATAGTGCTTAAATTCTTCTGCTACCTCAGCGTCTTTAACCTTGGTTTCTTCCGTTGAGACGTGCATAGCTATAACATCGTTTCCTAGGCTATTTGCATAACTCATAGCTCCCACACTTACCTGAGTGACATTCCCAACAAGGACAATCACGGTATTGCCCGCATAACTTGTCTTTTCGATCTTACCTCCCAAGCGCAATTGAGCCGCAACTTTATCATAGTGATTACGGATACTCAAGAACATCCAAAGCAAGAGACCAATAATAGGGAAGAAGGGCCAGATCTCACGCAAACGGAATAATAAGAGGATCAAGACAATTCCATAACAGATGGCTGCCCCCAGGATATTGGCAAGCGAATACTTAAGAAATCCTTTTTGATATTGGCGTTTCCAGTGGATCACCATCCCTGTTTGAGAAAGGGCAAAAGGAATGAAGACCCCAATGGTATAAAGCGGAATCAAGCTTTCTGTTTGTCCATCAAAAATCAAGAGCAAGACGATGGCACCAATCGCCAAGGTCAAAATCCCATTAGAATAGCCCAGACGATCCCCTTTTTCCATATACATGTGTGGCATGTATTTATTTTTAGCCATGTTAAAGGCCAACATTGGAAAGGCGGAGAAACCGGTATTAGCCGCAACTGCCAAGATCAAGGCTGTTGATAATTGGAAGATGTAAAAGAAGGCTTGTCCAACTGGGGAATTCCCTAAGATGGCTTGGGCCATTTGGGCTAGAGTTGTTACCCCTTTAGCCGGAACGACACCCACCCAGTAATTGAGGAAGGTAATCCCTGCAAACATGATCCCCAAAATCAAAGCCATAATGGTCAAGGTAGAAGCTGCATTCTTTGCTTTTGGTTTCTTAAAGAAAGGAACCGAATTGGAGATGGCTTCAACCCCTGTTAGGGAAGCGGATCCACTCGTAAAGGCCCGCAATAAGAGAATAATACTAACCCCTGAAATGGTTTGACCCACATGAGCAGTTGCGTTATAGGCCAAGTGACCCGTCAAGATTTGGATCACACCATAGCCGATCAAGGCAATGGTACTGACAATGAAAAGGTATACCGGAATCATCAATGATGTCGCTGATTCACGTAGCCCCCGAAGGTTCATCAGCATCAAAATCAAGACCAACAAAATGGAAATGTGAAGATTATAAGGATGAAGAGATGGAATCGCTGACGTGATGGCATCTGCACCGGAAGACACAGATACTGCTACTGTCAGCATGTAGTCGACTAAGAGACTACCACCAGCGATCAAACCCGCTTTGGGAGACAAGTTCTCCGTAGTCACCATATAGGCCCCTCCCCCTTGAGGGTAGGCATGAATGACTTGGCGATAAGAAATCGTTAAACTAGCTAGGAGAACCAGGACCACAATCCCAATTGGAATGGACCACCAAATAGCTCCTGCTGATACGGTCATCAAGACCAAGATAACTTGCTCTGGACCATAGGCAATAGAAGAAAGTGCGTCACTAGAGAGCATGGCCAAAGCCTGCATTTTCCCTAGCAATCCGCCTTCACCTTCTGCACCAGATTTCAACGGACGGCCAATAAACCATTTTTTCAATGTTGAAAACATAAAAAACTCCTTGAAAAAAGATCATGAGGCCGGGAATTCCCTGCCTCTTTTTCATAAAACTGGGGTTATTCTACTCTTTTTTTTCAAGACTGTCAACTGAAATTGTGAAATCTTCGTAAAGTTTTCATTGTGTTCATTTATCCAACCTCTCTTAGATCAGCCAGCTTCTTTTCAAATTGATCCAAGCAAAAAACGAGGCTAGGACAAAAATCCTAGCCTCTCAATTATTTTTGGATTGTCGAGCAAGACGCAGTGGTTGAGTGGGCTCTACTGCGCTGATTTCATCAGCTTTTACAGTCCTACTCAACTGTGCGGAGGTAGGACGACGAAATCGAATTCTAACGAATTACCGATTTCTGTCCCACTCTCTCTTTTTTATTTGGGTTGATGTGCCACATAGTGGGCAATGACATCCGAAGTGTACTGGGCTGTGCCAGCTCCAAACTTGTCGATGTTTTCCTTGAATTCTGGGTTATAGACATAGCCTTTGCCGATATGGCCAAAAACCTCTATAGAGCAGTCAAATCCATACGTTCGAATTGCTTCTAAAAGTTTAGCTGCCTGATTTTGATTTTCATTTGCGGATACGGATAGACCATCTTTGAGATTTTGCGCCAAAGTTTGAAAAACTTGGTTGAAGGCTTCCGTAGCCTCATCTTCACGCCCCTTTTGGCGCTCAAGCGCTTGGTCCATGACTTCTTGACCGTACTTCTCTACCGCCTCTTGCTGGTATTTTTGAGTATCTTGATAGCTAAATCCAGTGAATTTTTCCTCAATGGTCATTTTTCTTTCTCCTTTTTGTTCTTGAATGGTTTTTTGCAAGGTAGAAATCAAGGTATCCAGACGTTGTCTTTCTTGAGTCAAATAGTCCAACTGTTTGGTCAAATGGGGCAATAAGTTAGCTTTTTCTTCAGCTAAGAGTTCTGCTATTTGGTCTAAGGAAAATCCTAGATACTTGTAGTAGAGAATCACCTGTAATCGTTCTAAATCTTCTTGACTGTATGTCCGATAACCATTTTCAGATTTCACAGGAACGAGAAGTCCTATCTTGTCATAGTGGTGCAAGGTCTTGACAGAGACACCCGACAGCTCTGCAGCTTCTTTGATATGGTACATGATTTCCTCCTTGTACTCAATGAAAATCAAAGAGCAAACTAGGAAGCTAGCCGCAGGTTGCTCAAAGCACTGCTTTGAGGTTGTAGATAGAACTGACGAAGTCAGTAACATATATACGGTAAGGCGACGCTGACGTGGTTTGAATTTGATTTTCGAAGAGTATTACAAGGATAGTATAACCCCTCCCCTTAGGTCAGAGTCAAGGCTTAACATAAAAAAAGTTTTCAGATAAAAAAGGCTTGAGTTGTTTCACAACTTTTAACTCAAACCCTTTCTTTTTTATGGATGACTCACGATCAATTCTAAACCTTGCCCTTCCAAAGTCCAGGATTCAACATCGCTCGGTAAGATAAAGTGGCTTCCTTTTTGAATAGGATAATCCTTTCCATCTACCGTCAATTTCCCTTCTCCGGCTAAGACACTCAATAAGCTGTAGTCAGCAGTCTTTTCAAAATCAGCTTTTCCAGTCAGTTCCCACTTATAAACAGTGAAGAAATCACTGGCAACCAAGGTGGTCATTCGAAGATCATCGATGACAACTGTATCTGGATGGCTATTGGCAGGCTCTCCAATGTTCAAGACATCAATTGATTTTTCAAGATGAAGTTCCCGCAAGTTTCCTTGAGCATCCTTACGGTCAAAATCATAAACCCGGTAGGTGGTATCACTCGACTGTTGGGTTTCAAGAATCAAAATTCCAGAACCAATGGCGTGCATGGTCCCGCTTGGCACATAGAAGAAATCTCCAGCCTTGACAGGAACCTTTGTCAGCAAGGCATCCCAGTTCTTGTCCTCAATTTGCTGACGGAGTTCTTCTTTTGACTTGGCATTGTGTCCATAGATAATCTCAGATCCTTCATCAGCCGCAATCACGTACCAACACTCAGTTTTTCCAAGTTCTCCTTCATGCTCCATTGCATAGGTATCATCCGGGTGCACCTGTACACTGAGCCAATCGTTGGCATCCAAAATCTTTGTTAATAAAGGAAAGACAGGCTCGTTACGATTACCGAATAATTCCCGGTGCTCTTGATATAGCCGGTCCAATCCCATTCCTTCGTATGGACCATTTGCTACTTTAGAAACTCCATGTGGATGGGCTGAAATCGCCCAAAATTCACCGACATGGTCGCTCGGAATTTCGTAACCAAATTCTTCTTTCAGACGAGTTCCTCCCCAAATTTTTTCCTGCATGACTGAATGTAAAAATAATGGTTGTCCCATAATATCCTCCTCGCATTTCATGTTTCTATTATACAAAAAAAAGAAAGCTTTTGAAAGCCCTTTCCATCATTTTCCTCTCTCGCCAGAAACTTTATTTTTGTGTATAATGAAAGGGATGACACTAAAAGAAAATATTATCCAACTGGCGCATTCTATTGGGATTTCAAAAATTGGATTTACAACTGCTGATGACTTCGCTTATTTGGAAAAATCGCTCCGCTTGGCCGTTGAGGAAGGACGGAATTCTGGATTCGAGCATAAGAATATTGAAGAGCGCATCCAACCCAAATTAAGTCTCTCCTCCGCCAAGACCATCATCTCAATCGCTGTCGCCTACCCCCACAAACTCAAGCAACAACCTCAAAAAACAGCCTATAAAAGAGGAAAATTTACCCCCAACAGCTGGGGGTTAGACTACCATTATGTTCTTCAAGACAAGCTCAACCGCTTAGCTGCTGGGATTGAAGAAATGACGCAGGATTTTGAATACAAGGGCATGGTCGATACTGGAGCACTGGTTGATACGGCTGTCGCCCAGCGAGCAGGGATTGGCTTTATCGGAAAAAATGGCTTGGTCATTTCAAAAGAATACGGTTCTTACATGTTTCTGGGGGAATTGATTACCAACCTCGAAATCGAACCAGATCAGCCAGTCGACTATGGTTGTGGAGACTGTCGACGTTGTTTGGATGCTTGTCCAACCTCCTGTTTAATCGGGGATGGCTCTATGAATGCCAGACGCTGTCTGTCCTTCCAAACCCAGGACAAGGGCATGATGGACCTAGAATTTCGCAAGAAAATTAAAACGGTCATCTATGGATGTGATATCTGTCAGATTAGTTGTCCTTATAACAAAGGGCTAGATAATCCCTTGGCAACAGAAATCGATCCTGATCTGGCTCATCCAGAGTTGATTCCTCGAAATCGAACCAGATCAGCCAGTCGACTATGGTTGTGGAGACTGTCGACGTTGTTTGGATGCTTGTCCAACCTCCTGTTTAATCGGGGATGGCTCTATGAATGCCAGACGCTGTCTGTCCTTCCAAACCCAGGACAAGGGCATGATGGACCTAGAATTTCGCAAGAAAATTAAAACGGTCATCTATGGATGTGATATCTGTCAGATTAGTTGTCCTTATAACAAAGGGCTAGATAATCCCTTGGCAACAGAAATCGATCCTGATCTGGCTCATCCAGAGTTGATTCCTTTTATCGAGCTGTCCAACGGACAATTTAAGGAAAAATTCGGACATGTTGCTGGAAGTTGGCGAGGCAAGAACATCCTCCAGCGCAATGCCATCATTGCATTAGCCAATGCCAATGACCGCTCAGCCATACCTAAGCTCCTGAACATCATCGAAACTTCACAAAATCAGATTCATATTGCAACGGCTATCTGGTCCTTAGGACAACTGCTTCGTGAAGTCACGCCGGACCTTGTTGAGCTCTTACGGAATATCAAACATCCGACGGATGCCATCATAGAAGAACGAACTGCTTTCTTTGAAAAATTCGGCATTCAAGCAGATTCACAGCTACAATGAAAAAACACTAAGGTTGTAACCTTAGTGTTTTTTTAGTTCCTTCAAGAAATACCAACTACCCATCTCTACTTGGTTGAAGCTAATCTCACTTGAATAGACTTCCTTGTAACCATTTTTCGTGTAAAAATAGACATTTCCTTTGGTATTGGTATAAAAGGCTAGTTTTTCCCCTTTGATCTCTTCCAAGAAAGGCTCAATTCCTTCTGTCATAAAGCGACTGCCATAGCCCTGCCGTTGGTGTTTAGGGGCGACTGCGAGAAGCATCAAATACCAATCAAAGTCTACATTTTGCTCCAATTCCTTATCTGTGTCCTCCATAAATTTAAAGTAGGACAACATATTCTTCAAGGAAATAAACTTGAGCAAACCGAATCCCCCATTTAAGAGATAGGCCCGAAAAGGAATCGGTCCCTTTTGCAACAAGGCAACTGCATAAATTTCATCATTTTGTTCTGCCACAAGGCAAATATGGTGCTTAAGAAAAACCTTTACCAGGATGCGCATCATTGCCTCAACAAAGGCAGGATATTGCTTGGGATCCCGAACCAAATCCTTGATGACTTTTAAAAATAGATAGTCCTCAAAGGCTGTACTGGCTACTCGAACCACCTGATCCAGATCTGCTTTTTCTGCTTTTCTGTACTTCATCTTCTCTCCTATTCTAAGTCTACTTTCCAGTATACACTATCCCTCGCTCTTAGACAAAGGTCAATTTTCAGCAATTTGTTCATTCAAACCAGCAAAAAGAGTCCTCCCCAAACGAGTCCCAGCCCCCAAGCGACGAGAACATCCTTGGGATAATGAACCCCTCCAATAACTCGGACAAGGGCTAATAGAAGAGATAGGAGCATGGAGCACATTCCTAGAGAAAGTGACAACTGACAGACACACATGGAGATAATGGTCGCCGAAAATACATGTCGGCTAGGAAAGGAATGACCAGATGAATTCTTTTCTAATAAGGGTTGAATCTCCCATTTTTCATAAGGTCTCGGAACATTGACCCAATGACGAAAGAGGCTAAACAAGACAAAACCCGAAGCAGGGATCCAGATAAAAGGCCAGATTTCTCCCATTGAAGTTTTCTTTAAAAACAGCCAACAAAAGACCAGGCCGTAGATGCCTGGCATGGCGAACGTCAAGATTCGATTCGTCCTTTGAAGGACCTGCACACGATGTGGCTTTCTCGTAAAAGGCAGGGTTAGCCAACGATAAAATTTCGGATAATCTTGAAGATTGGGCTTCATGTTGGCACTCCTGTCTATCATCTCATTTTTGTACTACTAGTATACGCGATCCTAAGAAATCCTGTCAAGCCAGGCTTCTTTTTTATCCTTTCTTTCTTCTTTTTCACATTAGAAGCGATCTATTTTTGACGCTTTGTCATTTTTCTGTACCTAAGAATCGTCTTTCCCATCCCTTCTTCCAGCATAAAAAATAGGATAGAAGCACATAGAATTGCCTTCTATCCTATTATTTTACTTTACATTTCACAAGCCTTGTATCTTGATTTCATGCCACTTCTTCTGTGAATTGGCTATTGTAGAGATCAGCATAGAATCCATTTTGGCTCATGAGTTCTTGGTGGTTACCCTGCTCGATAATATTTCCATCTTTCATCACGAGAATCAGATCCGCATTACGGATAGTGGACAAGCGATGGGCAATGACAAAGGAAGTTCGGCCTTCCATGAGTTTGTCCATGGCTTTTTGAATCAACTCTTCTGTGCGGGTATCGACAGATGAGGTTGCTTCATCCAAGATGAGGAGCGGGGCATCCTTCAAGAGGGCACGCGCAATGGTCAAGAGTTGCTTTTGACCGACGGACAAGGTGACAGAATCATCTAGCACGGTGTCATAACCATTCGGCAAGGTCCGAATAAAGTGATGGACCCCAACCGCTCGGGTTGCCGCTTCGACTGCTTCATCTGAAATATCGGTTTGATTAAAGACTAAGTTTTCCCGAATGGTCCCTTCAAAGAGCCAGGTATCTTGTAAGACCATCGAAAAAGCATCATGAACTTCTTCGCGACTCATGGCCTTAGTATCCACACCATCGATGGTAATTTTACCAGCTTGAATGTCGTAAAAACGCATCAAGAGATTGACCATGGTGGTCTTACCTGCGCCTGTTGGACCAACAATGGCTACTTTTTGCCCAGGCTTCGCTTCAGCAGTAAAGTCATGGATAATGGTCTTGTCTGGTGAATAACCAAAACGAACATGCTCAAAGGTAACATGACCTTTTGGCGATTCCAATTGGCGAATTTTTTGGGATTCGTCTTCCATTTCTTCTTCGTCTAAGAATTCAAAGACACGCCCCAAAGCAGCACTGGCCGATTGCAATTGGGTAATTCCTTGGGCCATTTGACCAATTGGTTGGGTAAAGATGCGGACATAGGTCATAAAGGCCACAATGGTCCCGATGGTAATGTCCCCATTAATGGTGAGGACAGCCCCAACGATACAGACCATGACATATCCGAAATTCCCTACAAACTGCATCAAGGGCATCATGATCCCAGAGAAGAATTGGGATTTCCACATGCTATGGTACAAATCTTGATTGATGGTATCAAAATGATTTTTGGCTTGGTGACGGCCATTGTAGGAAATGACGATATTGTGGCCACTATAGATTTCTTCAACATAACCTGAAACTTTGGCAAGGTTGTCCTGTTGTTGCTTAAAGAGAGGCTGGCTCTTGACCATAATGATGCTGGAAAGAGCAAAACCTGCAAAGACGGACACAATCGCTGTCACCGCCAAGTGCCAGTCCGTCTTAAACATCATAAGGATGGAGCCAATCAATAAGACAATAGAAGAGACCATTTGAACCAAGCTTTGGTTAAAGGATTGGGTCATCAAATCCACGTCATTGGTCACACGAGACAAGGTATCTCCTTGTTCATGGCTATCAAAATATTGGAGGGGCACGCGATTGATCTTCTCAGCAATGGCATTGCGCAAGCGTTCTGCAAAGCGCTGAATCATGGTTGAGATAATGAAACTACTGCTGTAGGACACCAGTGCTCCAACTCCATAAAGGATGGCTAAGGTCAGGGCAATCGAAGTGATCTTATCAATATCAATGGCGCCTCCCATCCCTTTTGTAATGGTATCTGTAATTTCTTTTAACTTATCCGGTCCAATAACCGTGATTACACTCGATACGATCGAAAAGAGGATAGCAATTAGGAAAAATAGGTGGAAGCCCTTCAAATAGGGAGAAAGTTGGCTCCAAAGGGATGTTTTTTGTTTTGTCTTATGCATGTTCCAACTCCTCCTTAGACAATTGTGAATAGGCAATTTCTTGATAGACTTCATTGGTCGCAAGCAATTCTTTATGGGTGCCTTGACCGACGACCTTCCCTTGATCCAAGACCAAAATCAAATCCGCATCCATAATGGTCGAAATCCGTTGGGCAACGATCAATTTGGTCGTATCTGCCAGCTCTTCTTTCAGAGCTTGTCGCAGGATCCGATCCGTTTTGTAATCAAGGGCTGAGAAGGAATCATCAAAGATGAGGATCTCGGGCTTACGTGCAAGGGCCCGTGCAATGGCCAAGCGTTGCCGTTGACCGCCAGAGAAGTTGCTTCCTCCTTGCGCTACTTCTGTATCCAAGCCTTTTTCTTTTGCGGCCACAAACTCTTTGGCTTGGGCCAATTCAAGAGCTTTCCAGATGGCTTCATCCTCTAATTTTCCTTGACTACTTTCTCCAAATTCCATATTGGAGCGAATCGTGCCGCTAAAGAGCACTGCTTTTTGGGGAATGTAGCCGACTTTATTATTCAGTTCTTGGTGGCTATAATTCTTGACATTGATGCCATCCACTAAGATCTTTCCTTCTGTTGCATCGTAAAAGCGCGGAATCAAGTTGACCAAAGTGGATTTCCCAGAACCGGTTGATCCGATGAAGGCAACGGTTTGTCCTTTCTGAGCTGAGAAGGTCACATGTTCAATCACCGCACGGGAAGTCCGTCCATATCGGAAGGAAACATCTTGAAATTCTACGGTACCCTCTTGGCCTGTTGTTTCTTTTGACTCACTTGGGAAGGCTACAGACGGCTCTAAAGCTAAGACCTGGTTGATTCGTTTGGCAGATACCAAGGCACGAGGAAGAATAATCAAGATGGCCACCATCATCATAAAGCCAACAACAACCTGCATGGCGTAAGAGGAGAAGGTGATCATATCGGAGAAGACCTTGGTCCGATTCGCTAATGCAGGACTGGTGAAGATCTTTGTAGGATCTTTTGGCATGGCGATATCATTGATCAAGTGCGCCCCAATCCAGTAGATAGCAAGGGTCAATCCACTTGATACCACTGTCATGACAGGGTTCATCAAAGACATCAAACGATAAACAAAGAGATTTAGACAGGTTAAGCCCTTGTTTTCAGCCTGGAATTTCTCATTTTGATAAGCTTCTGCATTGTAGGCGCGAACCACTCGCACCCCAGTCAAACTCTCCCGTGTCGTCGCATTCAAAGCATCGGTCAAACCTTGAACCTTTTGCTGGCGCGGAAAGGCAATAAGAACCAGAACAGATAGCAGAATCAAGACCATCAAGACCGCAATCCCAACAGACGTTGTCCAAGCATCGCTCTTGCCCCAAATCTTGGTCAAAGCCCAAATTGCCATAATAGGACCACGCGTCACGACTTGCATCCCCATCACAATCATGATTTGCAATTGAGTCAAATCGTTGGTCGTCCGAGTCAAGAGAGAGGGAACGGAGAATTTCTTGATCTCGGCATCAGAGTAATCCATCACTTGATGAAAAATCTCTCCTCGAAGCCGCGTCGTAAAGCTGGCAGCGACTCTTGAAGCCAAAAAGCCTACAAAAACTGCCATCAAAAAGCTTCCAAAAGAGAAGAGCAACATCTTGCTTCCCGGATCCATAATATCAGAAACCTTGGTCCCATCCTTGGCTAAGAGGGTCGTGATATCGGATAAGTACTCAGGAGTCTTTAAATCCATCCAAACCGCTAGACAGATAAAGACCGTACTAAGGGCAATCATGCCCCATTCTTTGGCGGTTAAGCGCCGAAATATATTGATCATTCCTCGCTCCTTTTTTTCATATTCTCATAAAATTGCTGCATAACCTTGAAAAAGATAGCCAATTCTTCTTCTGATACACCCGCTACTAGACTCCGTTCTACCTCTTCAAAGAATTGCTTCATGTCATTCAAATTGGCTTTCACACTGTCTGTTAGGTAGACATACTTGGCCCGTTTATCGGTCGGACTAGCCTCTAAATAAATAAAGCCATTTTTCTCCATCCGCTTGATCAGGTTGCTCGTCACTGATTTTGCGATATGAAGTTCCTGCTCAACATCCCGAATCAAGGTCACTTTTCCCTCCTTTTCACGATGAGATAAGAAGCTCAATACCTGACCTTGTGGTCCTGCGCTAAATTCAAACCCACGCTTCTTAGCTTCTCTTTCCACCATGAGGTGAATGAGATGGCCAATTTTTTTTAATTCTTGTAATGGCTTTTCCATCATTCCTCCAAATAGTTCTCATAAGAACTTTAAAGTTGCTATGAGAACTATTTTAGTACAAAAAAGATCCCTGTCAAGAAAAAAGTTTCTATAAGAACTAAAAAAATGGAGCCCAATCGACTCCATTAATGACTTCTAGATAATAATGCCTTCTAGATAATCCATTTCGTGCTGACAGATCTGGGCTGGAAAACCTGACAACTGAATTGTTTTTGCTTTCCAATTCACATCTCGATAGGCCACTGAAATCTCCTCATAACGAGTGGTCGGCCGACTCCCCACCAAGGACAAGCATCCTTCTTCTGTTTGGTAAGGCTTTTTCTTTTCAAGGAGAACAGGATTAAACAGGACCAAATTTTCACTTCCCATTCGGATGATAATCGCCCGTTTTTTCACCCCGATCATATTAGCCGCTAAACCCACACACTCAAGGAGATGAGCATTTAAAGTGTCCTGCAAATCCAAAGCCAAGGTGCGATCCTCAGGTGTCGCTTCTTCTGACTTTTGACCCAAGAATAAGACATCTTTTACAATATTCTTTTTCATTCCTTCCTCACTTCTTGATAGGTAGACGAAAGAAGAGAGTGGGACAGAAATCGGTAATTCGTTAGAATTCGATTTCGTCGTCCCACCTCCGCACAGTTGAGTAGGGCTGTAAAAGCTGATGAAATCAGCGTAGTAGAGCCCACTCAACCACTGCGTCTTGCTCGACAATCCAAAAATAATTGAGAGGCTAGGACTTTTGTCCCAGCCTCCTCGCTCTTGTTTCTAACCTCTAAGAGACAATTGCTACTTATTTTTTAAACTTCTCGCTCACTTCTTTTGCAAGAACAAAGTTCCCCAAGGTCGCTGAACCATTGCCAGCAACTGCAGGTGTCACAATATAATCTCTCACATCAGGTACAGGGAGGTAACCGTTTAAGAGGGCAGTAAATTTCGTGCGAACACGATCTAACATATGTTGTTGAGCCATTACTCCTCCTCCAAAGACAATGACGTCTGGGCGGAAGGTAACGGTCGCATTCACCGCTGCTTGTGCGATGTAGTAGGCTTGAATATCCCATACATTGCTGTTGAGTTCAATGTTTTCCCCACGAATACCTGTACGAGCTTCCAGACTAGGACCAGCCGCAAAGCCTTCCAAACAGCCATTGTGGAAAGGACAAACACCCTTGAATTCTTTTTCCACATCCATTGGGTGTTGAGCCACATAGTAGTGTCCCATTTCTGGGTGTCCAGCTCCCCCTATAAACTCACCACGTTGGATGACACCAGCTCCGATTCCTGTTCCGATTGTATAGTAAACCAAGTTTTCGATATGGCCACCCGCGTTATTGCGTGCGACCACTTCTCCATAGGCAGAGCTATTCACATCTGTCGTGAAATAGATTGGTACATTCAAGGCACGACGGAAAGCCCCAACGATATCTACATTGGCCCAATTTGGTTTTGGAGTCGTTGTGATGAAACCATAAGTGTTTGAATTTGGATCGATATCAATTGGTCCAAATGAACCAATCGCAAGCCCAACTAGATCCTCAAATTTTGAGAAAAATTCAATACACTTATCAATCGTCTCAATTGGCTTGGTTGTTGGAAATTGTACTTTTTCCACAACATTATAGTTTTCATCACCAACCGCACAAACAAATTTTGTACCGCCAGCTTCCAAACTTCCATATAATTTTGTCATGTTGGCTCCTTTTTTATTATGAAAAATATCCTGTATTTATTATAGCATATTTTGTAGTCAATCTTTTTCTCTTCTCTAAAGAAAAAACACACTTTTTTTGAGAAATAAAATTCAAGGACTGGAGATGATAGACCAGTCCTTGAAAACTTATTGTTTCGATTAAGCTTTGACTTCGATGATCGCATCACCCTTCGCAACAGATCCAGTTGCAACAGGTGTGACAGAAGCATAGTCAGCTGTGTTAGTGACGATCACCATAGTTGTGTCTTCAAGACCAGCTGCGGCAATTTTCGCTGCATCAAATGTACCAAGGACATCACCAGCTTTCACTTTATCACCTTGAGCTACTTTTTGATCAAATCCTTCACCGTTCATTGATACGGTATCAATCCCAACGTGGATCAAGATTTCAGCACCATTAGCGGTCTTCAAACCGTAAGCGTGACCAGTTGCAAAAGCAATGGTTACTTCAGCATCAGCTGGTGCATAGACAACGCCTTCAGTTGGTTTGATGGCAATTCCTTGTCCCATCGCTCCACTTGAGAAGACAGGATCATTCACATCAGACAAAGCAACAGCTTGACCAACGATCGGAGAGATAATGGTTTCGTCTTGAAGAGATGCTGGAAGAGCTCCAGTTGTTTCTTCTTCAATAATAGCTTCTGCTTCTTTGTCCTCTGCAGGAACTGATGAAGCTTCATCTTCATAACCAAACATATAAGTCAAACCGAAACTTAGGGCAGTTGTAAATACAACCATAAATACATATTTCAATAATTGACCGTTTAGATAGAGAAGCGTTCCTGGAATAATTGTAATACCAAATCCTGTACCAGCAAGATTTAACATAGATGCAATCCAACCACCTACTGCACCTGCTCCCAAAGCAATAACGAATGGTTTCACATAACGCAAGTTTACACCAAAGATTGCAGGCTCAGTAATACCTAACAAGGCAGAGATAGTTGCAGGAAATGCTAGAGCTTTCACTTTTTGAGATTTAGATTTCACTGCCACTGCTAAAGTAGCTCCAGCTTGTGCAGTCATAGCCGCTGTAATAATTGCATTAAATGGATCTTTTTTATCTGCAGTAATTAATTGTGATTCAAGAAGATTAAAGATATGATGGACGCCGGTAACGACAATCAACTGATGAACGCCACCAATAAGAAGACCTGCAAGACCAAATGGTAAATTCAAAATAAACTTAGTTACATTTAGTACATATTCTTCGATACTGTGGAAGAATGGACCAATAATAAACAAAGCGAGGAATGACATGATTGTCAATGTGAATAATGGAACCAATAACAAATCTAAGACATCTGGAATTTTCTTATGGAGCCACTTTTCAAGTTTCGCACCAATTAGACCAACGAAGAAAGCGGGAAGAACTGAGTTCTGGAATCCAACCACATGATGGAAGATACCAAAGTATGTTGCTGCTTTAGAAGGATCTTCCGCTACAACCCACGCATTTGGAAGTGTCGGACTAACCATCATCAAACCAATTACAATCCCAAGAACAGGATTTCCTCCGAATACTCGGAATGCAGACCATGAAATCAAGGCTGGGAAGAAGGCAAACGCAGTATCAGTTAAAATTGTTGAATAGGTATAAAAATCAGTAGATTTAAATGCATCTGCTGTTGTGCCAAACAAAGCCAAAACCTGGTCTTGAGCAATGGCACCACGAATCCCCATAAACAATCCAGTCGCAACAATTGCTGGTAAAATTGGAACAAAAACGTCTCCAAAGGTACGGATCGCGCGTTGGAACCAGTTTCCTTGTTTAGCGGCTTCTGCTTTCATTTCATCTTTTGATGATGTTGGTAAGCCAAGAGCTACTACTTCATCATAGATCTTGTTTACAGTACCAGTACCAAAGATGATTTGGTATTGACCTGAGTTAAAGAAAGCACCTTGTACTTTTTCAATGTTCTCAACAACATCTTTGTTGATTTTTGATTCATCTTTTACCATCACGCGAAGACGAGTCGCACAGTGAGCAACACTGCTAACGTTCTCAACCCCACCGATTGCATCGATGACCTGCTTTGCAATTTCTGTATTTGACATTTTGCAAAAATCTCCTTATTTTTTGTAATGTAAACGGTTAAATCGTTTCTACGTTTTTAATTGTACCACGTATTGAAAATATGTCAAGCGTTTTACAGGATTTTTTTGAAACTTTTTTGGACTTTTTGACACCTTTTGACAGCATGAAATTATTTTCATTTTAAAACAGGCCTATAATACGCTTTTCGGCGCTTTGATTCAGTCTTTTATTTTCATTTTCTTTCATTTTTTCATGAATTTTCAACTTCTCCTCTTTTCTTCAAGCCGCAAAATAGATGTCAATCGTTTGACATTTTTTGGCCATTTCTTTCATTTATCGCTTGCATTTTTAATAGGAAATCGGTACTATGGAAGTAAGAAAAAATTCGGAGGACTAAAATGGAATGGACAACTGAACGTCGTTACAGACGTTACGAAGACTGGACAAAAGAGGAAAAGCAAGCCATCCAAGATCATATGGCCAAATCTCCTTGGCATACACACTATCATGTTGAGCCAAAAGCTGGTCTCTTAAATGATCCTAACGGTTTTTCCTACTTTGATGGAAAATGGATCTTGTTTTACCAAAATTTCCCATTTGGTGCAGCCCATGGGTTAAAATCATGGGTACAAACAGAAAGTGAAGACTTGGTTCATTTCAAAGAAACTGGTGTAACGCTTCTTCCAGACACAGATCTGGATAGCCATGGAGCTTATTCCGGATCAGCCATGCAGTTTGGTGACAAACTATTCTTATTCTACACCGGAAATGTTCGTGATGCAGAATGGGTTCGTCATCCTTACCAAGTCGGTGCTTTGATGGATAAAGACGGAAAGATTGAAAAAATTGACAAAATCTTGATTGATCAACCGGCTGACTCTACGGATCACTTCCGTGACCCACAGATTTTTAATTTCAAGGGTCAATTCTACGCTATCGTTGGCGGTCAAGACCTTGAGAAGAAAGGATTCATCCGTCTCTATAAGGCTGTAGATAACGACTATACCAACTGGGTTGCAGTCGGTGACTTGGATTTTGCAAACGATCGGACAGCTTATATGATGGAATGTCCTAACCTCGTCTTTGTTGGAGACCAACCCGTTCTCCTCTACTGCCCTCAAGGCTTAGATAAATCCGTTCTCGATTATGACAATATCTATCCAAATATGTACAAGATTGGGGCAAGCTTTGACCCAGAAAAGGCCAAAATGGTTGATGTATCTGAATTGCATAATCTCGACTATGGTTTTGAAGCCTATGCGACTCAAGGATTTAATGCTCCCGATGGACGTGCCTATACTGTTAGCTGGCTAGGTCTTCCAGACGTTTCTTATCCAACGGATTCCTATGACTACCAAGGAACTCTCTCACTGGTCAAAGAATTAACCATCAAAGATGGCAAGCTCTACCAATACCCAGTTGAAGCCATCAAAGACTTGCGCGCTGAGAGTGAGGAATTTGCCAACAAGGCACAAACCAAGAACTGCTATGAATTGGAATTGCAGTTTGAAAAGGATAGCCAGAACGAAATCGTCCTCTTTGCCGATGCAGAAGGGAAGGGCTTAGCTCTCACATTTGATCTGGCTAAAGGATTGGTCACAGTCGATCGAAGCCAGGCTGGTGAGCAATATGCCCAAGAATTCGGTGCGAGCCGTAGCTGCACAATCGCTAACCAAGCAACAACCGCTAATATTTTCATTGACAATTCGATTTTTGAAATCTTTATCAATAAAGGAGAAAAAGTATTTTCTGGTCGGGTCTACCCACATGCAGATCAAAATGGAATCTTGATCAAGTCTGGAACCCCTACTGGAACTTACTACGAACTTGATTATGGTCGCAAAGCTAACTGATGTCGCCAAACTCGCCGGTGTCAGCCCTACTACTGTCTCACGGGTTATCAATAAAAAAGGATACCTGTCTGAGAAAACGATTCAAAAAGTCCAAGAAGCCATGCGAGAATTAGGCTATAAACCTAACAATGTTGCTCGAAGCCTCCAAGGAAAATCAGCCAAGTTAGTCGGCTTGATCTTTCCCAACATCAGCAATGTTTTCTATGCTGAATTAATCGACAAACTAGAACACCAACTCTTCAAACATGGCTATAAAACCATCATCTGCAATAGTGAGCACGACTCCGAGAAAGAGCGCGAATATATTGAGATGTTGGAGGCTAACCAGGTAGATGGCATCATTTCAGGAAGTCATAATTTGGGCATTGAAGATTACAACCGGGTAACTGCTCCTATCATTGCTTTTGACCGCAACCTCTCCCCAGAAATTCCGGTTGTTTCTTCAGACAACTATGCTGGTGGAGTGCTAGCAGCAGAAACTTTAGTAAAAACCGGAGCCCGAAATATTATCATGATCACAGGTAATGACAACTCTAACTCCCCAACTGGCTTGCGTCATGCGGGATTTGCATCAGTTCTACCTGAGTCCATGATCATCAATGTTTCCAGTGATTTCTCCCCTATTCGCAAAGAAATGGAAATCAAACAGATTTTAACCCACCACAAACCAGACGCTATTTTTGCCTCCGATGATTTGACGGCGATCTTGATCATGAAAGTCGCTAGAGAATTAGATATTCAGATTCCTCAGGATTTGAAAGTGATTGGTTATGATGGAACCCAGTTCATCGAGACCTATACACCTGAACTGACAACCATCCAACAACCCCTCGAAGACATTGCTATTCTCATGGTGGATCTTTTACTCCAAAAGATCGAAGGAAAAAAAGTAGCGACTACCGGTTATTTCTTGCCCGTTAGTCTCCACTCTGGAAAAAGTGTCTAAAAGCAATATCCCCTCAGTAGAAACTGTGGGGATATTTTTTACCAAAAAAAGAGCCAGTAGGCTCTTTTTACTTATTCTTCTGTCACAAATTGACTGAGGACACCGTTGACAAATCGTGAAGAGGTTTCATCCGAAAAGGCCTTGGCCAATTCCACCGCTTCATTGACTGCGACGATCTGTGGTGTATCAAACTCTGTCATTTCATAAATTCCCAGACGAAGGATGTTTTTCTCTACCAAGGTCAAGCGCTCAACAGTCCAGCCGGTTTTCAAATGTTGACCGATTTGTTGGTCTAGTTGATCTTTTGACTGATAGACACCCGTCACGAGATTCATGAGAAAGGCAGGAAGATCGACTTCTTTGTCTTCTGCTAGGTCCTTGTCATGTAGATAAGCAAAGCGACAAGCTTCAACAATGTCTCCATCGTATTCCAAGGCCATCAAGGCTTGGAAGGCACGCTCACGCAAATCTCGACGTGATTCTAATAAAATTTCATCAGTCATTGAGGAAGTCCTCATTAAACAAGTCTTTCAAGTCTGGTTTTGGAGATTTTTCCGTCGCGATACCGACAACGTGAATGTTAACAGCATCCAAGGTTACATCTGCCATATCATAAACCGCAGACTTGACCGCTTTTTGAATCGCTACTGCTACAGATGGCACAGCAACTCCATACTCCAAATAGAGATAGATGTCTACTGAAACTTGACCATCTTCTTCCGTATGAAGGTAGACGCCACGTCCAAGGGAGCGTTTGGATAAGCTATCTGAAACACTCTTGTTTTCAAGCGAATAGACACCCTCTACTTTTGCTGTCGCAATCGCAATAATTTTTTCTAATACACGTGGTGCAATAACGATGTCACCAAATTGTTCAGTTGCCATAGAAGTTCCTTTCTATTTGACACCCTGAGATGTCTCTTATGCACGAGAAACGTAAGTTCCTTCAGTAGTGTTAATGACCAATTTTTGTCCAGCTTCGATGAAGTCAGGAACGTTTACGACCAAACCAGTTTCCATTGTAGCAGGTTTACCAGAACCAGTCACTGTAGCACCTTTGATAGATGGTTGAGTTTCTGCAACAGTCAATTCAACAGTTGTAGGAACTGTTACACCGATGACTTCGCTTCCGTAGAATTGAATTTTTACTTCTGAGTTTTCAAGGATATAAAGCAATTCTTGTTCTACATTCACAACTGGAATTTCATATTGGTCATATGTTTCAGTGTTCATGAAGTAGGCTGTATCATCCATTTTGTACAAGTATTGAGCTGGAACAGTTTCGATAATCGCTTGTTCAAATTTTTCTTCTGGACGGTAGCTTGTATCAAATGTTGAACCAGTACGGACATCACGCAATTTCATACGCATGATAGTATTTCCTTTACCTGGTTTGTGGTGGCTAGCTTCCAAAACGCGGATCAATTTTCCGTCAGCTGTTTCAAAAGTCATACCAGCTTTCAATTTACTTGCTTCGATCATGTTTTATTACCTCTTTTTTAAAAATAGATTACTCTTTATTGTAACACACTATTTGATTTTTCTCAAACAGCAATTACCTCTTTTGGAGAAGAAAGGATTGCTATGGACCGCCCCTGATCCATCCACATCCAAATTACCCTTTGCTTCTTTCGTGTTTTGTTCTGTTAGTTCCTATACCAAAATGGATAGGGCTCCAAATAAGATGTCAGGGAGAAGAACTCCTCTACAATTCATTTCATAGTCTTCTCTTCACATCTCTGTCTAAACAGAAGTTAAGAGAAACGTATATTTTAAAGGACAATCAATTCTTTAGGAGCAAGAGTCAAGACTTCACAACCTGTTTCTGTGATCAAAAGGTCATCTTCGATCCGCACACCAGAGAGACCTTCAATATAAATACCTGGCTCATCTGTTAAGACCATCCCTGCTTGAATCGCTTCTTTAGACGTTTGGCTGAAGTATGGTTCTTCGTGGATATCTAGCCCAATCCCATGACCGATTCCATGAGTAAAGTATTGACCATAGCCGGCTGCCTCGATCACATCACGTGGGATTTTATCAAAATCACGGAAGCCAAGTCCATCTTTAGCAGCATCAATCAAGGCTTGATTGGCTTTCAAAACGGTTTCGTAAATTTCTCTTTCCTTGTCGCTGACATGTCCTGCATAGATAGTCCGTGTCATATCGCTGACATAGTGGTTATACAAGCAACCAAAATCAAGGGTCAAGGCATCTCCTGCTGAAATCACCCGATCACTTGGAGTCGCGTGAGGCATGGCAGAGCGTTCACCAGCTGCCGAGATAATATCAAAAGATACACCAGAAGCTCCCAACTCCCGCATTCTAAAATCGAGGAAAGTTGCTGCTTCCAACTCTGTCGTTTTCCCTACCTTGATATAATCCAAAATATCACGGAAGGCTTGGTCAGAGATACTACAAGCTTTTTTAATGGCCGCAATCTCCGTTTCATCCTTAATCAAGCGCAATTCCATGACAAAATTCGCTAGGGATTGAAGGGTAATGCCACTGAAAACAGAAGCCATACGGGCATGGTAGGCTACCGTCACTTCGTCCTCAAAACCAAGTTCTTTGATTCCAAGGTCCTTAACGATCTCTGCAGCTGCAGTCAACTCATCGCGGGTTTCCACAATCTCTACAAAATGAAAACAAGTCGCATGGGCATGGATGGTGTAGCGCGAATCTGTAAAGAGTACCACACGTTCTTCTGTCACCAAAGCAGTTCCGTTTGAACCCCAGAAATTGGTCAAATAATAAACATTTTTCAAATTGTTAATCAATACTGCTTTGAGGTCTTGGGCTTTCATTTTGTTTCTTAAGTTGCTGATCCGTTGATTCATTGTAATTTTCCTTTCAAATATTGTCCTGTGTAGCTAGCAGGATTGGCTGCTACTTCTTCTGGCGTTCCGGTCGCAATAATGGTTCCGCCACCGATACCACCTTCTGGTCCTAAATCGATGATATGGTCTGCTGTCTTAATGACATCCAAATTGTGCTCAATCACAAGGACCGTATTGCCATCATCCACAAATCGCTCTAAGACTTTGATCAAGCGAGAAATGTCTTCGGTATGAAGTCCTGTCGTTGGTTCATCCAAGATATAAAAGGATTTTCCTGTAGAGCGCTTGTGCAATTCAGAAGCCAACTTCATCCGCTGCGCTTCCCCACCTGAAAGAGTGGTCGCTGGTTGCCCCAGCGTTACATAGCCCAAGCCCACATCTTGGATGGTCTTGAGTTTGCGTTCAATTTTCGGAATGTGCTTGAAAAATTCGACTGCCTTATTGACCGTCATATCCAGTACTTCTGCGATATTTTTTTCCTTGTAGTGGACTTCGAGGGTCTCACTATTGTAGCGACGTCCATGGCAGACCTCACAAGGAACGAAGACATCCGGCAAGAAGTGCATTTCAATCTTGATGATCCCATCTCCTGAGCAGGCTTCACAACGCCCGCCCTTGACATTGAAACTAAAGCGGCCTTTTTTATAGCCCCGAATTTTGGCTTCATTGGTCTGAGCAAAGAGATCGCGAATGTCATCGAAGACGCCTGTATAGGTCGCTGGATTGGAACGAGGAGTCCGACCAATCGGGCTTTGATCAATGTCGATCAAGCGATCGATATGCTCAATCCCCTGCATGGTCTTGTATTTCCCTGGTTTTTCCGAATTGCGGTTGAGCTTTTGAGCGATGGCTTTTTTCAAGATGCCATTGATCAAGGTCGATTTCCCAGAACCGGAAACTCCAGTGACTGCGATGAATTTGCCCAGAGGAAAGCGCGCTGTGATGTCTTGTAAGTTGTTCTCACTTGCCCCTGTAATTTCAATATAGCGGCCATTCCCCGAACGGCGTTCCGTTGGAACCGGAATCTTGCGTTTGCCGGACAAGTACTGTCCAGTGATGGATTTGCTGTTGCGCGCCACCTGCTTTGGAGTTCCTGCTGCAACGATCTCTCCCCCAAAGACACCGGCACCTGGGCCAACATCGATCAGGTAGTCTGCCTCTCTCATGGTATCTTCATCATGTTCGACGACGATCAAGGTGTTGCCTAAATCGCGCATCTTCTTGAGACTGGCAATCAAGCGGTCATTGTCCCTTTGATGGAGGCCGATAGACGGCTCATCCAAGATGTAAAGGACACCAGAGAGGTTGGAACCGATCTGGGTTGCCAAGCGAATGCGCTGGCTTTCTCCACCTGATAAGGTCCCAGCCGATCGTGACAGGGTCAAGTAATTGAGCCCCACATTATTTAAGAAGGTTAAGCGATCCTTAATCTCTTTTAGGATCGGTCTTGCAATCGTAGCTTCATTGTCCGTTAAGACCAGCTGGTCCACGGCTTTTAAGTGGTCCGCAATCGATAGATCTGACACTTCCCCGATATGCATCCCCTTTTCTCCTCCGACACGAACAGAGAGAGCCTGGTCATTGAGACGGTAGCCATGGCAGGTCGCACAGGTCAATTCGTTCATATAAGAGCGCATTTGGTTGCGGGTGAAATCACTATTGGTCTCACGGAAACGACGGTGAATATTGTTTACGACCCCTTCAAAAGGAATCTCAATATCCCGAACCCCACCAAACTCATTTTCATAGTGGAAGTGGAATTCCTTGCTATTTGAACCATAGAGGACCAAGTCCTTTTCTTCTTGAGAAAGATCGGAAAAAGGTCGGTCCATATCAACTCCAAAATGGATCATGGCCTGCTCCAACATCTGTGGATAGTAGTTGGAGGAGATCGGATTCCAAGGAGCAAGTGCTCCTTCGCGAAGGGTTAAGCGATCATCTGGCACCACCAAATCCAAGTCTACCTCTAGCTTAATACCCAGCCCATCACAGTCTGGACAAGATCCGAAAGGCGCATTGAAAGAAAAGAGGCGGGGCTCTAATTCAGGAACGGTAAAGCCACAGACTGGACAAGCATAATGCTCCGAAAAGAGCAGCTCCTTGCCATCCATGGTATCAATCACCACATAACCATCCGCAATCCGAAGAGCTGCTTCAATCGAATCAAAGAGCCGCGAACGGATGCCCTCCTTGATCACGATTCGGTCCACCACCACTTCAATCGTGTGCTGCTTGCTTTTAGACAGTTCTGGAACCTCTGTCACATCATAGATCTCACCATCGACCCGTACCCGGACATAGCCATCTTTTTGGACTTTTTCAATGATATTCTTGTGCTGGCCTTTTTTCTTGCGGATAATAGGGGCTAGAATTTGCAGGCGTTGGCGCTCTGGTAATTCTAAGACTTGATCGACAATTTGCTCAACCGAAGAAGCGGTAATCGCTCCATGCCCATTGATACAATAAGGCGTCCCTACACGCGCATAGAGCAAGCGCAGGTAGTCATTGATCTCTGTTGCCGTCCCCACTGTAGAACGTGGGTTTTTACTGGTCGTTTTTTGGTCGATGGAAATAGCTGGACTCAAACCGTCAATGGAGTCCACATCTGGCTTTTCCATATTTCCCAAGAATTGCCGGGCGTAGGCCGATAAGCTCTCCACGTAGCGGCGCTGGCCTTCTGCATAGAGGGTATCAAAGGCCAGACTGGACTTCCCAGATCCAGACAAACCTGTCACCACGACTAATTTGTCCCGTGGAATTTCCACGTCTATATTTTTTAAATTATGGGCGCGTGCCCCATGAATGACAATTTTATCTTGCATGTTCTTACTCTAATCACCTTTTTGTTAACCTCCATTATAACAAATTTTTTAGTATTCTTTTATCCAAAACCGTCCTTTTTCTGATATAATGTTAAGGTGTAAAAAAACAAGGGGAGGCACCATGAAACAGGTCTTTTTATCGACAACGACTGAATTTAAGGAAATAGAGACGCTGGAACCTGGTAGCTGGATCAACCTTGTTAACCCTTCTCAAAGTGAATCGATGGAAATCGCCTCTGCTTTTAATATCGATATTGCAGACTTGCGGGCACCACTCGATGCGGAAGAAATGTCCCGTATGACCATCGAAGATGAGTATACCTTGATCATCGTCGACGTTCCCATCAAGGAAGAGCGGAACAATCAGACCTACTATGTCACCATCCCTTTGGGAATCATCCTGACAGAAGAGGCTATTATCACGACTTGCTTAGAGAAATTGCCGCTTCTCGATATCTTTATCAACCGACGCTTGCGGAATTTCTATACCTTTATGCGGTCGCGCTTTATCTTTCAGATCCTCTATCGCAACGCTGAACTCTACTTGTCAGCGCTTCGTACCTTGGATCGCAAAAGCGAGCAGATTGAAAGCCAATTGCACAAATCAACGCGTAATGAAGAGCTGATTGAGTTGATGGAGTTGGAAAAAACCATCGTCTACTTTAAGGCCTCTCTGAAAACCAATGAGCGCGTGATCAAGAAATTGACCAGTGCTACTAGTAACATCAAGAAATACCTAGAAGACGAAGATCTGTTGGAAGATACCCTGATCGAAACCCAGCAAGCCATCGAGATGGCAGATATTTATGGAAATATCCTGCACTCCATGACCGACACCTTCGCATCGATCATCTCCAACAACCAGAACAACATCATGAAGACCCTGGCACTCGTTACCATTGTCATGTCCATTCCGACCATGATCTTTTCGGCCTACGGGATGAACTTCAAGGACAATGAGCTTCCGCTCAATGGCGAACCCCATGCCTTCTGGCTGATTATTTTCATCGCCTTTGCCCTGACCGGGTCTCTCGTCGTCTACCTCATCCATAAAAAATGGTTCTAACCAAACTTGTACATCAAAGGAGTAACTATGTCTCAGACCGACCTTCATCAACTTAGCAAGAAAAATCAAGAATTTATCCGTATCGCCAAACACCAATTGCTTGAAAATGGAAAGACAGAGGAAGAAGCAGAAAGCCTCATCCAGGAAATTCTACCAGCTATCCATGAAAACCAAGGAAAAGGAATTCCAGCACGGACCCTTTTTGGAGCTCCAACTGTATGGGCGAACTCTTTCAGCGAGAAAGAACGCTATGAAAAAGAGCATCCGAAATTAAACGATGCTCCCTCTCTCATGATTTTGGATTCCTTCCTCTTTATCTTTGGTGTCTTTGCTGCGATTAGTGCCTTCATGAACTTGGTCGCACCGCGTCGTACAGGCTATGGTTTGATCACCTTGATTCTTGGAAGTTTGACAGGGGCCCTGCTCTTGTATCTCATGTACTACTTCTTCTATCAGTATATGGATGGCACCAAAGATCGCAGCGAGCGTCCCTCTCTTTGGAAATCCATGCCGATTCTTGTTGGAGTCATGTTCCTTTGGGTCATTGTCTTGTCCTTTACTTCCCTACTCCCACAGGTTCTCAACCCAACTATTCCAGATGTCCTTGCCATCGTTTTAGGAGCTTTAGCACTTGTCCTTCGCTTCTACCTCAAGAAACGCTTTAATATTAAAAGTTCGAGCACAGCACCCGCAACTCGTCGCTAAAAAGAAACGGATGAAGTTTTCATCCGTTTTTGTTTTACTGTATTTCCCTGTTCAATCTTTTTGAAAAATAGAGGACTAAGTCATCATTGTTTTCACAAGAACTGTAAGGGGCTAAGGGGTGATCACTAAACCAAACCCCAGATCCATCTGGGATATAGCCCCGTTTGACATACAGTCTTTGAGCTGGGCCATAACCCGAGTGTAAACCAACCCCTAAAGTAACAATCTCTGATAGTAGCCGGACTCTTTTTTCTGCCTCCTCTAAGAGTTGATTCCCAATCCCTCGATTTCTAAATGGTTCAAAAACATTAAAATCAGATAGTTCAGGATAGACTCCCACGAAAGGGCCGTGCTTGGCAGCAGGCAATATAGTGATATAGCCTGCCACAAATCCATCCGACTCAGCTACTAATACGTCCCTCTCTCTATTCTCCTGCTCTTGAAAATAGCTAGTCAAGATATCCTCTCTACCTGGCCACCCTTGGTGGATAAAGGCTTGAGAGATGTGCTCAATATCTGCCTTTATCATCCTCCTGATGATTACACCTTCCTTCATGTTGCGCTCCTTGATACCTTTCTCCCCATCATTATAGCATAATTAGAGCTTGGGAAAGGTCAAAGAGCTTCACACGGACCTAACTCACTATCATATTTCTATGCTCGCAAAAAAGATCCAAAAGGGTCTGAAAAAGAGGTCCACTGGACCTCAACTCGCTCTTACATTTCTAGGCTCGTGAAAAAAGATCCGTTAGGGTCTTAATTCGCTCTCTTGTCTTCAAGCTCATGAAAAAAAGACCCTAACGGGTCTTTTTTTTAATCTTCGTTTACGAAAGGCATCAAAGCCATTACGCGAGCGCGTTTGATAGCTGTTGTTACTTTACGTTGGTTCTTCGCTGAAGTTCCAGTTACACGACGAGGAAGGATTTTCCCACGTTCTGAAACGAAACGGCTAAGAAGCTCAGTATCTTTGTAATCGACATATTCGATTTTGTTTGCTGCGATGTAATCAACTTTTTTACGGCGTTTGAATCCGCCACGACGTTGTTGAGCCATGTTTAATTCTCCTTTATAGTTTTAATTCGTTAAACCCATTCTTAGAATGGAAGATCGTCGTCTGAGATATCCATTGGATTAGCTCCAAATGGATTTTCTTCACGACCAAAGTTTGGCGCTGCATTGCTTGGTTCAGATCCACCAAAGCTTGGGGTTGCATTTCCAGCAAAACCACCGTTGCCTGATGAATAGCCACCACCTGCATGCCCTTCGCGTGCTGCACGGCTTTCCAATAGTTGGAAGCTGTCTGCTACGACTTCAGTGACATAAACACGTTGACCTTGCTGGTTTTCGTAATTACGTGTTTGAATGCGACCGGTAATCCCAATCAAAGCACCTTTCTTAGCCCAGTTGGCTAAGTTTTCTGCTTGCTGACGCCAGATCACACAGTTGATGAAATCGGCTTCGCGCTCTCCATTTTGACTCTTGAAGTTGCGGTTGACAGCTAGGCTGAAAGTAGCAACTGCTTGATTGCTTGGAGTGTAGCGAAGTTCAGCATCACGGGTCATACGACCGACAAGTACAACATTGTTAATCATAAGTCACCTCTGATGATTTCTTACGCGTCAACTTTTACGATCATGTGACGAAGAATGTCACCGTTGATTTTTGAAAGACGGTCGAACTCGTTAAGAGCTACAGCGTCGTTCGCTTCAACGTTTACGATGTGGTAAAGTCCTTCACGGAAATCTTGGATTTCGTATGCAAGACGACGTTTTTCCCAATCTTTTGATTCAACAATAGTTGCACCGTTGTCAGTCAAGATAGAATCGAAACGTGCTACCAAAGCGTTTTTAGCTTCTTCTTCAATGTTTGGACGAATAATATAAAGAATTTCGTATTTAGCCATTGATAATGTTCCTCCTTTTGGACTAATGACCCCCTGTCTTTGCAAGGGGTAAGTGAGGTTTACTCACAAGAAACTATTATACCAGACTTTTCGAACAAAGGCAAGAATTATCTTTAGGATTTAAAAAATGATTTCTGGACGTCCCCTTCGAGAAAAAAGAAAGAAATGTCCTAATAAATGACATTTTATAGAAGAAACCCCTCCCCTTCTTTCTCCTCTTTCCTTAAAGAAAACTGATATCAGTTAGCTTTAAGCTTGAGTCTTTATACTAGCTACAACAAATCTCAAGAAACGAGGAACGATTATGAATTATCTTATCATCCCCGCCTATCAACCGGATCTGAATCTTGTCAAACTGGTTCGCTTGGTCCATGCTAAGAGCGATCTCCACATCATCGTGGTCGACGATGGGAGTGACGCTGACAAGAAAGCGATTTTTGACAAATTAGAGGGTCTTGCGACAGTTCTGACCCATGAGCACAACCAAGGAAAAGGGCAAGCTCTCAAAACTGCTTATGCCTACATCCTAGAAAGAGGCACCTATGGAAGCATTGTTACAGCTGATGCAGACGGTCAGCACAAAATTTGGGATATTTTCAGGGTTGTTAACCAATCTCAAGAGCATCCTGGAACACTTATTCTAGGAGCACGCGCCTTCTCTGGAAAAGTTCCTTTGCGTTCTGCTTTCGGGAATAAATTGACCCGCTTCTTGTTCAAGCAACAAACAGGGGTCGCTGTGACAGATACGCAGACTGGCCTTCGAGCCTTTACAACCAACATGATCCCCTTTATGTTAGAAATCGAGGGACAACGGTATGAGTACGAAATGAATGTTCTCCTTGCAGCAAGCAAATCCTTCCCCATCGTGGAAGTTCCCATCGAGACGGTCTACATCAATGACAACGAAGGCTCCCACTTCCGACCTATTCGAGATGGCCTCATGATCTACAAGGACATGTTCAAGTTTGCCCTCTCCTCTCTGAGTAGTTTTATCGTTGACTATCTGGTCTACGCCTTCTTCCTTTTCGTAATGATGGCCGTGCCCATTAGTCTGCGTATTCTCCTAGCGAATGGGATCGCTCGTGTGACGAGTTCCATCTTTAACTACTCGACCAATAAGCACCTGGTCTTTAAGAATAAAGATAGTGTCGCTAAAACTGGAAGTGGCTACTTTGGTCTAGCTCTTGGCCTCTTTATTCTCGATACGCTCTTGATTCGACTCTTCTATACTGCTTTCGGGCTCAATCTCCTGATCAGTAAGATTGTCGTCGGCTTCCTCCTCTTTCTGGTCTCATGGGTGATCCAGAAAAAAGTGATCTTCAAAGAAAGGACTGCTCCCCACCATGAAATTCTTTAAAAAATCCTACACCTATGCTGCCTGCTTTGGCCTTCTTTTGACCAGCAGTTTTAGCTACTCGATGCTCAAGACCTTTGTCTTATCCGATGCCATCCAAACCGTAAAAGCTACGACTACGGACACAAAGGCAGCCAAAAAAGCAGCTGCATCGGCTACAACGACGGATACTAGCTATTCAGATGACAATATCCAGGTGAGCCTAACAGAAAAAACGATTGAAAATACCCAGGTTTACATTGCAGATATTACAGTCAGCTCATCTGACTACCTCAAAACAGCCTTTGCACAAAATACTTACGGAACCAACGTGACTGCTAAGACCTCTGTCACAGCCGCTAACAACAGTGCCATTCTGGCAGTGAATGGTGACTATTACGGGGCTAACAGTACAGGATACGTCATCCGAAATGGAGTGGTCTACCGCGATACCGTTCGGGAAGATTCAAGCAATGGGGACCTAGCCATTTACAAGGATGGATCCTTCAAAATTATCTACGAAGATGAGATCTCTGCGGATCAATTGGTCAAGGACGGGGTCGTCAATCTCCTCGCTTTCGGTCCTTCCTTAGTTGAAAATGGAGAAATTACCGTCGATACCAACTCAGAGGTCGGGCAATCTATGGCATCCAACCCACGGACAGCGATTGGGATCATCGATGAAAACCACTACATTATCGTCGTGTCAGACGGACGGACTTCAGAAAGTGAAGGGCTTTCTCTCTACCAATTAGCGGAAGTGATGAAATCGTATGGCGTTAAAACAGCCTACAACCTGGATGGGGGTGGATCTTCTACCCTTTACTTCAATGGCCAAGTCATTAACAAACCAACAACAAATGGTACTATCTCAGAAAGGGCGGTGAGTGACATTGTCTACATCGGTTACTAATCCTATTAAACAACGGTTGAAAAAAACGATTCTCTGGTACACTCTGATTTCAGCTTTCTTCTTTTTCGGAAGTCGCATCTATGAACACTTTAGTTTTGGCGAAACCTCTGCCTTCATGCACTACCTCTTCTTGATTCCTTTGATCGGTGGCGCCCTACTAGTGCTTCTACAGTTGATGGTGAAAGGCCTCTCTCGCCTGAGTCTCAATCTTTGGAATTCAGGAGTGGCTACGCTAACAGCCGGAGCCCTCTACCGAGGGATTGTCAACCTCTCTGGTCGATCTACCACAATGGATCAACCCTATTATTACCTTGGAGTCGCCTTTCTAGCACTAGCTCTGATCAGCCTCTTCTTTGTCCGCAGTGTCTGGGTGGAGAAAACAGCCTAAGATCAAAAACGTCCGTTTCTTTATAGAACGGACGTTTTTTAGGGTAAGTTAACGGATGAAGAACTTAGCCTTCGCGTTTTTTGCTGGCTACAAAGCCTGCTAAAGCTAGTGAGGTCATGCCAAAAAGGCTAAGGACGGTTGAAGCCAATTCTTCTTGACCTGTTTTTGGAAGACCGGTTGCTGGTGTAGCAACTACTTCCGCTTGACCACCTGTATGATAAGTGACAGCGACTGGTTTGTTTGTTGCCACTTCTTTTGTTTCGCTTGCAGCTGGTTGAGCTGGAGTTACTGGGCTTTCAGGTTGAGGAGTTGGGGTAACAGGAGACACTGGAGCCACAGGATGGACTGGATTTACAGGACTTTCTGGATCAACTGGCGCTGGCTGTGGTTCTGGAGTTGGTTGTGGAGTTGGTTGAGGGGTTGGTTGTGGTTCTAGAGTAGGTGTTTCTTCTTCCACTTTTTCCACAAAGGTCTTGTTGCCCAAGATTGAAGCAGATAACTTCTTCCCTGCCTTATTCACATCTTCGATGTATTGGATAAAGACTTCAGTATCTGGATTAATCGCACCGATCAATTTTGTATCGCGGAAGACTGAGAAGCCATCTCCGCCACCATACAAGAAGTCGTTGATAATCGCCTTGTAGGTCTTGTTGCGATCAATTTCAGTTCCATCTGCCTTGTAAGCTTTCACAACCTTATATGGATTTTCTTCCGTTGCATCGGCTGGTTTCGTATAGGTGTACTTGATCCCTGCCATTTGCAAGAAGTAAAGCTCTTTCTCATCATATTGTTGATCCAAAGCTTTGTAGATTTGGTCCCCAGTGATTTCTACTACTTGGAGGATATTTCCAAATGGTTGCACCGCTTGAGCTGCACCCCAAGTTACTGTTCCGTCTGGTTTCACCACGAGGTCTGCACGGATTCCTCCATTGTTGGTGAAGGCAAAGTCAACATCCGGATAACCTGATTTTTTGGCAATATCTAGTTGCGCTGCTGTGACCAAATCTCCAACAGCACTTTCTTTTTGTGCATTCAATTCACGGGTAATATTTTCAGCCTTGTCTGCTGTACCGATTTTTGCTTCTGTTACTTTTTTAACCGTCGCATTGGCATCATCGATGATCGCTTGAACCTTGGCATCTTTTGCTTTGCCTTTCGATGGATCTACTGCAATAATTTTAGCAGTTGGAGCTTTAACAAAGTCAGCTGTATCTGTATCTAGGACTCCACGGACATCCGAGTAGGCTTTCCCTTGAGACGTACCTTGAACGATCAAGGTATTTCCAACCATCCCGTTTGTATATTGGTGGTTGTGGCCTGCAAAGACGATATCCACTGAGTTTTCAGGATAGATTTGGTTTAATTTTTTGATCATGTCTGCAGCAGGACCTTCTGCTACACCATTCTTACTAGTGGCAGCAACGTGAGCCAAGACAGCAATCGCATGAACTCCTTGGTCATTTAATTCACGCGCATATTTGGCAATCGATTCTGCTTCATCCAAAACACGGTATTGTTCATGATTTTTACGCAAGACAAGATTTGGGAATTCTGTCGTAACAACCCCGATAAATCCGACCTTAACGGTCTTATCGTTGACTGGGATTTCTTTGATGGTATAAGGTTTCCAGTCAAATGGGATTTTGTTGGTATCTTTGTCAACCAAGTTGGCAATTACAACTTCTTGTTTGGAAGCTTCATGAGGATACTCATCGACGATCTTGTTGAATTGACCAGGTGTTGGGGCTTCTCCCTTCATGATCCGGTTGAATTCACCAAGCCCTTCGTCAAACTCGTGATTTCCAAGGGTTCCGTATTCAAAGTTCATTTCATTGAAGACTTTTACAGTTGGTTCATCTTGAAGGAGGGCAGAGTTGGCTGGACTAGCGCCGACCATATCTCCCGCTTGCACACGGATGCTGGCATTAGGCGTTCCGGCATTCTCCGTTTCAAAGTCTTTTTGCGAATCGTTCAAGTAGGTTGCCAAAAGTGGGGCTGTTCCTGCATTTTTCACAGTTTCGCCTTCTAAACGAGCTGTCCCTGTTTGTTCCAAGGCACCGTGGAAGTCATTGACGCCCATGAACTGCACGGGCAATTCGTCTGCAAAAACGCTATTGATCGCAAAAACACTAAGACCCGCAGCGACCGCTAGGATACTGCTTTTCAAGATAATTTTTTTCTTCATAGAATACTCCATTTTCTAATGTAGGACACTTCTCCAAAAAGGAGAATGCAGAACAGTTGATTTGCTGCAATCAGCTCTTCCATTTTACTATTTTTTCGGTTTTACTTCAATATTTTCCTAGAAACTCTTACAATTTTATTGGAAAGCGCTTGATTTCCGAACATCTATTCTCAACCTCTTCCTTTTGTTACTTGCTGTTCCTTACAAAAGAGGCTGGGACAAAAGTCCTAGCCTCTCAATTATTTTTGGATTGTCGAGCAAGACGCAGTGGTTGAGTGGGCTCTACTACGCTGATTTCATCAGCTTTTACAGCCCTACTCAACTGTGCGGAGGTGGGACGACGAAATCGAATTCTAACGAATTACCGATTTCTGTCCCACTCTCTTTTCTTATTTATTCACGTTTTCCCATTTCCAGTTTTGAACTTCTGGAATGTCGTCTCCGTTTTCACGGATGTAGTCATGGTGGAAGGCGATTGTTTCATCCATCTTCGCTGCATTGTGATGGCTGCAAGAGCTTCTAAGTTTGGCTCTGTACCTGCAGCTGCAATAACAAGATCTGGTTCTTCATCTGCTGAAACAGTTGAAGCCCAATCGATCACCTTGTATCCTTCACGAACCAATTCTTCTGCTTCAGCTGCTGAGTAGAATTGAGGACGTGGGTGTTTAGAAGAAACGATCAAGTTGTGATGGCTGCAAGAGCTTCTAAGTTTGGCTCTGTACCTGCAGCTGCAATAACAAGATCTGGTTCTTCATCTGCTGAAACAGTTGAAGCCCAATCGATCACCTTGTATCCTTCACGAACCAATTCTTCTGCTTCAGCTGCTGAGTAGAATTGAGGACGTGGGTGTTTAGAAGAAACGATCAAGTTGTGATGGCTGCAAGAGCTTCTAAGTTTGGCTCTGTACCTGCAGCTGCAATA
>JAQCUL010000002.1:122992-124447 GCA_027685415.1 Streptococcaceae bacterium AF13-5-6.0
GATGACTGGTTTATCAGTTGTGAAGACTTTGTCGAACTCTTCATCTGAAAGTCCACGCGCATCAACGGATGGGTGACGCAATTTCAAGATGTCGATAACGTTGACAAAGCGGATCTTCAATTCTGGGAAGGCTTTGTGCAAGATTGTGATGGCTGCAAGAGCTTCTAAGTTTGGCTCTGTACCTGCAGCTGCAATAACAAGATCTGGTTCTTCATCTGCTGAAACAGTTGAAGCCCAATCGATCACCTTGTATCCTTCACGAACCAATTCTTCTGCTTCAGCTGCTGAGTAGAATTGAGGACGTGGGTGTTTAGAAGAAACGATCAAGTTGATCACATCTTCTCCCTTGAAGGCTTCATCCATCACTGCAAGCAAGCTATTGGTATCTGCTGGCAAGTACTCGCGGATATATTCAGGAGTTTTCTCAGCCAAGTGAGTCAAGATACCTGGATCTTGGTGAGTGTAACCATTGTGGTCTTGTTGGAAGACCGTTGAAGTTGCAATCAAGTTCAAGGCTGGGTAGTTTTTACGCCATGTTGTATGTGTCTTAGACTTACGCAACCATTTGAAGTGTTGAGTGATCATAGAATCCACAACACGAAGGAAGGATTCGTAAGAGGCGAAGAATCCATGACGACCTGTCAAGACATATCCTTCAAGCATTCCTTCTGCTTGGTGCTCTGACAATTGAGAGTCAATGACACGACCAGCAGGGCTCAAGGCTTCATCGTAGTCTGGTTTCATACGTCCTAACCATTGACGGCTTGTACGAGTGAAGACTTCTTGAAGACGGTTTGATTTGGTTTCATCTGGACCGAAGATACGGAAGTTATCTGGGTTCGCATCTACCAAGTCTGCCGCATACTTACCAAATTCGATCATATCTTGAGCCATGATTTCACCTGGTGTGTTGAATTGAAGGGCGTGTTTCTTCCAATCAGCTGTGTTCATTGGTTTGATCACACCAGCATTTGTGATTGGGTTCATAGCCATTCGACGATCACCTTTTGGTGCAATTTCCGCAATTTCAGGAACTAGTTTACCAGTTTCATCGAACAATTCAGCTGGACGGTAAGATTCCAACCATGAAAGAAGGGCATCGACATGCTCCATGTGGTGAGCATCTACTGGGATTGGAACTTGGTGCGCACGGAATCCACCCTCGATTGGTGTTCCTTCCCATGCTTTTGGACCAGTCCAACCTTTAGGAATACGAGCAATCAAGACAGGGTAAACTGGTTGAGTTGCTTCTTCAGCAGAACCTTTACGAGCTTCTGCTTGGACTTTCTTGATTTCTTCAATTGCTTCATCCAATTTTTCAGCGAACAAAGCGTGTGCAGCTTCATGGTCTTCTGAAATCGCAGTGACATTCGCAAAGATTGGTTTCCAACCAAGACCTTCAAAGAAGAGGGCCAATTCTTCGTCTGTTTTGCGTTCGAAGATGGTTGGGTTGTG
>JAQCUL010000020.1:0-9167 GCA_027685415.1 Streptococcaceae bacterium AF13-5-6.0
CATCCACACCCTTTTCACGAAGGGTCCGGTAAGTCCAGTAAGCTGGAATATTCCATGAGGTATTGAGGGCCTCACGGAGATCCATCATGGCTGTCCCTCGGCTATCCACGTGCATGATTGGCTCACCACTTGAGAAATTAGTCGGGTAGTTAGAAAGGATGCTATTGCTTCCCATCAAGCCTTGGTCGATGGCAATCCCATAGGCCAACAATGGTTTGATAGTAGAACCTGGGGAACGCTCTGTATCAAAAGCATGGTTGGCCTATTGCTTCCCATCAAGCCTTGGTCGATGGCAATCCCATAGGCCAACAATGGTTTGATAGTAGAACCTGGGGAACGCTCTGTATCAAAAGCATGGTTGGCCTATTGCTTCCCATCAAGCCTTGGTCGATGGCAATCCCATAGGCCAACAATGGTTTGATAGTAGAACCTGGGGAACGCTCTGTATCAAAAGCATGGTTGGCCTATTGCTTCCCATCAAGCCTTGGTCGATGGCAATCCCATAGGCCAACAATGGTTTGATAGTAGAACCTGGGGAACGCTCTGTATCAAAAGCATGGTTGTTTTGGTTGCCGTCAAAATTCCGTCCACCGATAAATCCTAAAACGGCACCCGTTCGGTTGTCCATAAGGACATTCCCAACTTCTACAAGACCCGTCCCATCATCCAAGACGCTTCCAAAATTCGCTACTGCCGCCTGCATCGCATTGTGAACCGGTTTGTTAATCGTGGTTTGAATGGTGTAGCCACCTTCGCGCAACTCGCTCTCAGCTAATTCCTGGTAAGCCTTGACGGTTTCATTATTTTTCAAGTCTTGCTTGGTGACATTGTCTCGCTTGATCAAGTAATCATACATGGCCTCTTTTGCTTCTTCCATGGCTTGGAAGTAGAGGTAGTCATGCGGTGTTTTCTCGATGCCATCTGGAGCCATGAAGTCTTTGGTCAAGTCGTATTGAGCATAGGTCTCATAGTCTTTTTTCGACAAGACTCCCGTCCGGTACATATTGAACAAAACGTCTTTGGCACGCGCCAGACCTAACTCGAGATTCTCCTTGCTCTTTAGGCTACCGTCTGCAGCATAAGGAGAGTAGACAATCGGACTTTGTGGCAAGCCAGCGATAAAGGCTGCTTGTGGAACAGACAAGTCTTTTGCAGAGACGCCAAAGATCCCTTGAGCTGCAGCTTCCACACCTGCAATATTTTGTCCCCGATTGTTTCGTCCAAAAGGCGAAACATTTAAGTAGGTGGTTAGGATTTCATTTTTATCCATTCCCCGCTCTAAAGCCAAGGCATCGACAATCTCTGTCGCCTTACGAGTAAAGGTTGGAGCGTCTCCCACGACTTGCTGTTTGATCAATTGCTGGGTCAGGGTTGATCCCCCACTAGAGGAACCCACGCCGGCTACAGATCCAAGTGTTGCCCGAAGAACGGCTTTAGGCACAACCCCCTTGTGGCTTTCAAAATTCTCATCCTCAGTAGCGATCACAGCCTTCTTGACATTGTCCGAAATGGCATCTCCAGCTACGGGCGTACGGATCAAATCACTGTCCACTTCTGCAATCAAGCTCTTATCGGAATAAGTCAGTTTTGAAACACTGCTAACGTTGCGGACCTGCTGGACCAATTCTTCTGTCTTTGGAACCTTGACATTGCTAAAGAGGCTCGCCGCATAACCAATCCCGATCCCTGCGCCAAATAAAAAGAGGCACACAAATAAGGCGATCATCACATCCCACAAGAGTTTGAGCGTCCTCAAAAAGGTCGCAAAAATATCGCCGACAGACCAGCTACTTTCTTCATTTTTTTCCTTATTCGGAGTTTCTGTATACATATTTGCAAAGAATTTTTGGACTTTCTTCCAAAACTCTTGCAGCTTCTCTTTTAATTGATTCACTGATTCTTTCTCCTTGTTCCCTATATTATAGCAGATTAGCCCCTTTGTTTTCAATCACAAGAGCGTAGAAATCCTCGCTCAATCTTCTTGGGTAAGGACAAGAAAATGACGGAAAGCATTGCCATTTCCGTGGTTTATGGTAGAATAGAGAAATGAATAAACTTATAAAGGAGAAAAGACACATGCACATTTTTGATGAGCTAAAAGAGCGTGGTTTGGTATTTCAAACGACGGATGAAGAAGCCTTGCGCAAAGCACTGGAAGAAGGTCAGGTTTCTTATTATACTGGTTATGATCCAACTGCTGACAGCCTTCACCTTGGTCACTTGGTTGCTATCTTGACGAGCCGTCGCCTTCAACTAGCAGGCCACAAACCTTACGCGCTCGTTGGCGGTGCGACTGGTCTCATTGGAGATCCGTCCTTCAAAGATGCTGAGCGTAGTCTCCAAACAAAAGAAACGGTACAAGAATGGGTTCGCTCCATTCAAGGGCAATTGTCTCGTTTCCTCGATTTTGAAAATGGCGACAATAAAGCTGAAATGGTCAACAACTACGATTGGTTCGGAAGCATTAGCTTTATTGACTTCCTTCGGGATGTCGGAAAATACTTTACGGTCAATGCTATGATGAGTAAAGAATCTGTTAAAAAACGGATTGAGACAGGGATTTCTTACACAGAGTTTGCCTACCAAATCATGCAAGGCTACGACTTCTACGTCCTCAACCAAGAACACAATGTAACCCTTCAAATCGGTGGATCTGACCAATGGGGAAACATGACAGCGGGTACTGAGTTGATGCGTCGTAAGGCAGATAAGACGGGTCATGTTATGACTGTGCCTTTGATCACAGATGCAACTGGTAAGAAATTCGGTAAATCAGAAGGCAACGCCGTCTGGCTCAATGCAGACAAAACATCTCCATACGAAATGTACCAATTCTGGATGAATGTGATGGATGCCGATGCCGTTCGCTTCTTGAAGATCTTCACGTTCTTGTCACTGGACGAAATCGAAGAGATCCGCAAACAGTTTGAGGCTGCTCCTCATGAACGCTTGGCTCAAAAGATCTTGGCGCGTGAAGTGGTCACCCTCGTTCACGGTGAAGAAGCCTACAAGGAAGCCCTCAACATCACGGAACAACTCTTTGCAGGAAACATCAAAAACCTTTCTGTCAAAGAACTCAAACAAGGCCTTCGTGGTGTGCCAAACTACCAGGTCCAAGCAGAAGACAACCTCAACATTGTAGAACTCTTGGTCACATCTGGTGTAGTGAATTCTAAACGCCAAGCCCGCGAAGATGTTCAAAATGGAGCGATCTACGTCAATGGCGAACGCATCCAAGACCTTGACTATGTCTTGAGCGATAGCGATAAATTAGAAAATGAATTGACCGTTATCCGTCGCGGTAAGAAAAAATACTTTGTTTTGACTTATTAAGAAAGTAAAACCACGAAGTTTCGTATGAACTTCGTGGTTTTCTTATACACTTTTTTCTGAGACTATTTCCCTTTTCTGCGATGCAACAAAGCTTGGTTGATTCGTTGAGTTTTTTTATGGAGTTGCCAAATCTGGTACAGCCAGATCAGGCTGTAAATGGCTAGAAAGATCAACCAAGGAATCGGGCTCCGTAAGGCTGTCCCCCAGCCAAAAAACAAGTAGGTTAATGCTAAGATGGCAGCTGTCACAACTAAATGCAAAGCCACACGCAAACTATAGGTCAAAAACTCTTCTTCCTCAAGAATGAAGGTCAAGACCCCCATTGTCCCACTCATCAAAAATATCGCTAGGATATTGCGGACATTTACAGCGGGATAGACGATGTTGGTATAGACATGGGATAATAACACCAAACACAAATAAAAGAAGGATCCTGTCCTCATACCAGATACAAAATAAGCTATAACTCGTTTCATCACTTTCTCCTATACCCCTAAATAATCCATCAAGGATTTGACATATTTCCGACTGACACTTGATTTTACTCCACGTGTCAGTTTAGCCATCATATTGCCTGAAAAACTATCCGATAGCGATTCTAAATGGTCGATATTCATCACCGCGTGGCGTGATATCTGTAAAAAATTACGACGATTAATCCGATGTTGAAAATTTGTCAAAGTATCTCTGATGGTGAACGTTTTGTCTGTCGTATAAATGGTTAGCTGATTCTTATCAATCTCGGCTAGAATAATGTCATCAATTTTCACCATGATCAAATGATCATCTGTTTTGATAGGGATCACTACTTGATTCACTGTCGAAAATTGTTCGAGATACTCCATTACCTCTCGTGCTTGATCAGATAATTGCTTGGCTTGAATGACCACACAGGGGTCGTTTTCTGGGACATCTTGTTTTTCCTCAAAACGAATCTTCATTCCTACTCCAATTCTCACTTACTTTCTTTTACTCGATCTTTTTGCCAAGGAAATCCAAATCCCCAAAGCTAGAAGAATACCTCCTAACACTATAAGGTATGTTTGTTCCTTTGTCAATAAAGTTTGCCATTTGAGCTGAACACCCATTTTTTCTTGAAACTCTTGAAGAAGATTATCTTGACCTTTAAAGGTCTCACTTAATGCTTCTTTCATGAGTACTTGTCGATAAAGTGCAGCAATATAAGTAGCCGGGGTACATTTCATTAGTAGTTGAGCAAAATTAGGTAGAACGCCCAAAGGTACATAAGTCCCTACCAAAAAACCAGAAGCTGTACCCACTATGGTCGAAAACTTCCCAAGACTGTCTACTGATTGGAAAAAATAAACAAAAATGGCATTCACTAAGCTAGAAAGTAGGCTACTAAGTAGCATAATGAGGAGCACTTCAGGTAATAGAGATAAGGTTGGAACTTCTCTAAAATAGCCACACATCAGCACATACATAAGGATCTGCATGGAAAAAGAAATGATGATTGCACTCGTTAGATACGAAAATGCCAACCGCCACTTTCCTTGATCCGATAAATAAAGATCCTGATCTACTTGATGTTCACGGTCCTTTACTAACTGAGTCAGGGCAGCCAGACTTGTCGTAATCCCTGTCACAGCCAGCGTCCCACTCATTAACCAATTATTTAACACAGGACCACTATTGGGAAGCTGAGCCCAGGCATCTGTTAAATTTTTTTGAAGAAAAATAATATAGAGAATAAAGGAAATCAAGGCTCCCAACAAGGAGAAGAAAACACCTGAACGATTCCTAAAATACAATAAAAAATTTCGCTTTAGTAAGGCTAGCATTAGCGAACCTCCCTTCCTGTAAGTGCAATAAAGGCATCATCCATGGTCCCTGGACGAAACTCAAAATGGGCTATTTTATCTCTAACTTGCGCCAGGTAATCAATGGCTTCCCTTTCACTCTCGGGTTGAAGAACATACTCCAATTGACTTTGTTGCTCTACTGACATTCCCGAAGATTTGAGACTTTCTATCTGCTGTCTCTCCTTGAAACGAATCTTTAAGATATTAGTAGCATACTGGCTCTTAATATCTAGTGCCGATCCTTGAGCAATCACTTTCCCATGATCTACAATATAAATTTGATCAGCTTCATCTGCTTCGTCAAGATAATGCGTGGTCAATACAACGGTCATTCCCTCTTCCCTCTGCAATTGATAGAGCAAATCCCAAATAGACTTCCGGGTTTGAATGTCTAAACCTGTCGTTGGCTCATCCAAGAATAATATATCTGGTTGTGAGAGAAGTGCACGCGCAATGTCAACCCGACGCTTTTGGCCACCTGAAAGCGTCCCGTATTTTTGTTTTTGGAAAGCAGTCAGACCCAGTTGATGGATCAAATTCTCCACACGACTTGCTTTGATTCCCTTATACTGTTGGGCACGAATCGTGAGATTTTCCCTAACTGTTAACATCTCGTCTAAAACACTGGTTTGGAAGACCACTCCAATTTTAGTACCAGGTTCATAGATAATTTCGCCTTGTGTTGGTTGTTGCAAACCAATCAACATGGAAATCGTCGTTGATTTCCCCGCCCCATTTGGTCCTAGAATCGCATTAAACGTTCCCTTTTCAAACTGTAGGTGAATATGATCAACCGCTAGATGATTTCCATACCGTTTACTGATGTTTTTAGCTTGTAATATCATGTTCTCTCTCCTTTTTGACAATATCAGTCTAGCAAAAAAGCCGTTATAAAAACGACTTTTGGGGATAAACGGTCAAAATGAGGGTCCAAGTGGTGAGATGGAAGAGACAAAAAGAAGAAGAAAATTTATTGCAACCATTCTTTTCCCCATTGATTCAAGTCCTTTAAAATCGGCATCAGTGATTTCCCTTTTTCTGTCAGCTCATATTCTGTATGAAGAGGCAGAGACTCATAATCATATTTCTCAATCAATTGGTTCTCTATTAAAACATCTAATCCACGTGTCAAACTGATAGTTGTAATCCCTTCAACTTCTCTTCTCAATTGATTGAAACGGACTCTCTTATGCTTGTTTATAACCCATAATATATTCATCCTCCATTTCCCACCAACCACATCTAAGACTCGAGACATACTACAGTTCCAATTTTTATTTGTTAACATTTTTTCTCCTTACAAAAATGTGCCTACTATTCAGGTAGTTTGTAAAGTATTATAATCTATTTATCATTTATTTTAAAGGAGTCACTTATGTTTATTGTAAATCTTACCTATATCAAGCCCCTTGATGAAGTTGAAAAATTCTTAGAAAAACACATAGATTTTTTAAATCAGTATTATACAAAAGGTCTTTTTATCGCATCTGGAAGAAAAAATCCAAGGACCGGCGGTATCATTCTCATGAGAGCAAAAAATAAAGATGCTGTCCAAGAAATCATTGCACACGATCCATTCTATCAAAATGAGATTGCTCAATATGAGATCATTGAATTTGAGGCAAGTAAATATTGTCCAGAATTGAAAACCGTCCTGAACAATCCAGTGGACAAAATTAGATAAAGAAACTCAAGGTCCACTCAATACTGCGTAGAGCCATTGAAAAAGTGTGACCACGCCTCATTAGAGCATTGGTTGCTATCTAGAGGCTCTTTTGTTACACTACTAATATGAATACACCGATTAAACCAAAATTACAACGATTTCAAACAGCCACTGCTTTTGCCTGTCCCATCTGTCAACTGGACCTAGAACTTGTGGAGACCAGTTTTAAATGTCCCAAGGGCCATTCTTTTGATTTGGCTAAATTTGGCTATGTCAACCTGGCTCCCCAGATCAAACAATCAAAGGACTATGACAAAGAAAATTTCCAGAATCGCCAGCTAATCCTAGAAGCAGGTTTTTATGAGCCGATTCTAACAGCGATCGGACAAAAAATTCCGACCAGTGATGCCAAGATTCTAGATACCGGTTGTGGAGAAGGCTATTACTCCCGAAAGCTACAAGAAGCTTATCCCGAAGCTACTTTCTATGCCTTTGATCTTTCAAAGGAATCTGTGCAACTAGCTGCCAAGAGTGACGCTAGCTGGAAGGTCAATTGGTTTGTAGGAGACTTGGCTCATTTACCCATTCAATCCAAGAGTATAGAGGTCATTTTGGACATCTTCTCCCCGGCTAATTACGCTGAATTTGAGCGTGTCTTAAAGGCTGAAGGGGTGATCATTAAAGTCGTCCCAACCTCTTCTCATCTGAAAGAAATTCGTCAGTTGGCCCAAGATCAATTGACCAAGCAATCCTACTCCAACCAGGAAATTTTGGAGCACTTTGAAGACCACTGCCAAATTCTCTCATCCGAAACAGTCAGCCTCACCAAGAGTTTAACTCCTGAAGAACGCCAAGCGCTCCTCGCTATGACCCCTCTTCTATTTCACGTTGACCAAGAAAAAATCGACTGGACCCAACTCACAGAAATCACCATTGAAGCTGAGCTTCTAGTTGGGAAAATCAAGATACAAAGGACTTAAAGTAAAAAGGCTGAGACGATTTGTCTCAGCCTTTTTACTCATCTTCTGCATGCTCTGTCATGACTTGTAAAGCACTTTTTAAATCCTTTTTGCTATCTGTGCGATTTTTTCGAGTTCTTCTTTCCGTTGACGATCACTCATATACTCCACTCGTGTAACTTGTGTCATTTTAACCGGTTTAATACCACAGGGTTTCAAGATTTGAGATTTTAGAACCTTTGCGTAGTCTTGAGAAAAAGGAAGAAAAATTTTTGGCGTATTATGCGTCGTAATGATCCACGCTTTTCCATCTAGTTTCCCCACCGGACCTCGAGGTCCATTCTGATAAGCAAAACCTGCAACAAAAACACGATCAATAAAACCTTTTAAAATAGCTGGCATTCCACTCCACCAAGTAGGGAAAATAAAAATCAACTGATCCGCCCAACTCAATAAATCTCTATATGGTTTCATGTCTTCATTATGCTGTAAATCTCTCCTTTTATGCCTTTCATCAAAACGTAAAACCGGATCAAAGTTTTCTTTATATAAGTCTACTATTTTAACTCTATGCTCTGGTGCTAAATGCTTTTGCACAGTTTGAAGGATTGATGCATTATAACTTGTTTCATTCGGATGTGAATAGATTATTAAAACATTCATCAGCTATCTCCTTTTATATAAATATCAAGCATCGTTCTGACGGTCTTTTGAACATCATTTTCTTTAAAGCTTTCTCCAACAGGACTACTTACCAATAGAGCCAAACCAGCAATAAAACTCCATAAATGGATCAAAATTTCTGCGTCACCACTAGAAAGATTTTCCTCATCTTTAAGTCTTAACGCTACCGACTTAAAATGTTCAAATCCTGATAAAGAGGAGTTGACTGAAATAGTTTCCTGGGATAACTCCATATAGTTATATGGAAATTTGATAAATAATGCTTCAAATAGATAGGTTTCCTCTTGGGCAAACCTTACAAAGTTACAGCCCATTAGAGTTAGTTGAGTTCTTGCATCTATGGAAGTATCAATCCCAAGTATCATATTTTTCAAAAAGAACATTGATAAGTGTTCCATAACAACTTGAATATATCTATCTTTACTTCCAAAATGCTTATAGGGAGCTCCATGAGTCACCCCACATTTTTGAGCTATTGTACGCATAGACATCCGGTCAATCCCGTTAGTTCTGATTTCTTCAATGCCGACCGAAATTAACTTTTCTTTCAGTTCTTCCGTATTCCGTTTCATTTGACCACCTTCCCTTATCGAAGTATACGTTGTCTACTTTTTATAAAGTATACACCGTCTACTTATTTTTGTCAAATAAAAAATACTCAAAACTTAGCTTTAGAGTCCCTAACCTTCTGTTATGTACTCT
>JAQCUL010000020.1:9177-36006 GCA_027685415.1 Streptococcaceae bacterium AF13-5-6.0
TTAGAGTCCCTAACCTTCTGTTATGTACTCTCCTAAGGGAAGTTTCTAAGAAGACTTTATCTTCAATTAAAAGGCTGAGACAAATCGTCTCAGCCTTTTACTCATCTTCTGTATGCTCTGTCATGACTTGTAAGCGATAGGTTTTAGGCGATTTTCCACAGAGTTTGCGGAAAACTTTGTAGAAATAGCCAACATTACTGTAACCGACTTTATAGCAGATATCTTCAATACTATCATTGGTCGATAAGAGGAGCTGCTGGGCAGCCTTGATCCGCTGTTTGTTGAGGAGTTCTGCGAAAGTCGCATTGGTTTCTCGTTTAATCAATTGGCCCAAATAGACTGGATTAATAAAGAGACCCTGACTGATGTCCTTGAGTGACAGCTCTTTTTGGTAATCGCGGCTAATCACTTGAAGGACACTCGCTACATTTTCATTCATCCGATAGTGGGATAAGAAACGGGATAACTCTTCCTGGATAAAGCCAATCATCTCGCTAAAGGTGGCAGCATCATGGACTTTCTTGACCACATCGGCCAAATCGTCTCCTTGCAGGTATTCAAACAAATGAAAGACATCCATCAAAAACTGGATAAAGAGCTGCTTGGTCAGCGAAACCTTAGGTGTCTTCTCAAGGATCATTTTTTCTAACCAGTCCAGTTCTTCTAAGATCTGTTGGATATTTCCTTGCATGATCACCCGATAGGCAGGCTCGTAGTAATGGAAGACCTCTTCATCTTGATTGAGAGGGATCGCCCCATAAAAGAGGCTCCGCTCTACTAGGTCCTTAAATTGATGAAAGTGCTCCTTATAAGGGGACTCAAAGGCCTTCTCAATCATGGCTTCTTCTTCCTGATCCGAGATAAAGAGTTGAAGATTTTGCCCAAGAACTTGATAAGACGAGCTGATAAAGCCTTTTTTCTCCTTAGCGACTCCAATCCACAGTGAATTCCGGCCTGCGATATAGCGACAAAACTCTTCCTCAGAGATGTCATCGTGAATCAAACGGTTAGCCAATTCTTGGCTTGGTTGCTGGATTTTATGCTGAATTTTTTCTAGGATATTGCCCATCTCCACCTTATTGACAGGTTTGAGCAAGTAGTCTGCCACACGCAAATTGAGGGCTGTCTTGACATATTCAAAATCCTGATAGCCTGACATAATGATAAAAGCAGCATCTGGAATTAAATCCTTCATCTCTGCAATCATCTGAAGTCCGGTCTTTCCAGGCATATTGACATCCGTGATCACCACATCCACCGGATGTTCTCGCACATAATCAAGAGCCTGATCTGCATCTTCAGCAGTTGCGACCACTTCCATATTCCAGTGGTCAAAGGGGATTAATTTTTTTAACCCTTCTGTAATCATATACTCATCGTCTACTAATAAGACTTTGTACATTCTGTCTCCTTTATTCATCTTGAATGGTTATCGTATAGGTCACTCCATGGTGAGGTTGGGAGAAGACTTGGATATGGTAGCGATCTCCAAAGTAGAGTAGCATGCGTTCATGAACATTGACAATTCCGATGGACTGCCGCCCACTCTTTTCTTCGATTTCTGAGCGTGGATTGCGATTGGCTAGTATCTCTTGAATTTTTTCTAGCTGTTCTTCTTCCATCCCGCGCCCATTATCAGTAACTAGAATCATGACTTGCCCTTCTCCTTGCAAGACTTTGACACTAATCACATTGTCCTTGCGTTTGTGGTCCACTCCATGTGCAAAATAGTTCTCGACCAAAGGCTGGATGGTGAATTTGGGAATCTTCATTTTTTCCAAGCCTGGATCGATCTTAAAGCCATAGGCAATTGATTTTGGATAACGTACCATGCAGAGGTAACTGTATTTGCGACAAAATTCTAGCTCATTTTCAACTGTCGTCACTCGCTCATCTGAGATATTATTGCGCAAGAGACTACTAAACTCATAGATAATATCACCCAACTCTTCTTGCTCTTGCATGACGGCATACATCCGGATAAATTCCAGTGTATTGTACATGAAGTGGGGATTGATCTGGGCTTGTAGGGCCCGCATATTGGCATCCTTTTGGCTGAGCTGTAGCTGGTAGATATCTCGAATGTTCTTATCCATATTGTCTAACATGGTATTGATCATATTACCAATAACCAGCAGTTCTTGGTCCTTGGTCGAGGTATCAATCCGTCGTTCACTATCGCCTTGACTGATCAGATTCATGGTATCGACCAGATCAAGGACTTGACGACGGTAATTTTTGAAAATTTGCCGCATTAATAAGTAAAGGATCAAGAAAATCAAGAAAGCAATGGAGAGAAAAGTGGTCAGGTTGGCTAGACCCTTTTTGAGCAGATAACTTTCAGAAACAGCTACATCCACCTTGTAGCCATAGATCGTGCTACGGGTTTGCCATTTAACATCTTTTGATTGTCCCTTATCCCCTTCATGGTACATCTCTTTCCCAAAGGGAGTGAAGATCCGCACAGCGACCGGAAGATCGCCTCTGGCATTGTCAATCGCTGCCGTCAAAATTTCCTGGTCCAGCGTCATATAAGCAATCCCAACTCCAGCACCCGTTGTCGGGTCTGTCAAAGGAACTGGAATAGCTGTTGCAGGAGCCTTGTAATGGTCCGCTGAGACCTGCTTGCCTCCCTTTGATTGCCGGGTAGAGACAAATACCGTCTTGTAATCAGACAAGGTGACATCGATGCCCTCGATGTTTTTATTGCTCAAATAGAGGCTGTCAATATTCTTATGTAGGGACAATTGGATATAGGAAGGGAATTGGGCATTCAATCGCCAAGTCTCATACTCCGATGGTGACAAGGTAAAATAGCGATAAATCCCTTCTAATTTTGCAGGGTTCTCAACGAGGCTACGGCCTTCTTGTGTGACCCGTTGATAAGAGGTCTCGAGATCCGTCACCACTTCGGTTAAGACCCGTTGGGCGATCCGGTCGGCTTCAGCTTGCTGGTTTTTCCAAGAGATCCCCGCAACAACCAGGCCCATAATGGTCAAAATGACCACCATGACATAGGCGTAGAATTTTAAAAGCGTACTTAACCAGATTTTTTTCATCGTTAGGATACCAATTTTTCGTGGATGTTTTGATAGACAGGGTCAAAGATATCATTGACAAAGAAATGCCATACACCGATCAAGACGAAAAAGAGAAGGGCTGGCATATAGTAGCTAATGACACCAAGTAGCGCGGTTCCAAGGATGAGCTTGAGAACCGGACGAATGTCCAGCAACATTCCGATCAAACTGAGCTTGATACTGTTGGCATAAGAGAGATCAAAATGAACTTGCAATTTCAAATAAACGGCGTAAGCTAGAGGCGCAACCAAGAGGAAAACCAGATTAAACAAGAGAACCAAAATTTGGAAGAAATTCAAGTGAGGAATCTGGACCATGAGGTACATGCCATAGAGGAGAACCCCTTCAATGGCAAAGAAGGTATAAAAGACTTGATTAGCCGGGCGTAGATTTTCTTTGAAGAGTTCCCAAGCGCGTGACCAATAATAGTCCTTGTAGGTCATGCCATTTTCCGCATAGAGGCTCATGATAGTGGCACTAGCCGGTCCTACTCCTAGTAGAACACCCCCACAGATCGTCAAGACCCAAAAAATCCCTGTTACCAGCATAGCAACATAGACTCTCGTAAAAATGAACTCGATGATTTTTCCCATCATTCAGCCTCTTTTCCAATTAGTGATTCTATTATACCATAAAAATAAAACGCTTTCCCTTATTTGCATTGGTAAATTGAAATATTGATTTTCATTTACAGTTCTATTTTCATAAAGATATGAAAAGGCTCTGGAGATCCCTCCAAAGCCTTTTCGAACTACCTGTTCTTATTTTTTAGAAGCAAGGAATTCGTCGTATTGTTTTTGCATTTCGTCAAGCACTTTTTGGTAAGCACCTTCTGATTTCAATTTTTCAAGCATCTTAGGAACTTCTACTTCAGGATCCACAGTACCAGTATTGATCGCACCTGCGAATTGGTTCAAAGTATTTGTAAGAGCAGTGATTTCTGATTTCACTTTGTCTGTGTTAAAGATGAAGCCAAGTGCTGGAGATTCTTTTGCAGTTTCCAAATCTTTCTTAGATTGTGCAATTTGTTCATCTGTTACGTTTTCGTTGATGTAAAGAATCCAGTTGTTACCAGTGTTCCATCCAGACATGTGAGTGTTTCCGTTGTAGCCATCCAAGACTTTGACACGGTTTTCTTTGCCGGCAACTTTTTCCCAGTTCTTGCCTTCTGGTCCATAAACAAGACCGTTTAAGAGTTCTGGGTTAGTATTCAAGAGATTCAACACTTCCATAGCTTTTTCTTTGTTCTTAGAGTTGTTTGAGATAACAAAGTTAGCTACTTGAGTGGTGTTGTTTTTCTTGTACAGTTCAGTAAATGGTTTGATGTCGATCTTACGGTTTGCTACACGAGAAAGCAAGCTGTTACCGTAGTCAGCTGGTCCTACTGTTTCTTCACGAACCAACCATGTATCTTGAGAAAGATCATAACCAGTGTCGCTCGTTGCTACGTCTTTTGGAATGTATCCTGCTTCGTAGTATTTGTGAAGAGTCTTCAAGTTTTCTACATAACGAGGAATGGTGTAACGGTCAACGATCTTAGTGGTGTCACCTTTCAAGTCAACAACGAATGGAAGTCCATCAACAGCCACATAGTCGAAGTCATCTGAAGGTCCACCGTAGCTCTTGTTCATTGCAAATGGAACAACGTTTGGATCTTTTTCTTTGATGGCTTTCAAGACTGGTTCAAGAGAAGCATAGTCTTTCACGTTTGAAACGTCGATACCATATTTTTCAAGAAGTGGTCCGTTGAAGGCAAAGTTTTGAGAAGAGGCAACGTTAGCTGCTACTGGAACAGCATAGATCTTGCCATTTACAGTGTTCCCTTTGATGTAAGCTGGGTCAAGTGCTTTGTAAAGGTCTTTCCCTTCTTTCTTGTACAATTCTGTCAAGTCAGCATAAGCACCTTTTTGAGCGTTGATGACATAGTTATTAGCAAAGGCAATATCATAGTTTTCACCAGATGAGATGATAACGTTCATTTTTTGAGCGTAGTCACCCCAACCAAGATATTGGATATCCAATTTTGCGCCAACTTTCTTTTCAATGATCTTGTTGGCATTTTTAAGAAGAACATCCAAGTTATCTGGTTTATCACCGATTTGGTACATCTTGATGATTGGTTTACCGTCTTCAGTTGTTGCAGATTTCTTGTTGTTACCTGTAAGGCTTCCACAAGCAGCAAGAGTAGCTCCAAGAGCGATGACACTAGCAGATGCTAACGCGTATTTTTTCCAATTTTTCATAAGAAAAATCTCCTTTATGTTATTTTCTTTTTAGACTAAGTTATGAGTTGAAAATCCTGCTGATTTTCAATGAACGATGTTATTCTTTCACACCACCGATGGTCAAGCCTTTTACAAAGTAGCGTTGGAAGAATGGATAGAGAATGGCGATTGGCACTGTTGCCACAACCACCATGGCCATACGTCCTGTTTCCCGTGGGATGGATTGTACAGCTCCTGCCAATTGGCCGGATACCCCGACGTTTTTAGCGATGTAATCCATATTGTTTTGGATTTGCATCAAGAGGTATTGCAATGGGTAAAGGTTGTCACTCTTAATATAGAGGAGGGCATTGAACCAGTCGTTCCAGAACCCTAAAGCAGTGAACAAACTGATAGTCGCAATCCCTGGTAGAGACAATGGCAAGCAGATTTGGAAGAAGATCCGTGTTTCACTTGCCCCATCGATCCGAGCGGATTCAAGGATAGCTTCTGGAATGGTCCGTTTAAAGAAGGTCCGCATCAATATGATGTTAAATGGACTGAGCAACATTGGGATAATCAAAGCCCCGATGGTATCACCTAACTGCAAGAGTTGAGTGGTCACAATGTAGCTTGGAACCAACCCTGCACTAAAGAGCATACTAAGGAGTGAAAATACGGTAAAGAACTTGCGGTATTTAAAGGTACTCCGTGAGATTGCGTAAGCATAAGTTGTGGTGATAAAGACATTACATGCTGTTCCCACAATGGTCACAAACAAGGTAATGAAGAGGGCTTGCAAGATTTTGTCTTTGAACTGTACCAAGAAGAGGTAACCATCAAATCCAAATTTTGCTGGCCAGAATTGGAAACCATGGACTGCCAAACTTTGTTCGTCTGTCAAAGAGATCATGACAACGAAGATGAAGGGAAGCACACAGGTCAAGCCGACCAAGGTCAACAACAAGGTAAAGAAGAAGTTGCTCTTCTTACTGAAAGAATGGATCCCGACATTATCAATTTTTTCTTTTTGAATGGTTGATTTTTTCATACGATCCTCCTTTCTAGAAGAGAGCGGCATTCTTATCAATGCGACGGGCAATGATATTTGAGATTAAAACAAGAACCAAACCGACTACCGATTGGTAAAGACCGGCTGCTGCTGTCATCCCGATATCCCCTGACTTGGTCAAACCGTTGTAGACATAAACATCAATAACGTTGGTCACACTATAGAGCGCTCCAGCATTATGCGGGATTTGGTAGAAAAGACCGAAATCTGCGCGGAAGATATTTCCGACTGCAAGAATAGTCAAAACCGTAATCAAGGAAGACAACTGAGGAATGGTGATGTTGCGAATGCGTTGCCACTTAGACGCACCATCCACAGTCGCTGCTTCATAGTAAGTTGGGTCAATTCCCATGATGGTTGCATAGTACATGACACTACTATAACCAAAGCCTTTCCAGATTCCTAAGAAGAGGAGAAGCGCTGGCCAGATCCACAATTCCGAGTAGAAATTGATGGCTTTCATACCAAATGAAGTTAAGATGTGGTTGACCAATCCTTTGTCCACGTTAAGGAAGGCATCGGTGAAGAAGCTGATGATAACCCATGATAGGAAGTATGGGAAGAGCATGGAGGTTTGAAGCACCTTGACCACTCTTTTTGATCTCAACTCACTAAAGATGATGGCGATCCCAACGGAAACAATCAATCCTAAGAAGATGAATCCTAAGTTGTACAATACCGTGTTTCTTGTAATAATGTAGGCATCTTTGGAACTAAAGAGGAACTTGAAATTGTCAAAGCCAACCCACTTACTCTTCATGACACTGTCAATGAAGCCCTCTCCCGTAATATGATAGTCCTTAAATGCTACGATATTCCCAAAAACCGGAATATAGAAGAATAAGATTAACCACGCTGCACCAGGTAAGACCATTAAAAGAAAAATGAAATTTTCTCTCAGAGTCCTTACAAACTTTTTCATTTAACTCCCCCCTTTGAGCCTTGAGCGTGTTTTTGCTTTGGTAGCGTTTACAATACCTATTATAAGATAGCCATTTTCTATTTTCAAACTCCTAATTATAGAAAATATTCTACAAATTTATGACATAGCTTTAAAAATGGAGAAAAAAGGAGAAGAAATGTCTCCATTCATCGGACATTCTTCCCCTCCTTCAACATCATCTTCTTTAAAAATACCTTTTTAAATTAGGTTGTATAAATGGTCGAAGCTGTCGCAATTGTATGCCACTGGTTGGCTGTTGTGGCTGCGAAATCCTTATCTGCGTAGAAATCATTAAATGGCAAGATCTCTACTTCTAGTTCATCGATACGAGAGATATCGCCTGCTAGGTAGTTTTCAATACGGCTTTCCGCTCGCTTAATGCGTTGTAAGAGGCCACCCATGCGGATATCCACCGTATCCAAACCAAAGACCTTGTTTTCTTTCAACCATTGCTGGCTAAAGAGAGCATGGAAGGTTTCAATCTGACTTCTTAATTTTGGTAATTCTTCTCTAGCGATTTGTTGTAAGCTTTCTTTATCACCTGCTTGATAGGCTTGACGAATACGTCGGCCTACATCAACCTTGCTACTTAAAATAGCATTCAACTGAGCCTGAGTTTCAAAAAGATAAGCATAGATGCCCGCTTTTTCTGTAATGTCAGAAAGGGTCTCAGCAGCCTTAGCAAAGTGAGGCTTGTCCTGTTCAGGTGTCATATGCTGATCAAGAATTGGGCAGAGAACATCCTGATAAAAGACATAACGGTTGGGATTAATCCCACTGAGATTTCCTGGTAGGTCTGGCAAGAGATTGGCCAAGTCAAGCTGCATGAAGTCCTCAACCGATAAGCCTGTATTGGTCTTGAAGTGAGCAGATAATCGCTCTAAGTCGTTGCGGTAGCTAAGTTCTGCCCAGATTTGTAAGCTCGGTAAAATAGAGAACTGGGCTGTTTCACCACCATTATCTCCCCAACCCGTCACAATGACTTCCTTGATCTGATTAGCACGGCAGGCTTTATTAGCTTCAACTGCAATGAGACGACTGAAATGGTTGTGAGGGGTGAAACCAATCCACTTCCAAGCACCACCTGCAAAGGCGATATCCTTGCTAATCTTGTGGTGGTTACGGAAGTTACGGTTGTATTTCTCCTCGCTATCTTGGTAATAATCCCAGTAAACCAAGGTCACACGGTCTTTTAGACGGTCTAGATAAACGCGTGTTTCCTCTGGAATCTCCACATCACGGTCGTACTGACCATCTGCTGACATGAGCTTGAAGAACATATCACTCCACATCTGGCAGTGGAAACCATACTTGTCTGCAATATCCAGCACACGCTCCAAGTGTTGGCACATAAGGAGACTACGGTCAACAATACCGTTCAAAATCAGGTAGCGTCCCAAGCCAACCAAGTGGGCTTCGTCCATTCCGATATTAATCTTGCGAGTTTGTAATTTAGACAGCGTCGCAAACATACCGTCAATCAGGTCGTAAACTTTTTCTTCACCGATGAGGAGAATGTCCTCTACATCACGAAGTTGTTGGACTTCTTTGACACCCCATTTGACAAAGGCTGACAAGTGGGCCAAGGTCTGGATACAAGGAACAAAGGTCATGTCAAACTGCTGGGCGTAGGCTTCGATTTCCTGTAACTCTTCAGCTGAATAAGCTCCACGGAAATAACCAAAGTAAGGTTGCCCCTCGATTTGATAGGTATCTTCCATGTAAAGTTCAAAGGTTGAGTAGCCCATGAGAGCTAAGACCTCAATCATCTGCTTGGCAGAGGCAACATTCACTACAGCATTACGGGAACAATCTGCCATGTAGGCCAACTCTTCATAAGCCGCTTGCTCCTCAATCTCCACCTTATCACCTTCTGCTAAAGCTGTTGCTAGAACAGATAAGGCGCGGTAGAGTTGGTGAGGTTTGCGATAGGTCAGGTGATACTGTCCACCCTCACCCTTAATAGAAATAGAGGCTTGATCAGACTGAGCAACTGCCACTTCTACATCTGGTAGAGAAATGTGCTTTTGAAGCAACTCTAGAGCCTGAGCTTGTTTACTGCTAATTCCGGTAAAAATTACCATTGGTTTTCCTCCTGTAACCAGTTGACAAGGGCACCGTAGAGATTAGCGTCTGCCTGATAGGTGCAGGCTTGGATGACTGGTGCAATTGTATATTCTTCATATCTTTCCACAAAAGCATCTACTGCTTTTTGAACCCCTTTGATAAACTCTGGATTCTGACTGATAGACCCACCTAAGCTAATGACATCTGGGTCGATTAGGTACTGGATGTTGAGTAGTCCTTGAGCAAGATTGCGGTTCATACGCTCAATAGCTTCTTGACAGAGGGCATTGCCTGCTGCAGCCTCTTGGTAAACCTTGCGACCGTCCCAGCCAGTCTGACCAGATTTTTCAATCACGGATCGCACCATATTCCCTGTAGAAGCTAGTTGCGACCAGTTGTTGAGCTTTTCTGCTGGTTCGATAGTTGTCATATAGCCAAACTCCCCACCCAAACCATGGCGTCCACGGTGTAGCTTGCCATTGATAATCATGGCTCCACCGATTCCTGTACCAATCACGACGCAGGCTGCATTTTCAGTCTCAGGATGAGCCAGCAGTTCACTAAGTCCAACACAGTTGGCATCATTTTCGAGATGGACAGGTAGCTGGTGATGAGCAAGGACCTGGTACCATGAAAAACCATGAATATAAGGAATGGCACTGATCCCCTCAATCACCCCGGTTTCTTGATTAACGGCTCCTGGCACACTCATGGCAATCCCACGGTAGTCCTGTTCTGACAAGCGTTGGTCCAACCAAGCCAACAAATCTTCTAGCGTTTCTGGTGTTGGGGTGCTGGTCTTATCTAAAATCTTTCCATCAGGAGTTAGACTAGCAAACTTGATCCCAGTCCCTCCAATATCAATCGTTGCAAGTGTCATTGCTTTCACCTGTAAAAAGGAGCGAGTCAGCAGTCGGTTCTTACTCTTTTCGCTCCTCCTTTCTTTTTATGTTATCTTTTTGAAATTAGATTTCTTCTTTTTTGATCAATTCTGTACGAATTTCTTGTGGCGCCAATAGTCCTGAATGAACTGGATATGGGCGTTCCAATAAGTCAAGAATAGTTTGTTGTTTGTCAGACACACGAACATTTTCTTGGCTCATATTGTAGTAACGAAGGACGTAACCTTCTTCATTTTCAGCTACCTTAAAGGCTGTTGGGCAGACTTGTGGCAAGCTCAGTGATGGATGGTTGAAGAGACTACCTGTTGCTGCTACACTTCCTTCTTGTTTTTCAACTTGAAGGCTGGTCATCGGTGTCTGCAAAGCTTTCGCTCGGCGATAAGCAGAGAAGCGCCCCTGAGCTTGATGGCATTCTACTGCATATTCCACCTCAAAGTCCCGCAAACATTGTGCTTCTGGTGTTGGAAAGTAGCCCCAGTCACCGAGTTCCCCTGAAGCACGAAGAAGTGTTACAGCTATTGTGTCGTCTCCAAGGATTTCGTATTCGTTCAATCCTTTGTTAGATACAGTCACTCCTTTAACATCATCATACAAGCTGACAAAGGCTTGTTGGTGTTGGGGATTTTCAGGATTTTCCCAAGAAGCAGCCGGTTTATTTGGCCGTGTCACAACTTCATAGATACTTTCAGAATCGTTGCTTGGACGTGTATTGTGAGTCTTGACCAAGAGACGGATGCGGTGATCCTTAGCTGTATTGGTGAAGCGCGTCTTGAAGCGAATTTGCGGATCATCTACAAAGATGGTCATCTCCGTTTCAAGAGGGATGGTTGTCAGCTCTTCTGAGCGACTTGCCTTGCGGTTCATAAACTCGATAATGCCTCTTTGCTCCGCATCCAATTGTTCATCCGCGCTGACCGGGATCGTCAAGTCATGCTTGAGCAAGATTTTGGCATAGCGGGCATTGTTTTCCAAGACCTCATAAGCTGTTAAGTTCGCATAGATCGGCTCTGTTCCTTTTGGTTGGAAGTAGATATATTCATTTCCGATATCCCCACGATCTTCAAAGCGAAGGAAATCCTCATAAGCCTCATTGGTCGTTTTATCATAGAGGGTCAAGCCATCATCGATACTAAGGGTTACAAATGGCGTATCAATCACCCCATTTTGGAACAGACCATCATGATGAAGTGCTTTGCCTTCCAAGAGCTGGAAGGTCGTCCAAGACAAGGCTGCCAAATGAACAGGAACCGTCACGCGCACTTGACGTGCAATATAGGGTTGGCGGAATTTATCCTTAGGCAGGGTATAGCCAAAGCTTGCTCCCAAGTCCTCAATCTCTGCTTCAACAAGATGTCCCTCTAAATCCTCCACATGGTAATCTGGCAAGGTCAAAGCCGCCATTTTCTTGAAGCCTTCTGTCGGATGCAATTCCTTAAATGGACAAACCGCTACATCGACAATCGTGCTGACGGTATCCACCTTATTGTGCAATCCAGTGTTGATGACCGTAAAGAGATGCTCACTCTGAGCTTTTTGAGTCGCTAGCTTACCCTTCCATTCGTTGAGAAGGTTGGTCTTGACAAAGTTTCCGACTTGATTGACCTTGGCAAAACGAACTTCCATCTCACGGTGAACATCATCCACGCTACATCCACAAATACTATCGTGTGGCGCATTTTGTAAGAGTGTCTTCCAGGCATAGGTCAATTGATCCTTGTGGTTATGCCCACCTGTAATGATGGTCAAAGGTTCCACCACTTGCTCGAGCAGGTTGCTGTTTTCTTGGAAGGCTTGCTTGAGATAAATCCGAGAGGAAGACGTATTTGCCAGTGTGTACCAACCATCGGTTTCCTGACTGGTCAATTCTCCCGTAACCGTAGATAATTGTTCAGGAAGCGCACTTTCCACTGCTTGCACATAGTCATCAAAGGAGCTATGAATAAAGGTCACGTCAGGGAACAGTTCGTTGGCCACACGAATGGCTTCACTCAAGTTTCGTTGAACCGGTTGGTGGTCGCAGCCGTTCATCATCAACCATTGGTTGGTTGAGGCATAGTCGCGAACATCTGCCAATTTTTGTTTCCAGAAAGCCAAAGCTTCATCTTTATCCACTGGAATTTCGTTCCCATTACTGTACCAGTTGGCAAAGAGAATACCCAGCACGCGGCTACCATCTGCCCCTTGCCAGTACATTTCAGAAAATTGAGAGGTGAACTGCTCATCTTCAAGGACTTGGTTGTCAAATCCGATTGGCTTCACTCCACGCCCAAAAGCTGCTACGTGAATCCCTGATTTTTGAAGGATTTGAGGAGCTTGCCCCATATTTCCAAAGGTATCAGGGAAGTAACCAATCTGAGTAGATTTGCCCCATTTGGCGCATTCAGCTTGTCCAATCAAGGTATTGCGGACGTTGGCTTCACTGGAGATCAAGTAATCATCCTGCAAAATGTAGAAGGGACCAATCTTGAGCTTGCCCTCGTCGATATAACGTTGCACCTTGTCGCGGTTTTCAGGGCGAATTTCTAAATAGTCGTCAAGGACAATAGTTTGGCCATCCAAGTGGAAACTTTTGAACTCCGGATCATTTTCAAAAAGATCAAAGAGATTGTCAAACAGTTCCACCAATTGCATCCGGTGGCTTTCAAAAGGTAGATACCACTCACGATCCCAGTGGCTGTGAGAGATGATATGTACAACAACATTTTCCATGAGTAAAACCTCATTCTAACTTAAATTTAAAGATCTATTTGTGATTCTTTACAAGAATCTGTTAAGCGACAGCTCATTAGCGAATATCCAAGTAATCCAAGACTAATTCACAGAACATCATGTTGGCCCAAGAGAACCATTCGCGCGAGTACTTGCTTGGATCATCTACATGGAAACTTTCGTGCATGACACCCGTGCCTCCATCGCAGGCAACCAACTGGTCCAGCAAGAATTTTTTCTCAGCTTTATCTGTCGTTGTCAATCCTTGAATAGAAAGGGCAATCGGCCAGATATAGCGATAAAAGGTATGAGAACTTCCGAGCCCACTTGCGTACTTCCCTTCATAGAAGTAGGGATTTTCAGGACTCAAAATCGTCCGACGAGTAGCTTGGTAGACTTCATCGTCGATGGCGCAATAGCCCAGATAGGGAGCCGCCAACAAACTTGGTACGTTAGGGTCATCCATGATGCTAGCATTTCCCAAACCGTCTACCTCAAAGGCATAGATTTTCTCGCCCTTGCTGTTAGTGGTGTAGGCGTAGTTTTCAATTCCTTCTTGAATCTCAGTCTGTAGGCGTTTGGCATCTGCAATGATGCTTTCACTATCGGCTAGATTCAATTCTGCGAAGATTTCTTGCACATAGCCCAAGACAACCACTGCGAACATATTTGAAGGAATCAAATAGCTATACTGACAGCAGTCATCGCTTGGACGGAAAGCTGACCAGGTCATTCCTGTCACAGCAAAATCTGGCCCAAAGCCATCATTTACCAAGGTATCTTCCTTACGATCGGTATCACGGACGAAACGGTATGGTGAGTTATTGTGGTCTTGCTCCACTGTCCAGAGATGAAGGATTTCCTTGGTCGCTGTGACAAAGGTTTCATCAAATTGGCTAGTCTCACCAGTTTCCTTCCACAGGAGGTAAGCCAATTGCAAGGGATAGCAAAGCGAGTCCACTTCATACTTACGTTCCCAAATCCAGCCATTGAGATCTGTATGGTCAGTCTCGTGGTGGCCTTTCCAGTTCTCCTCAATATTAAAAGAGTTAGCATAGGGATCCTTGAGGATCAAGGTCATCTGGCGCTTGACCAAGCCAGCAATGGTCTGGCGCAATTGGGGATCTCGTTTAGCCACATGAAGATAGGGCCTCAACTGAGCCGTTGAGTCACGCAGCCACATAGCTGGGATGTCCCCTGTTAACACAAAGGTTGAACCGTCTTCTAAAATTTCAACTGTATTGTCCAAAGTGTCTGTATAGCAACGTTCAAAGACATCCACCCACTCAGAGTATTCCTTAGCACGCTCAGCCACTTGATCCAACCATTCTCGCACAATTTCTTTTGAATAGGTCATTTATTTTCCTCACACGTATCGATTCTTTCCTATTCAGTATAAAAGATTTCAAAGGGGAAATACATACGCAAACTATAGCCCTTTTTCTACAAAATTTTCCATTTGATAAAAACGCTATCATATTTGACAACACTTTGATACAATGAAGAAAATACCACCGTGTGTTCCAAGAAAAATACAGATCATTTAAGGTTGATGAAGAAAAAGGAGACAAGATGCGCACACATTGCCAGACCATCGATACCCGTTGGGGAAGCGATAATCATCCCCACTATTCCCACGGAAACACCCTCCCTTATACAGGAGTCCCTTTTGGGATGAACTACTTCCTTCCCCAGACGACACACGAACAAGGGGCTTGGTTTTTCAACCCCAATCTCCCTATTTTTCAGGGATTTCGCCTCACCCACCAGCCTAGTCCTTGGATAGGAGACTACGCTTGGTGCCTCATCACGCCCATCACAGGAAATATTGCAAGTTCCGACCTCTTCCGTCGCCAAAGCAGTTATTCGATGAAAGAAGCTCTTTTCCAGCCTCACTACCTCCGTATTTTTTCGGAACGTTATCAGATTCAAAGCGAGCTGGTTCCAAGCCGCTACGGGGCTGTCATGCGCTTTCGAGCAACAGAAAAGCTGACTCTCTGTTTTCATGCAGCAAAGGAACTAGAGGACTTGACCCTGACAGACCAAACCTGCCACTTCCGCATTCTGGATCAGGCCCATACTGCAGATACTTCCTACTCTTTCTATCTCCAGTGGCAATTTAGCCAGCCGATCGAGAACGTCACTCACATCGATCAAGATCTTTTTCTCACCTTTGCTAGCAATGAAGTGACCGTCCAATTAGGAACTTCTTATCTGTCCCAAGACATGGCTCACAGCCATCTTCCCCACCTTCCCCTAGAGGAAGCTAAAAAAGAAGCAGCCGATCAATGGAATCAGCTACTAAAACGAATTGAAGTGAAAGATAACGGAGGGTGTGATCAAGCCTTTTTCGACCATTGCCTTTACCGACTCCTCCTTTTCCCTCAAACCTTTTATGAAACAGATACCGAGGGAAATGACTGGCACCTGGATGTCACTCATAATGAAATCAAACCAGGAAAAGCTTATACCAATATCGGATTCTGGGATCTCTTTCGGACCTCTTTTCCGCTCTTTATCCTTGTCTACCCCGATTACTACCGTCACTTTCTCGAAGGATTTTTAAACACTTACCAAGATACTAATTTTCTACCAAAATGGTTGGCCCCAGATGAACGAGGGATGATGCCAGGTACTCTCATCGATGGAGTCTTTGCGGATGCTGTCACAAAAGGGATCGCACCAGACCTACATGAAAACATGCTCACAGCTATGCTCCAGACGGCCCAAAAAACAGACCCCACTCAACATTTTGGTCGCCATGGCAATGAAATCTACAAGACCCTTGGCTACCTACCCGATGATTTTCACGAAAGTGTAAGCCATAGCCTAGATTATGCCTATAGTGATTTTTGCATTGCTACCGTTGCCAAGCAATTGGGTCAGACAGAAACAGCCGCTCGGTATGCTGCTTCTAGCTTCTCCTACCGAACATTGTATGATGCCCAAACAGGCTTTATGAGAGCGCGATCCACCAATGGAAACTTTAAAGAACCCTTCTCTCCTACCAGCTGGGGAGGAGATTATGCAGAATGTTCTGCAACCCAGGCTACTTTTGGAGCCTTACACGACCCCTCCGGCCTGATAGTGCTAATGGGCGGTAAAAAAGCCTTTACCCAACGACTGCTGGATCTAGCCAATCAAAAACCTCAATTTGATGTAAGAGGATATGGCTATGAAATCCATGAAATGAGTGAAATGGCCCAAGCCCCATTTGGGCAGATCGCCATCTCCAATCAACCCAGCTTCCACATTCCCTACCTCTTCCGTTACAGCCTACATCCCGAATACACCAATCTCCTGATCCACCAGATCCGCTCCCAAGCTTTCCATCAAGATTTCCAAGCCTATCCAGGTGATGAGGACAATGGTAGCCTATCTGCTTGGTACATCTGGTCAGCCCTTGGGCTCTATCCAACCTGCCCAGGAAAACCAATCTATGATCTGGGCCTCCCTCTCTTTAAAGAAGTCCTTCTCCATCTTCCCAAGCAAGAGCTCAAGATTTGCGCCAACTCACATACTGCAGGCGCCTATTTCATCCAAAAAGCCCTATTAGATGGCAAAAAGAAACAAGAGGTTTCCCATCAAGATCTCCTTGAAGCCCAATTGCTCCAATTTGAGCTTTCTTGGCTTCCCCCACATACATAAGAAAAAGAGAGTGGGACAGAAATCGGTCATTCGTTAGAATTCGATTTCGTCGTCCCACCTCCGCACAGTTGAGTAGGGCTGTAAAAGCTGATGAAATCAGCGTAGTAGAGCCCACTCAACCACTGCGTCTTGCTTGACAATCCAAAAATAATTGAGAGGCTAGGACTTTTGTCCCAGCCTCTTTTTTCTGTTATTCATCTCCTACATGATAATAGATCGATCCTTGTTCTCCAAAACTAGCGATACCAACACCAGACCACAAGCGGTTTTTAGAGGCATCTGATGTATCCTTAAAGACCACTTGCCCTTGATCATCGACCTGATCACCAATGGTTACTCCAGCAGGAATATACTCCAACAAGAAGCCCCCATCACGACCACCATAAATGCCTTCTGAGGCGGTCCCATAATCCGTCAAAGAAGCTCCATAGCCCTCTAACTCTTGTGAGACCAACCCTTTGTCGTTAAAGACCAGCTTGTTTCCCTTATCATCTTGCCAGACACCAGCAATACTGCTGTAATCTCCATTGGCAATCGCTTCAAGATCCATTTTCTTCACTTCTTTTTTCTCTTCTTTTTTTTCTTTCTCCTTCACTTCCGAACTAGAAGCATTCGTCTTTTTGACTTCAGAAGAGGTCGTCGTTTGACTAGAGGAAGGGGTTGATTTTTTACTCGCTCCCTGTTGCGAACAAGCTACCAACAGGACCACACTGAGAAGACTCACAAGAATTGCACCAACTTTTTTCATTTAATATTCCCCATACATTTTTTAATTTAAAGCCCTTTCATTGTAACGTATTTTCAAGCATTTGACAAGCTTTGCTCCCCATTTTTAATCAAAAAGAGACCGGGATAATCAGTCCTAGTCTCTCTTTTGATACAACTCTTAATGAGCCAGCATTTCCTGTGCCACTTCTAAACCAGATAAGTTCGAAGGATAATAAGTTGGCCAATTTTCTAACTCATCATAAAGCGCCTCTTGACTCTTTCCTCCATGGAAAATGTGGAAGTGAGCTGCCTTTACCGGAGTAATTTCATGGTCACTAAATTGAACATATTTGAAGTCTCCCGCATCGCTCTCCTTCGCTTCAAAGAGATAACGAACACCACGATTCCCCTTCTTATAAGTCAAAATGTGCTTACCTACATATTTATAGGTATATTTCTTAGAAGATCCTTTTTGATAAAACTCCATTGAATCCTTATCAATCTTAATCCGATCAATATCTGTTTGGTAACCCTTGGTATAATATTCCTTATACTCAGCAGCAGTCATAGTTGGATTTAATTTTGCCTTATAATCAAATACCTGATCCAAAGTTCCATCTTGCAAGTATGGATAAACCGATTTCCAATCACCCGCATAATTTGCTAAGCTACGATCCTTCACTTGACTATCCTCGAAATAGCCCTTTTGAACTGTCTTAGAATCTTCCTCATGTTCCGGTTGAATATCCTTACCAGCTTGTGACGTTGTTTTCTCTAGCGCCTTCAGATTCTCCTTCATAACAGACACGTAGTCTTCGCCATCTTTCATTTCTTGATCCGTCAGGCTTTCCAAAGGATTTAAGACAGCCAACTCAACACCAGCTTCAGAAGACAAGGTTTTCGCCAAGGACTTAGAAGCATTTTCCTCAAAATAAATGACCTTGATCTCATTTTTCTTGATATACTCTGTCAATTCACGCAATCGTGCAGCAGAAGGCTCGCTATCAGGTGAAATCCCTGAAATAGCCACCTGGTTTAAGCCATAATCCAAGGCCAAGTAACGGAAAGCCGCGTGTTGGGTCACGAAATTCTTTTGTTTTGCATCTTTCAACCCATCCTGATAAGCTTGATCCAAAGCCTGTAATTTCTTTAGATAGGCTTGGGCATTTTTCTCAAACGTTTTTTTCTTATCTGGATAAGCTGCCACCAACTGATCACGAATCGACTCTACCATCTTCATGGCACGATGTGGAGAGAGCCAAAGGTGAGGATCATATTCATGATGGTGTTCTTCGCCCCCTTCGTGTTCATGTTCCTCTTCCAATCCAGGAAGCAAGACCATGCCCTTGGTAGCATCGATCACTTTAGTTTTCTTATCCTTCATTGATTTCAAAAGATTTGGAACCCAGGTTTCCATGTTTTCATTTTCATAGACGAAAACATCCGAATCTTGAATCATAGCCCGCCCCTTAGCAGACAATTCATATTCATGAGGCTCTGATCCCGCTCCAATGAGCAGGTCTACCGTTCCTTCATCTCCGACAATATTTTTTGTAAAATCATAAACAGGATAGAAAGTGGTCATCACTTTTAATTTCCCATTTTGACTCTGACTTTTGCCACAAGCTGTCAAAACAAGTGTTAAAGCCACTAACAATAACCAACCAAATTTTTTAACGTTCATATCTATTTCCTCAAACGTGATCCAAGATTCACAAGCAAGAACAAGGCCACAAATAAAAGCGTGATACTGGCACTCGCTGGTGTATCTGCAATATAAGACAAAATCAACCCACTAAACATCCCGATAAAACCAATGATGACCGCAATCAGCATGACCCCACGGAAGTTCTTCCCTAATTTCAGCGCAATACTAGCCGGTAAGACCATGATGGTTGAAACCAATAACGATCCTGCTGCAGGAATCATTAAGGCGATAGCAACCCCCGTTACCACATTAAATAAAATGGACATGGTCCGGACCGGAAGGCCATCTACGAAGGCCGTATCTTCATCAAAGGTCAAAATATACATAGGCCGCAAGAATAAGGCCGTTAACACTAATACAACGAAAGCAATTACAAATAAGGCGATCACCTGTTCATCCGTAATGGTTAGGGTAGAACCAAACAAATATTGATCCAAGCTCATCGAGCTTTTCCCACCACCACGCATCAGTACCAAAGCTAGGGCAAGACCAGTGGACATTAGAATTGCCGTCCCGATCTCCATAAAGTCCTTAAATAAGGTCCGCAAATACTCAAGAAAGACCGCAGCTATAATGACAATGATCATAGTCGAGAGCGTCGGAGAGATCCCAAGGAAAAGCCCAAAAGCGACACCCGCAAGAGAAACGTGACTCAGCGTATCACTCATCAGACTCTGCCGTCTTAAAATTAAGAAAATCCCTAATACAGGAGAAAAAAGACTCATCGCAACCATAGCCAACAAGGCCCGCTGCATAAAATCATACTGGAATAAATCAAGCATGGTCACCCTCCCCTTCTGTATCATGGACGTTAAAACATCTCCAAGGAGAGCTTTGGTCACGAACCAAATGAATATTCCGATCCGCAAATTGGTTAACCTCTTCAGGATCATGCGTAATCATCAAAACAGATTTTTGATGGTGATGCGCACTGTGATGCATCAACTCATAAAAATCACTCTTTGTCGTCGCATCCATCCCTGTTGTCGGTTCATCTAAAACAAAGATATCCGGATCTGAAGCAAACATCCGAGCAATGACGGCCCGCTGTTTCTGACCACCAGACAAAGAACCAATCGCCCGATCCTTGAACTCCAGCATCCCAACAGATTCTAAACTCTTCAGAATATGTTTTTCATCGTGCTCATTTAACTTTCGAAACCAGCCTTTACGAGGATACCGACCTGACTTCACAAATTCATAGACCGTACTTGGAAATCCAGCATTAAAACTAGCAATCTGTTGTGGCAAATAAGCAATCCTTAACTTCTTTCCCTTGACATTCGTCTTTGAAATCTCAACAGTCCCAACCTTGGGCTGTAAAATGCCAAGACTAGCCTTAATCAAGGTTGACTTAGCAGCTCCATTCTCACCAGTCAGCGTAACAAACTCTCCACTATCTAAGTAGTAATTGATCCCTTCCAGAACCGGTTCTCGATCATAATAGAACGATAAATTTGAAACCGTAATATACCTCAAACTATAACTCCTCTTCCAATAAATCTAAAAACCGCGAAATAACCCCTTGCTCATTCTTGGTAAACTTCGACAAAACATCCTCATAAGTGTGAAGGGTATGCTGATGATGGTGCTGATGCTCTAATGCAATCGGCTTACCAATTTCAGTTAAGCGATAATAGAGAACCCTAGCATCATTTTCATCACGATAAGTCTCTAGCATCCCCTGACTTAATAAGGGCTTCACGGCCTTCGTGATCGCCGCCTGACTAACATTCAATTTCTTAGCTAAGACAGAATTTGTTAGAGCTTCATCAGCAACCAACATCAAAATATGTTCCTGAGTATTGGTTAATGAAACACCACTTGTACAAGAACCAACTAAAATCTCATGCTGATTTTCTGATAACAATAAAATAGAATTTAAAAATCGATCGATTTTATTTGCAACTTCAGACAAAATTAACTCCTTCTAATTCACTAAAAGAAACTTTACCGGTTAATTATATCATAAAAAAGAAAAAAATAAAACAAAAAAAGGAGTAATACTCCTTTATAATCTATACCGGCGGCCGGGGTCGAACCGGCACGTCCTTGCGGACACTGGATTTTGAGTTCCATTCTTGCATTTTTTAAGTAGCAAGGTATTGATTTAACAGACTTTTGGAACTTTTGGTTTTCACAAAAAGGGGGCTTTTTTCAGAATTTAGTACCTTTTTAGTAACTCATCTTTCTCTCTTAAATAACTACTTCCATAAATAGTGAGTCGATAATCTTATTTCTTAGTTATCTCATTTGTCAAATTAAGCTAGACAATTTCACCTGACTCAGAAAAACTTGATACGGAGTTTGGTAGTTCAAGGACTTCCTTGGGATTCGATTTCGCTTATCAAGTACAGAAAAAACAAATTAAACTATAGTCCGTTAAAAATTAGAGGTATAGTAGTTAGTTTACATATCTATCAAGTGTCTATAGTAATAAACTTCATTATTAAAATAAAATGTATTAGTATCAAAGCAACTATCTCAACTTGATTGGTTACTATAATACATCCCTACTATTATCAAAAAGCCACTGTTTCCAGTGACTTCATAATACCTTTCGCTCAAAAATATTTACGTTTTTACCAACAAAGCTACACACTCAGCGGTTCGCTGTTACCTTAAATTTCGTTATGAAACAAGTTTATTTCTTTCTAACGTCCTCAAGAACCTCATCGCCTTTCAACTCAAAGACTCTGTGATTCTATTATTTGTAAAACTTCTTTCATATTTTCAACTTTCCATTGCGCTTTGTCATTAAAAAATGGTAATCGGCTATCATAATAACCAATAGTTGCAATTCCGGCGCTAGTTGAAGATTCAATTCCAGAGTATGAATCTTCAATTGCAATACATTGTTCTGCTTGCAATTCTAACTTATGTAGCGTTGTTAAATAGATAGACGGATTTGGCTTACTTTCTACAAAATTCTCTCCGCTAACGATGACATCAAAATATTTTTTTATGTCACACCTTTCTAAAACTTCATTAATATGCTCATATTTTGATGATGATGCTACAGCTAATTTGATTCCGTTTTTCAATGCATAGTCAATAATTTTTAGAATTTCTTTTCTAAAAAGTAAAGAATAATCAATTTTTTCATATCTCTCATCACTAAAAGAAGCATATTCTTTTTCTATAGTTTTTATATCATATTGTTTCCCAATAAATTGCTGTAAAAGCCTATAAAGATTAAAATATGATTTACCAACTAATACCAATAGCTCAGAATCTTCGTAACTAGATTTTGGATTAAGGTGTTTGATAAAATCTTTCTGTATTAGAAAATCTTGGTACTCTGTATCAACTATAACTCCATCCATATCGAAGATTATACCTTTCAAATTCATAAATCCTCCTTTAAAATCAAAATCAGTTTGTGAAAGCATTTTTGTCCTAATTTCAAATTGAGTTCACTGTCAACACTTTAATTTCTATGGTATTATAATGTGTTCTAATTTGGAAAATCTTGAAACTCCAACTGCACTTCTTTAAAAATTATGTTTATTATATCCCGCTCATCTTTATCTAGATTGTGTTCGGTAATCAAATTGTCTTTTAATTTTAATAAGCTAATTTTATCATCTCTTGTCATTATTTCAAATAAAATTGCAAATTTAAAACTATCTCTTTCTTCTTTAGTCCAGTTTTTTATATTACTTACATCATAATCATCTAAAAATCTAACTAAATTTGCCTTTGAATAAATTGTCTGACCTAAAAAATAATCTGTAGTTGTATTAAATATATTAGCCAGTTTTACTACATTTTCTAGCGTTGGTTCTGTTTTTTGAGTTTCCCAATGACTATATGATTTTTGGCTAATTCCTAGCATATTAGCCAGTTCTACCTGAGTTAATTTGTGTTCCTGTCGTATTTTCTTTAAATTTTCACCTAAAAAAGCCATAATTCACCTATTTTTCTGTTGACAATATTACCCAACAGGTATATAATGTGTAATATACCCGTTAGGTAATAAGAGGCCCTTGCTATTCTTTCTTCGGGGATTGTATAAAGGAGGTAACCGCCTATGATTGTATTAAAAAGTCTTTGATAATCACTACAAAATCAAAGACTAAACAAAATTTTTCTAAAATCATTATACCACACTTTCCGTTAGAACGGGGGGAATATGGATATAAATAAACTTGTTTCTACGGTTGACGGTTTAAACTCTGTCAGTACTGCCAAAAAATGGATAACCTTGATAAAGGAAATTAGTGGTCATGAGTTTAAAAAAGTTCAAGCAAGGAATAGTCGGCAGTTTGTGAGTTTTTATAACTTCACTGATGATGATGTTGAGGATTTCAAGACAATTGCTTATTTGAAAAATGAGATGTCATTAAAAGATGCTATAAGGGAAACCTATGGAGATATTTATAAACATAAGGAATACACTCTTACTCAGCAACTTGAAATCCTTAAAGAAGATTTTATTACCTTGAATGATAATTTTAAGAATTTGTATTCCAGTAATAACAAACTGCAAATGAAATTTCAACGATTGGAAAAAGAGCAAGAAGAAATTCTCGCAACACTTGAACTACTTCCATTTGGTGCTTGGGAAAAAGCTCGTAGGAAGTTCGGCAAGTAGGTTTGTTACGGTCAGCGAGTATGTTACCGCAGACCGTAACAAATCGTAAGCGCAGACGAACGACAAAGAGCTTTTTCAAAGGTTGGTGAGGGTGTGTAGTAACACCACCCTCTGCAAGTCAGGTGCATCACTTAGAAAATGCAGTAGTATCAAGGTTTTCCACGATTTTTAAGGCGGTGAAATTAGGCAAAAACTTGATTCAAAATTTATGGCAAAAAACGAGAATTTACGTTCTGTTTTTGACTGGATTCAAATCCAGTTCAATACATTTGACTTTTCACTAGAAGAAATAGTTGAAGATATCTTATTTCTTGATACAGAGCTATTTATAATAGATAAAGGCAGTCTTAAATACTATGAATATGACTCTCAGATAAACTATGGTAATATCCGTATCTACTATGGTGATGAAGAAAATTCTTTCATGCTTGTCATGTCAGGACAAGCTTTAGAATTCTATCGAGATATGGTTTTAACCCCAAAAGGACTTTCTGAACGACACTTCTTAGATAATCTATATTCCAATTATAAGTCATTTTCAGTAAGAAGAATTGATATCGCAATAGACGATTTTAACGAAGTCCCTTACTTCACTCCAAATCAGCTTGCTAAACTTTGTAAGAAAAATCGATTCTTATATGGTAAGAGCAACGTCTACACTACATACGGAGATGAGAAAACAGGGCAGACCTTATATTTAAGAAGGCCTTCTGATGATGAACGACTTAGAATTTATGATAAACGCTTAGAACAAGCTTCAAAGCTCGGTGTTAGCAAGAGATTTATCAAAAATTGGATAAGAACGGAGTTAGAACTACGTAAAGAGAAAGCTCACTACTTCATTCAAGAATGGCTAAAATCAGAAATAGATATTCTAAACTTTACAAAAGGATATTTAAAGGATAAAGTGAAGTTTTACACTGATAGTCAATTTTCAAAACCTCTTAGGTCTTGGGAAAAATTTCTAGGTGCATCAAAGCCGGTGACTATTATTGTGTCAAAACCAAAAACAGAACTTGAACAAAAATTAGAGTGGCTTGTCTTTAAAGGTTCTGGAGCCATTCTAAGAGCATATAAATTTCTCTATGAAAATGAATTACTATTTGAACTAGAGAAAGAGAACTTTGAAAAGTTAGAAACTTTGGAGTTTCCTCCAGAGCTAGCAAGTCAACTCATAGAAAGGGCAATATCCTTCAAAAGAGAAGACTTGATACCCACAATTAAAGAAAACATCAAAAGGAGAAATTAACTATGGCAAAAATGCTTTCACAAAATGATTGGGATTTCAATAATATTGGAACTAAATTTGAATTGGATGAGGTGCTTCCAAAATTTGAAACTGAAACAAGAGTCGATGAAAATGGCGAGATTATCAAAAATAGTGATGGAAGTGAAAAACGATTTAATACTCAAAATATTATTGGTTGGAAATATAATATCACTATCAAAGATGGACCATTTAAAAAGAAATCAACACAAGTATCTGTTGATAACCCTGAACCATTAGTCGATAATGATTATATTCAAGCAATGGATGAAGTTCCAGTTACATTTGAAAACCTTCGAGTTTCAATGATTAGCAAAACGATGTATTATAAGGCTGATGCTATTCACTTAGTAGATAAAAAACAAAAATAACTACTGAATCAAGGGGAGTTAGTCGCTCCCCTTAGTTTATAAAATAAATCAAGGAGAACCAATGATTAAGACAGTAACAAAAGATGATTTAATTGAACTTGGATTTAGTCCTGGTACTGCTAGAAAAATTATACATACTGGTAAAGTGCTACTAGTCAATCGTGGCTTTGCTATCTATAATAACAAACGAATCGGAACAATTCCTGCAACAATAGCTGAAGAACTACTAGGAATAGAATTACAGAAAGAAGCATAGTAAATGGCCGTTCGTAAAAGCAAAAATGGGACATGGATTGCTGATGTTTCTAGTGGAACGAACCCTATAACACTAATACAACGACGAATTGTTAGAAAAGGATTCAAAACCAAAAAAGAGGCTTTGGAAGCCGAGCGATACTTAAGAAGCGTAGAACTAAAAGAGAAAAATTTTGGCGCAAAAATAACAATAGATATGCTTTATCAATTGTTAAAAGAAGAGGATGAAATAAACAATAGAAAAAAGAGCTATATTGATACTCAAGAAAACAATTATAATAAACATATCAAAGACTATTTTTCAAAAGTCGATAATATAGATAAACTAACTTATGAAGATATATATCAGTTTAGGGAACATTTACGAGAAAAGAATGCTAAAAATTCTGAGAAAAAATTGAGTCCAAATACTATTAATAAAATCATTGTTCTATTAAAGAAAATACTAGATGTTGGATTAAGAAAAGGATATTACAAAGAACATCCAGTAGGTTTATTGAAAAAATTACCGATAGAAAAAAGAAAAATGCAATTTTGGACAGTTAAAGAATTTAAACATTTTCTTTCACTATTCAAGAACGACGAATATAATCTTGAACTACTATTTACAGTACTTTTCTTTACTGGCTTACGACTTGGAGAAGCACTCGCTCTTACTTGGAAAGATATAGAGTTTTCTACAAGTACAATACATGTTAGTAAGTCAATGTACGTGAATAAAGGTGAAGAACACATTAGTTCTACAAAAACTAAATCCGGTACTAGAAGAATCATTATTAATAAAAAGCTTATAGAAACACTAGAAGAATGGAAACAAGAACAGACAGAAAGACTAAGAGAATTTTCAACTGATACTGAAAAACTCCAAATCTTTCAGGATAGTCCAATCACTCTAACAAAAAATTCTATTGAAAAACAATATAAAAAGATTCTAGCTAGAGATAGTTCTTTAAAGAAAATAAGGATTCATGATTTTAGACACTCTCACGCTTCTCTTTTAATAAACCAAGGAGAAGACTACTTAATTGTAAAAGAGAGATTAGGACACGCTTCTATAACCACAACAATTGATACCTACTCCCACTTATACCCAAGTAAACAAAAAGATTTAGCAGATAAACTAGATAATCTATTATAAAAAGAACAGCCAAAATAAGTGCTGTTCTTTTTCTTATTAAAAATATTAAAAACTCAGTTCTACAAAAAAAGGATATTTAGGCATGCAACAACCCCACGTAGTCCTGCCACGTTTCAAGGTAGTTAGCACGATTTAATTTAATTTGTTTTTGAGCAAAACG
>JAQCUL010000020.1:36016-37194 GCA_027685415.1 Streptococcaceae bacterium AF13-5-6.0
TTAGCACGATTTAATTTAATTTGTTTTTGAGCAAAACGAATATCATAATCTGCTAAATCTATATTTTCTAAAACTTCACCTGTAAGAATGCTAAATGTTCCTATCAATTCTTCTTCATCATACATACGCAGAATAGGATTGTTAGGATTTTTAGAAATATCTTCTTTGGCTACCTCTAAAGTTGTAATACCAAACTCTTTAATCATGATTCCTTCTCCTTTCACTTTCTTTAATTACCTTTTGAGTGAATTCAATCTAACAAAATAAGTGCTGTTCTTTTTCTTATTGAAAATAAAATAACTAAGCTCTACCAAAAATTACTTGGTATTTTCACGAACCATTCTTTCAAAATAATTATCTATACTTTCGGAACTTTTAGTTATTCCCTCCGTTTTATACTTTTCTAAACTTTCCTTAATTGCATTCTGAGTGACTTCATTATACTCGGTTATATCTCTCATACGAGGATTATTAACTAAATTTTCTACCATAGCTTCCTCCAATTTTTGATAGATGAGAACTCTATCATTTAAAAAATTCTTTTTCACCAATGAGCCAATATTGGTTTTAGGTGACAATAAATCACTAACTAAAAGAATATCTACATTTCCACTAAAGATGGTCGAAAGATGCTCGTATACATCCATAAATTTCGTTATATCTCCTAATTCTAAAGCAATATCTATATCACTATTTTCGTCTTCTTCTCCTCTTGCATAGGAACCAAACAAGTAGACTTTTGATACGTTATATTGTTCAGCAATAGGATTAATCTTAGCCTTAATTTCATCTATTGTATAAACCATGAGTACCTCTTTATTACACGGAAAAATCAACTCTCGAAATCAATATTGAATAATCATCTAGTCTTTCCAATCCATTCCTTCATATTCCGAAAATTTTTCATCACCAAAGAATTTATCAATATCTTCTTGTTTCCTAAAATCAAGTTTAACAAATTTTGACTTTTCTTTCACAAGAGATTTAATCTCTCTTTTTGCTTGTTCGACTTCAAACTTTGAATAGTTTTCTTGATTATTTAACATGAAAACACTCCTAGAATAGTATATATCTATTGTATATTTTTACATAAAACGAATCAAGTTTAATTCAAAATATGTTAAATATTTTCTTCTAAATTTAGCAAAAAAAATATTTTAAGTAATTTTAAGTAACTC
>JAQCUL010000021.1:0-37173 GCA_027685415.1 Streptococcaceae bacterium AF13-5-6.0
CGTCATCCTGCATAGCTTCTACTTCACCGAGAAGGTAACCATTTCCGACTTGAGAGAAGAAGTCGTGGTTAGAGGTACCGGTTGAGATTCCGTTCATGACGATTGGGTTAACGTCATCTGCTGAGTCTGGGAAAAGCGGATCTTGTCCCAAGTTCATGAGGGCTTTATTGGCATTGTAGCGAAGGAAGGTCTTGACTTCTTCTGTCCAGCCCACACCGTCATAGAGGCTCTCTGTGTAGCCTTCTTCATTCTCATAGAGGGTGTAGAGAAGATCATACATCCACTCTTTGAGTTTCTCTTGTTCTTCTTCTGGTAATTCGTTAAATCCAAGTTGGAACTTGTAGCCGATATAGGTTCCGTGAACAGATTCGTCCCGAATGATCAACTTGATGATCTCAGCTACGTTGGCCAACTTGTTGTTTCCAAGATAGTAGAGAGGTGTGAAGAAACCAGAGTAGAAGAGGAAGGTTTCAAGGAAAACGCTGGCGACTTTCTTTTCAAGAGGGGTCCCATTGAGATAGATTTCGTTGATGATTTCTGCCTTCTTTTGAAGGAAAGGATTGGTGTTGGTCCATTCGAAAATCTCTTCGATTTCTGACTTGGTATTCAAAGTAGAAAAGATAGAAGAGTAAGACTTAGCATGGACAGATTCCATAAATTGGATGTTGTTAAAGACAGCTTCTTCATGGGGAGTACGAATGTCCGCACGAAGAGCTTGAACACCTGTTTCAGATTGCATGGTATCTAGAAGGGTCAATCCCCCAAAGACTTTACCAACTAGGTCTTTTTCTTTATTAGACAACTTTCTCCAGTCATCCAAGTCGTTTGACAAAGGGATACGTGTATCCAACCAGAATTGCTCTGTCAGTTTTTCCCAGGTCGATTTATCGATGACATCTTCGATCGCATTCCAGTTAATGGCTTTGTAGTATGTTTCCATTTGCATCACTTTCTTTTTCTATTCATTCAATCGTTACTATTCTACCATAAATTGATAGAATACCGCACAAAAAGTCGGCGAACCGACTTTTGATAGCTATCTAGGATAGCGGATTAGATGACACAGCTTTCACATTGGTTGGCGCCAACTTCTCCACCATCATCTGTAAAGGTACGGACGTAGTAGATAGACTTGATACCCTTGTTAAAGGCGTAGTTCCGAAGGATAGACAAGTCACGAGTGGTTTGTTTGTTTTCAGTTTTCCATTCGTAAAGACCCTTTGGAATATCGCTACGCATAAAGAGAGTCAGTGAAAGACCTTGGTCTACGTGTTCAGTTGCGGCAGCATAGACATCGATGACTTTTCGCATATCCATGTCGTAGGCAGAAGTGTAGTAAGGAATCGTTTCCGTTGACAATCCTGCTGCAGGGTAGTAGATCTTACCGATTTTTTTCTCTTGGCGTTCTTCAATCCGTTGTGTAATTGGGTGGATAGAAGCAGATACGTCATTGATGTAGCTGATAGATCCATTTGGTGCGACAGCTAGGCGGTTTTGGTGGTAAAGACCATCTGCTTGAACTTTAGCACGCAGTTCTGCCCAATCCTCAGCACTTGGGATAAAGATGTCTTTAAAGAGTTCTTTGACGCGATCAGATTTTGGTACAAATTCTCCAGTCGTGTACTTATCAAAGTAAGTACCGTTGGCATAGTCTGATTTTTCGAAGTTGTGGAAGGTAACACCACGTTCACGCGCAATGTTATTTGATTCTACGAGGGTCCAGTAGTTCATGAGCATGAAGTAGATACTTGTGAACTCAACAGACTCAGGTGATCCGTATTCAATCAATTGTTGCGCAAGGTAGCTGTGAAGTCCCATAGCTCCAAGTCCGAACGAATGCGCCAGTTTATTTCCGTGGTCAATAGTTGGAACGGCCACGATATGAGAGCTATCTGTAACGAAGGTCAAAGCACGAACCATGGCACGAATCGAACGTCCAAAATCAGGTGAAGTCATCATGTTAACCACGTTGGTTGAACCAAGGTTACATGAGACGTCTGTTCCCATTTGGACAAATTCTTGGGCATCGTTGATCAAGCTTGGTTCTTGAACTTGGAGGATCTCTGAACACAAGTTACTCATGATGATTTTCCCATCAACAGGGTTGGCCCGGTTAGCAGTATCGATGTTGACTACATATGGATAGCCAGATTCTTGTTGCAATTTAGAAATTTCAGTTTCCAAATCACGTGCCTTAATTTTAGTCTTGCGGATATTTGGATTAGCAACCAACTCATCGTATTTTTCAGTGATGTCGATGTAGTTAAATGGTACCCCGTATTCACGTTCCACAGAGTATGGGCTGAAGAGGTACATTTCTTCATTTTTACGAGCCAATTCATAGAATTTGTCTGGTACGACGACACCAAGTGAGAGTGTCTTCACCCGAACTTTTTCATCAGCATTTTCTTTCTTAGTAGAAAGGAAGGCGATGATGTCTGGGTGAAAGACATTGAGGTAAACAACCCCAGCCCCTTGGCGTTGTCCCAATTGATTAGAGTAAGAGAAGCTATCTTCAAAGAGTTTCATAACAGGTACGACCCCAGAAGCGGCTCCTTCATACCCTTTGATTGGTGCTCCAGCTTCACGAAGGTTGCTGAGGGAAATCCCAACCCCACCACCGATACGTGAAAGTTGAAGGGCAGAGTTGATGGAACGTCCGATCGCGTTCATATCATCGGTTACCTGGATCAAGAAACATGAAACCAATTCTCCACGGCGGGCACGTCCAGCGTTTAAGAAAGAAGGAGTCGCTGGTTGGTAGCGTTGGTGGATAATTTCGTTTGCGATGTCTCGTGCGATAGCTTCATTTCCATCTGCAAAATAGAGAGCATTGAAGAAGACACGGTCTTCCATGCTTTCAAGGTAGTATTCTCCATCATTTGTTTTCAAAGCGTATTGGTTATAGAATTTATAGGCCGCCATGAAGGACTTGAATTGGAAGTTTTGGTCTTTGATAAATTGGGCCAATTCCTCTAAAAATTCAGGACGGTATTTCTCGATAAAAGCTCTCTCAATGTAATTGTGCTCGAGAAGGTACTGAATCTTGTCTGTAATCGAGTCAAAGGGTTTAGTATTTGGTACAACATTTTCTTTAAAGAACGCATCCAAAGCTTCTTTATCCTTATGAAGCATGATTTGGCCGTTTACTGGACGGTTGATTTCATTGTTAAGACGAAAATACGTCACATCTTCAAGAGATTTTAATCCCATAATAATCCTTTTCTAGTTCAAAAAAATGAAGAGGAGAAGTCCTCTCTTTCCAAGTAAAAAGTCTAGTGTTAGGTTGCTAACGCTAGACCCTATTTAAGCAAAATACTGTGTTTATTAAGAAAGTTTCTTCAACTTAGCTGGTTGAAAACCAGAAAATACTTCATCCGGTGTTTGAATAACTGGAGCAGCATTGAAGCCAAGGTTCTTAACATGCTCTACAAATTCTGGCTGTTCGTCTAAGTTAATTTCGCGGTATTCCACATGATTGCTATCGAGGAATCGCTTGGTCATTTTGCATTGAACACAATTATTTTTTGAATAAATGGTTACCATTTCTTTTCCGTTCTCCTATCGAAATATAATTCTGTAAACAGTATAAACAAAATCCAGCAACTTGTCAACAAAATAAAACTAAATATTGTGCAAAGAGATGAAATGGAGTTTTCAAAGCACAATATATTGTGGTGAGTGAAAAGTGTGAAAATCGAAGAAATGGGATAGGAATAGGCTTTAAAGCATCTTTAATTAGTTATAATTTTTTGGTGAATCAATATCCTGTGGTTAAACAGCTTCTTTTCATTGAAAGCGGAGGAAAATGTTACTTATAATATAGTAGAAAATTGAAAAGATATTTTCTCTGTTCTTCAGTTGCTTCTTAAAATGTATCTAAATTGGGATTTTTCGCAGTCTTTTTCTGTAAGTCAGTGATAAAAATCTTGAAAAAAATTTCAAAAGATGATATAATACCAAATTGTAAGGGTTATCAAAAGGTAACTCAAAAACTATTTTTAAAAAGGAGAGTCAAACTATGGCTTCTAAAGATTTCCACATCGTGGCAGAAACAGGTATCCACGCACGTCCAGCAACTTTGTTGGTTCAAACTGCTAGCAAATTTGCTTCAGATATTACTCTTGAATACAAAGGTAAATCAGTTAACTTGAAATCAATCATGGGTGTTATGAGCCTTGGTGTTGGTCAAGGAGCAGACGTTGTAATCTCTGCAGAAGGTGCTGACGCTGATGATGCTATCGCAGCTATCTCAGAAACAATGACTAAAGAAGGATTGGCTTAAAATATGACAAAAATGCTAAAAGGAATTGCAGCATCTGACGGTGTTGCCGTTGCTAAGGCATATTTGCTCATTCAACCAGACTTATCATTTGAGACTGTTTCAGTCGAAGATACAAGTGCAGAAGAAGCTCGTTTGGATGCAGCTCTTGAAGCTTCACAAAACGAGCTTTCTCTTATCCGGGAGAATGCAGTAGCAAGCCTTGGTGAAGAAGCAGCGCAAGTTTTTGATGCGCATATGATGGTTCTTGCTGACCCTGAAATGATTGGTCAGATCAAAGAAACAATTCGTACGAAAAAAATCAATGCAGAAGCAGGCTTGAAAGAAGTCACTGACATGTTCATTGCGATCTTTGAAGGAATGGAAGACAATCCTTACATGCAAGAACGTGCGGCAGATATTCGTGACGTTACCAAACGTGTCCTTGCCAACTTGCTTGGTAAGAAATTGCCAAACCCTGCTTCTATCAATGAAGAAGCAATCGTGGTTGCGCATGACTTGACTCCATCTGATACAGCGCAGTTGAACAAAAAGTATGTAAAAGCTTTTGTTACGAATATCGGTGGACGTACCAGTCACTCAGCTATCATGGCTCGTACACTTGAAATTGCAGCTGTTCTTGGTACAAATAACATCACAGAACTTGTCAAAGATGGTGATGTTTTGGCTGTTTCAGGGATCACTGGTGAAGTGGTGATCAACCCTACTGAAGAACAAATTGCAGCCTTCAAAGCAGCTGGTGAAGCTTATGCTAAACAAAAAGCTGAATGGGCTCTCCTTAAAGATGCGAAAACAGTGACTGCTGATGGAAAACACTTCGAGTTGGCTGCCAACATCGGTACACCTAAAGACGTTGAAGGTGTAAACGATAATGGTGCAGAAGCTGTTGGTCTTTACCGTACAGAATTCTTGTACATGGATTCTCAAGACTTCCCAACGGAAGATGACCAATACGAAGCCTACAAAGCAGTTCTTGAAGGTATGAATGGTAAACCTGTTGTTGTTCGTACAATGGATATCGGTGGGGATAAAGAACTTCCTTACTTCGACCTTCCTAAAGAAATGAACCCATTCTTAGGTTTCCGTGCTTTGCGTATTTCTATCTCTGAAACTGGTAATCAAATGTTCCGTACCCAATTGCGTGCCTTGCTTCGTGCATCTGTTCACGGTAAATTGCGGATCATGTTCCCAATGGTTGCTTTGTTGACGGAGTTCCGTACTGCTAAAGGTATTCTTGAAGAAGAAAAAGCTAAATTGCTTGCTGAAGGTGTTGCTGTGGCAGATGATATCCAAGTAGGTATCATGATTGAAATCCCAGCTGCAGCAATGCTTGCGGACCAATTTGCTAAAGAAGTTGATTTCTTCTCAATCGGTACAAATGACTTGATCCAATACACAATGGCTGCTGACCGTATGAACGAACAAGTTTCATACCTTTACCAACCATATAACCCATCAATCCTTCGTTTGATCAATAACGTGATCAAAGCAGCTCACGCTGAAGGCAAATGGGCAGGTATGTGTGGTGAAATGGCCGGTGACCAAACTGCTGTTCCACTTCTTGTCGGAATGGGCTTGGATGAGTTCTCTATGTCAGCGACATCTGTCCTTCGTACACGTAGCTTGATGAAGAAACTCGACACAGCTAAAATGCAAGAATACGCTAACCGTGCTCTGACTGAATGTTCAACAATGGAAGAAGTTCTTGAACTTTCAAAAGAATACGTGAACGTAAACTAAGAGTCGATCAAGACTAAGACAAATTTGTCTTAGTCTTTTTTTACATTGTACATAAAAATGTTCATTTTATTCGTAATAAACTAGTTAGTAATAAAAATAGTGATTTAAATGTTCGGTTTTTTGTTTAATTTTCCTCGTATATATAGTATAATCGTAAGTAAGATTAGGAGGAAAGCGAAGGAATGAAGTAAAAGGTTCGGGAAAGAAAATGGAAAAACTTTTCCTGATAAATTTACATGATTTTACAGGAATCAACTTGAAAATTAAGTGATTTTATAGTAAAATAAAAACAACTAGAAAACGCTTTCAAAAAATAAAGAGGTGAGTATATGGATAGAAGCACAGACTTATGGACATTTGGAAGAGGGGATAATTTCCATCTTCAAGAGTACTTAGGAGCTCACAAGGAAACAAGGGGAGAACAAGAAGGCTTTACCTTCCGTGTTTGGGCTCCCAATGCTCAGGCGGTGGATCTGATTGGTGATTTCACTGATTGGGAAGCTCGTAAAATTCCAATGGTTCGTAATGAAGGAGGCGTCTGGGAAGTCTTCTGTTCCGATGCAAAAGAGGGAGATATATACAAGTATTTGGTGACTCGACAAAATGGTCATCAGGTGCAAAAAATCGATCCTCTAGCGTTATGGATGGAAAAGAGACCCAATACAGGATCTATTATTAAGACCATTCCAGAGAAAAACTGGAAAGATGGTCTCTGGAGAGCACGCCGTAAAAAACTTGGTTTTAAGGAACGACCTGTTAATATTTACGAGGTTCATGCAGGATCTTGGAAACGAAATGAGGATCACAGTTCCTACACCTTCAAACAACTAAAAGATGAACTCATTCCGTATCTGGTAGAGATGAACTACACCCACGTGGAATTTATGCCAGTGATGGCCCATCCATTGGGCTTGAGTTGGGGCTATCAGCTCATGGGATATTTTGCACTCGAGCAGACTTATGGTAGCCCAGAAGAGTTTCAAGACTTCGTGGAAGAATGCCACCTCAACAATATCGGAGTGATCGTGGATTGGGTACCAGGACATTTCATTATCAATGATGATGCCTTGGCTTATTATGATGGAACACCAACCTTTGAATACCAGGATGAACATCGTGCCCATAACTACGGATGGGGAGCCTTGAACTTCGATTTAGGGAAGAATCAAGTCCAGTCATTCTTGATTTCTAGTTTGAAGTTTTGGATTGATACCTATCATTTAGATGGGATTCGGGTCGATGCTGTGAGCAATATGCTCTATCTTGACTACGATAGTGGTCCATGGACACCAAATATTGATGGTGGAAACCTCAACTACGAAGGCGTTCATTTCCTTAGACGTTTGAATGCGATTATCAAGAACGAACACCCAGATGTCATGATGATTGCAGAAGAAAGTTCTGCTGGTCAAAAGATCACGGGTCCTGAAGAAGAAGGTGGACTTGGCTTTGACTATAAATGGAATATGGGGTGGATGAATGATATCCTTCGATTCTACGAAGAAGATCCCATCTACCGGAAATTTGACTTTAACCTGGTAACCTTTAGTTTCATGTATGCATTTTCTGAAAACTTCTTACTACCATTTTCACATGATGAAGTGGTGCATGGTAAGAAGAGTTTGATGCATAAGATGTGGGGAGATCGTTACAATCAATTTGCTGGACTCCGTAACCTCTTGACCTATCAGATTTGCCATCCAGGTAAGAAATTACTCTTTATGGGTTCAGAATTTGGTCAATTTTTGGAATGGAAGTCAGAAGAGCAATTGGAATGGGGCAATCTAGAGGATGAAATGAATGCTAAGATGCGTCGTTTCACTTCTCAGCTCAATCATTTCTACAAAGAACACAAGGAATTGTGGGAGATTGATGATAGCTTTGATGGCTTAGAGATTATTGATGCAGATAACCGGGATCAGAGCGTCTTGTCTATGATCCGGAAAAATCGTAAGGGTGATCTTTTGGTGTGCGTCTTTAATATGGCACCAGTGGAACGCAAGGACTTTACGATTGGTGTGCCTATATCAGCGGTCTATGAAGAAATTTGGAATACAGAATTAGAAAAATGGGGAGGTGTCTGGAAAGAGCACAATCCGACAGTTCAGTCTCAAGATGGACTGTGGAAGGATTATGAACAAACTTTGACCTTTACTTTGCCGGCTTTAGGAGCTAGCATTTGGAAGGTGAAACGGAAGGTTCGCAAAACGAAATCTAAAACATCAGATAAAAAATGATGATCGGTTGACTCTAAGGGAGTCCAAGCTTTAAAAAGAGGAAGTAGTCAATGAAGAATGAAATGCTCGCTTTAATTCTTGCCGGTGGGCAAGGAACACGTCTTGGAAAATTAACCAAAAACATCGCGAAACCTGCGGTTCAATTTGGTGGGCGCTATCGGATTATCGATTTTGCTCTCTCAAACTGTGCCAACTCAGGAATTCACAATGTTGGTGTGATTACACAGTATCAACCACTTGCCCTTAACAGCCATATTGGGAATGGTTCCAGCTGGGGTTTAGATGGAATCAATACGGGTGTGTCTATTCTCCAACCTTATTCAGCTAGTGAAGGAAATCGTTGGTTTGAAGGAACTAGCCATGCTATTCTTCAAAACATCGACTATATCGATAGCATCAATCCGGAATATGTCTTGATTCTATCTGGGGACCACATTTACAAGATGGATTACGATGACATGCTTCAAGCGCACAAGGATAATAACGCAAGTTTGACCGTTGCAGTCCTAGATGTACCTTTGAAGGAAGCAAGCCGTTTTGGAATCATGAATACAGATGCCAATAATCGGATTGTCGAATTTGAAGAAAAACCAGCTGAACCAAAATCAACTAAGGCTTCAATGGGGATTTACATCTTTGACTGGGCTCGTCTGCGCAATATGTTGGTTGCTGCTGAAAAGAGTGATATCGATATGTCAGACTTCGGTAAAAATGTCATTCCAACGTATCTAGAATCAGGCGAAAGTGTTTATGCTTATGAATTCAATGGTTATTGGAAAGACGTTGGTACGATTGAGTCTCTTTGGGAAGCCAATATGGAATATATCGATCCAAATAATGCCTTGGATAGTCGCGATCGTCACTGGAAAATCTATTCACGCAACCTCATTTCTCCACCAAACTTCTTTGGGGAACATGCTCACATCGAAGATTCTCTTGTCGTCGATGGTTGTTCGGTAGACGGTACAGTCAAACACTCCATCTTATCAACAGAAGCTCAAGTTCGTGAAGGAGCAGTTGTCGAAGATGCTGTCGTGATGAGCAATGCCATTATCGGTAAAGGAGCTGTTGTGAAACGCGCGATTATTGGAGAAGGCGCAGTCATTGCAGAAGGTGTCGTGATTGATGGAACAGAGGAAGTACAAGTTGTCGGTTACAATGAAAAAGTGGGGGTAGCAACAGATGAAGATTGATAAATATTCAGCCATTTTAGGAAATACAGTTGGGTATCATGATATGTCCACTTTGACCAGCCATCGTCCGGTAGCCTCCCTACCGTTTGATGGGAAATACCGCTTGATTGACTTCCCGTTGTCTAGTCTTGCGAATGCTGGTATTCGTAGTGTTTTTGGGATTTTCCAACAAGAAAATATTAGTTCGGTCTTTGACCATATTCGTTCAGGTCGTGAGTGGGGCTTGTCTACTTTATTGAGCCACTATTACCTCGGAATCTATAATACTCCAGTTGAAAATACAACGGTAGGGCCAGAATACTACCAACAATTATTGACCTATTTGAAACGGTCTGGTTCCAACCAAACAGTTGCTTTAAACTGTGATGTTTTGATGAATATTGACCTCAATCAAGTTTTCCACTTGCATAATAGCGTTGACCGTCCGATTACAGTTGTTTACAAAAAGTTGCATCTTCAAAATATCTCTGAAGTCAATGCTGTCTTGAAAATTGATGAAACAGACCATGTTACAGAGCAAAGACTTTTTGATGGCAAGGATCCTGACGAAGTCTACAACATGTCAACAGATGTCTTTATTGTGGACACTCCTTGGTTGATTGAAAAAATTGAAGAAGAAGCCAAGAAAGAATACCCACAAAAATTGCGCTATATCTTGCGTGATTTGGCAGTGGAATACAATGCTTTTGCCTTTGAATATACAGGCTACCTTGCCAATATTCATTCAGTGGAATCCTACTACCATGCAAACTTGGATATGTTGGAAAATCAAAAATTCATGAAGCTCTTTTCACCAAATCAAAAGGTGTATACGAAAGTGAAGAATGAAGAACCAACTTATTATTCCAAGACTTCAAATATTAAAACCTCTCAATTTGCTTCAGGTAGTATTGTAGAAGGAACCGTTGAACGCTCTGTTGTTTCTCGTCGGGTATATCTCCATGAAGGTTCAGAAGTCCGCAGTAGTCTTCTCTTCCCTGGTGTGGTGGTTCGTGAAAATGCAATCGTTGAACATGCTATCCTGGATAAGGGTGTCGAAGTGGCTGCTGGTGTGACGATTCGTGGGACAGAAGAAGCACCTGTCGTGGTTAAAAAAGGAACGATTGTTACAGAGGATATTGTCTAATGAAACTATTATTTGTTGCAGCTGAAGGTGCACCATTTTCTAAAACAGGTGGATTGGGAGACGTTATTGGCGCTCTTCCTAAATCCTTAGCGAAAAGTGGTCATGACGTGCGCGTGATCCTCCCTTACTATGATATGGTAGAGGCCAAGTTTGGAGATCAAATCGAAGATGTTTTGCATTTTGAGACCAAGGTTGGCTGGAGAAGTCAATATGTTGGTGTGAAACGGATTGTACGTGATGGAGTCACCTTTTACTTTATTGATAACCAACACTATTTCTTTAGAGGTCATGTCTATGGTGACTTCGATGATGGGGAACGTTTTGCCTTCTTCCAGCTCGCGGCTTTAGAAACGATGGAACGGGTTGACTTCATTCCAGATGTTCTTCATGCCCATGATTATCATACGGCTATGATTCCTTTCTTGCTGAAGGAAAAATACCGTTGGATTCAAGCTTATCATGGAATTAAAACAGTATTGACCATCCATAATTTGGAATTTCAAGGTCAGTTTGACCCAGGAATGTTGTGGGATCTTTTCGGAGTTGGATTTGAGCGCTATGCAGATGGAACGCTTCGGTGGAATGATTGCCTGAACTGGATGAAAGCCGGCATTCTATATGCTGACCGTGTGACAACTGTATCTCCAAGCTATGCGCATGAGATTATGACTGCTGAATATGGTTGTGGTTTGGATCAGATCCTTCGGATGGAGTCTGGCAAGGTGACCGGAATTGTAAACGGGATTGATGCGGATCTGTATAATCCTGAAACGGATCCACTCTTGACGTATCACTTCAGTCTCTCAGATCTTTCAGGTAAAGCAGCTAGCAAACGAGCTCTTCAAGAACGTGTTGGTCTACCTGTTCGCGATGATGTTCCTTTATTTGGGATCGTCTCTCGTTTGACACGTCAAAAAGGTTTTGATGTGGTGGTAGAAGAGTTGCATCAACTTTTGCAAAAGGATATTCAGATTGTCTTGCTCGGTACAGGAGATCCTGGATTTGAAAATGCCTTTGCTTGGTTTGGTCAAGCCTACCCAGATAAACTTTCAGCGAATATCACATTTGATGTCCAATTGGCCCAAGAAATCTATGCAGCGTCGGATGTCTTCTTGATGCCAAGCCGCTTTGAACCATGTGGCCTTTCTCAGATGATGGCCATGCGTTATGGAACTCTTCCTTTGGTGCATGAAGTCGGCGGACTTCGAGATACGGTCCAACCGTATAATGCTGTTGATGGAAGTGGAACAGGCTTTAGCTTCAATAATTTGTCTGGCTATTGGTTTAACTGGGCAGTTGATGAAGCCTTGGCTGTCTACTACAATGACAAACAGGCTTGGTATGGTCTCCAAGAGCAAGCTATGACGCGTGACTTCTCATGGGATACGGCTAGTCAACGATACAATGATTTGTACCAATCCTTATAAATAGATCTATGATACAAACGCCTTTCGAGGCGTTTTTTGTGTTGCTTTCCTCCTATAAAGAAAACGGTTCATTTTTTTGAGTTTTAGAGCTTGCTAAAATAGAAGAAAAAAGATAAGATAGGTAAAGGTAAAAAATCCCGGGAAGGTTCTTATTTCTGGAAAGGACCTCAGCCTCTCTGAAAATAATCAGGTCCCTGCTCGAGGATTAAATATTACTATATAGGAATTTTAGGATGAAAAAAGCGAAACAAACGTTTGAAAAAATGACCAAATATTCGATTCGAAAATTATCTGTCGGTGTTGGTCCGGTTGCCATTGGAGCCTTTTTATTAGGAGGAAGCCTGTTAGGAGCTCGTCCTGTTCAAGCAGATCAGGTGACCCTACCTGCTCATGTGCACTTAGGTTATGTGACAGAAGAAGAGCTGACTGCTGAAGAAAAGGCACAGGTGATTCATGCAATCCCTGAAGCATATCAAAATGAAGATACTTTCTATCTCGTCTATAAGAAGAAGGAAGCAACTCAGTCGGTTCTTCCTCAAACAGGAAGTCAGGAAGTCGCCCTATTTGGCCTAAGTCTAGCCACAGCTTCCTTTGCGGTCCTCTTACTCTCTAAAAAGCACCGGAAGAAGGTTATGGGTGTCCTTTTGATTGGAGCTATGGGGCAAAGTCTTCTACTTCCAGTTGAAGTCGTAGCCCTACAAAATCAAGTCTTGCGCGCTTATAACCAGGATCTTGCGATCGTATCGAGCAAAGATCTTGCAAATGGAGTGATTCAAATTGACGGCTATGACTATGTTGGCTATCTGCGCTATCCGTTAATCCAAAAGACGAGCTTACAAGAGCCAAAAGCTATGCAGGAAACGAAATCTTCTGTAGAAGGGACGATCAAAACAAGCACAGGGATTCCACAAGTGGAACCACAAGCGCGTGTGACCCCAGAAGTCGCTCCAGCCTTTCCTCAAGTTGAAAAACCAAGTCTTGAGGTCTCTACTGAGCCTGTGCCATTTGAAACCGTCAACCAAGCTGATCCTACATTAGCCAAAGGGCAAACCAAGGTGCTGACAGCTGGCCAAAATGGGGAGCGGACCATATTGACGGAAGTCAGTGTGGTAGAGGGACAGGAAGTTCGCAGAGTAGTTGAAAGCAAAGTCACCAAAGAACCAGTTTCACAAATTCTTGCTGTTGGGACAAAAGAAGATGCCCAACCAACCCCTCAACCCAGCCCTTCTCCAGTTGTAACGGCTAAGGGGACGCAGGAAGAAGGCCATGTCGGCGAAGCTCCTATTCAATCGGAGAACCCAGCCTATACAGGCCTAGTAGAAGCCAAGGGAACACAGGAAGAAGGCCATGCGGGAGAAGCACCAATTCAACCGGAGAACCCAGCCTATACAGGCCTAGTAGAAGCTAAGGGAACACAGGAAGAAGGCCATGTGGGTGAAGCTCCTATTCAACCGGAGAACCCAGCCTATACAGGCCTAGTAGAAGCTAAGGGAACTCAGGAAGAAGGCCATGTCGGAGAAGCTCCTATTCAACCGGAGACTCCAGCCTATACAGGTGTGGTGGAAGCTAAGGGAACGCAAGAAGAAGGCCATGTGGGAGAAGCTCCAATTCAGCCTGAGAACCCAGTTTACCAAATAACGGAAGGAACAGTTACAGAAACAGAAACGGTGCTCCTTCCGTATGAAACTGAATATGTACCAGATACGGACCGCTATACTGATGAAGAAAGGATCCTTCAAAAAGGAGAGGCAGGTAGCCAGGAGATTCGTCGTGTTTATAAGACGGTCAATGGTGAGAAGATTGGCGAGCCCGTGAGCACGACAACTGAAACGGTAAAAGCTCCTGTGACAGAAAAAATTAGTCGTGGGACTAAGGCGATTGAAGGCCAAACAGAGGATGTTTCGTATGAGGAAATTCCATTTAAGACGGTAACCGAACAAGATGCCACCTTGCTAAAAGGATCAGAAAGGGTTTCTCAAGCCGGTAAAAATGGGAAGAAGAAAATCACCAAGGTTTACAAGACCATCAAGGGGGGTAAAACGGCGGATGCTCCTACGATTTCTGAAGAAGTAGTTGAACAGGCGCAAGATCAGATCATTCAACAAGGGGCCAAAGAACTTGACAAGCCAACCTTGACCTTGACCCAGGTCGATAAGGAAGAATTGAAGCGCAGTGCTAAAGCTACTTATCGTTTGGACAAACCAGACGGTGTGACCATCAAGTCCATCCAGGCTGTATTGAAGAAGGGTGATCAAGTGGTGAAAACCCTGACCCTTTCAGAGACGGACTTGGCAGCTGCTTTAGCGGACTTGGACTACTACAAGGATTATACGCTCGCAACGACCATGGTCTATGACCGTGGAAATGGGGATGAAGAAGAAGTTCTCAAGGAAGAACCACTGAGAATTGATCTTAAAAAAGTTGAAATCAAAAACATCAAGGAAACCAGTCTGATTAGCGTGGATGACCAAGGTCTTGAGACCGATAGCAGCCTCTTGTCTGAAACACCATCAGATGTGAAGCCTTACTACTTAAAGGTCACCACCCATGATAATAAGATTACAAAACTAGCCGTTGATAAAATTGAAGAAGTGACGGTAGATGGCGCAACCCTCTACAAAGTAACAGCCAAAGCTCCTGATCTCATCCAACGGACTGCGGACAACCAGTTCAGTGAGGACTATGTCCACTATATTGCGAGACCCAAAGTACATGAAGGTGATGTCTACTACAATTTCAACGAACTTGTAAAAGCTATGCAAGCCAATCCGACTGGCACCTTTAAACTGGGTAGCAATATGAATGCGACTAATGTCCAGCCAGCAGGAAAATCCTATGTAACCAATGCCTTCAAGGGAATTTTGGAAAGTACGGATGGAAATACATTTGCCATCCATAACATTACAAGACCATTATTTGGTAACATCGAAGGTGGCTCGGTTAAGAATCTCTTGCTTGAAAATGTCAATATTGAACTACCTGGGACAGATCGAGTAGCACCAATCGCAGGTGTCATCAAAAACAATGCAACTGTTGAGAACGTTAAAGTAATAGGAAGTGTTGTCGGGAACAATGACGTAGCAGGAATTGTCAATAAAATTGATGGTAGCGGGAAGGTCAGCAATGTTGCCTTTATCGGGAAACTGCATGCTGCTGGCAACAAAGGTGGCTATCTAGCGGGTGTTGTTGGTGAGAACTGGAAAGGTGTCGTTGAAAAAGCTTACGTTGATGCTGAAATCACTGGGAACAAAGCCAAAGCTGCAGGTCTCGTTTATTCCTCTCAAAATGGTGGAAATAACCACACAGTAGGTAAAGAAGGGGTTCTCAGAAATTCAGTTGCTAAAGGTTCGATTGAACTCAAAGAAGCTGTTCAGTCTGGTGGATTACTCGGGACTAACTGGGCCTTGGGGACTATTGAAGACAACATCACCATGATGAAAGTCAAAACTGGTGAGATGGTCTTTGGTCACTCAGATATTGACGCAGATGATTATTTCACCTATTCAAGAACCAAGCGCAATTACAGTGTGGAAGGCGTGAGTGAAGGGAAGAAAACCTTTAACAACTCCCGTAAAATCCCTAGCATCTCGCTGGCAGAAGCTGAACAGAAGATCGAAGCAATGGGAATCACTGCTGATAAATTTACCAGCAGCAAACCGATTGAAGATACGCTCAATCACCTTGTTAGCAAAGACGATCAATACAAGGCCATCACTGCTTACGATGCGACTCGTGAGTTAGCTTACCGCAATATTGCTAAATTGCAACCATTCTACAACAAAGAATGGATTGTCGACCAAGGGAATAAATTGGCTGCAACGAGTCCTCTCTTGACCAAGGAAGTCTTGTCTGTGACCGCTATGAAGGGCAATGATTTTGTCACGGAACTAGCGGATGCGGATCACATCCTGATCCATTATGCCGATAAGACCAAAGATATCTTTAGCATGACGCCGAAAGACTCTAAAGTTAAACAAATCAAAGAGTACAGTGTATCGGAGCTCGGTGAAGTGGTCTATACGCCAAATATGGTGGACAAAGACCGGAGCGATCTCATTGGTGCGATCGTTGAAAAATTAAGCCCTGTCGAATTACAATCAGATCCAATCTACACTCACTTAGGTCGAACAGGACCTAACAAAGTCAATGCCATTAAGAACCTTTACCTTGAAGAAAGTTTCCAAGCAGTCAAGGACAATCTGACTCACTTTGTGAAACAACTGGTTGAAAACCAAGACCATCAATTAAATATAGATGAGTCTGCCAAACGGGCCCTTATCAAGAAACTTGATGACAACAAGGCCGCTGTTCTTTTGGGTCTCTCTTACCTCAACCGCTATTATGGAGTGAAGTTTGATGATGTCAATCTTAAGCAGCTCATGTTGTTCAAGCCAGACTTCTATGGGAAGAATGTTGATGTCTTAGACCGTTTGATTGAAATTGGTTCAAAAGAAGACTACATCAAAGGGACTCGTACCCACGATGCCTTCCGTGAAGTTGTGGCTAAATCGACTCTTTCTGGTAACTTAAATGACTTCCTGAAATACAATATGGAGCTCTTTACAAGTGATAGAGACTTAAATGATTGGTTCATCAAAGCAACCAAAGACAATGTCTATATTGTGGAACCTGAGACGACCAATCCAGCATTCGCGTCTGCTAAACACAGAGCCTATGAGGGCTTAAACAATGATGTTCACGGTAAAATGATCTTGCCACTCTTGAACTTAAAAGATGCTCATATGTTCTTGATTTCAACCTACAATACCATGGCCTATAGTTCCTTCGAGAAATATGGCAAGAACACGGAAGCAGAACGCAATGCCTTCAAAGCCGAAATTGATAAGGTGGCAAAAGGACAACAGAATTACCTAGATTTCTGGTCACGTCTAGCAACGGATAAGGTACGCAATCAACTCTTGAAGAGCAATAATATGGTGCCGACCCCTGTCCTTGATAACCAAAACTACAAGGGCATTAGTACAGACCGTTATGGCCACACCAACAGTGGCAAAGATGTCGCTCCAATTCGGGAGTTGTATGGTCCAACCGATCGTTACCATGCGACAGATTGGCGGATGGGAGCAGTGGCGCGAATTTACGGAAATCCATATAAAGACGACTCTGTCTTCTTCATGGTGACCGATATGATCAGTGACTTTGGGGTCTCTGCCTTCACGCACGAAACGACGCACGTCAATGACCGTATGGTTTACTTAGGTGGTTGGAGACACCGCGAAGGAACTGATATTGAAGCCTTTGCCCAAGGAATGCTCCAAACACCATCCGTATCCAATCCAAATGGGGAATACAAAGCTTTAGGGCTCAACATGGCCTATGAACGTCCTAACGATGGCAACCAATGGTACAATACCAATCCAAACAATCTTCAATCACGCGATGAGATTGATCGCTACATGAAAGGTTATAACGATACGCTCATGCTTCTGGATTACCTAGAAGGGGAAGCTGTATTGGACAAACATAGTAAGGACTTAAACAACGCTTGGTTCAAGAAGGTTGATAAACAATACCGAGGAGCTAACACCAAGAATCAATTCGATAAGGTTCGGGCTTTGAGTGATGAGGAAAAAGCGATTGCTTTAAATACAGTAGATGACCTCATCACCAACAATTTCATGACCAACCGTGGTCCTGGAAATGGTGTCTATAATCCATCAGACTTTGGCTCAGCCTATGTGACGGTGCCGATGATGACAGGGATCTATGGTGGAAACACCAGTGAAGGGGCTCCTGGAGCCATGTCCTTCAAACACAATACCTTTAGACTCTGGGGCTACTATGGTTATGAAAAAGGCTTCTTAGGCTATGCTTCAAACAAGTATAAACAAGAATCCAAACAAGCAGGTCATGCGACTTTAGGGGATGATTACATCATTCAAAAGATTTCTGATGGAACATTCAGTACCCTTGAAGACTGGAAGAAAGCCTACTTCAACGAAGTGGTGACCAGTGCTAAAAATGGACTTCAGGCTATTGAAGTGGATGGGACTACTTATAGCACTTATGATGACTTAAAACAAGCCTTTGCAACTGCGGTTGAAAAAGATCAGGCCAGCTTGAAGAATGGTTCTGTCAAATTTGACAATACCCTTGCCTTGAAAGAAAAAATCTTTAAGAAATTACTGCAACAAACAGACAGTTTCAAAACGTCTATCTTTAAATAATCGAATTCTCTCATCTGCTGAGCAGGTGAGAGTTTTTTAGAAGAAAAAATGAATAGAGGTGGACAAAGCGTCTAAAAATTAAAAGAAATCAATCGTAGATAGGAAAAATTATCATATTAAAAAAATAACGTAATTTCACTAAAACGCTTACTTTTATAGGAAATATTTGACTATTATATCTTTTAGGAGTAAACTAAGGAGGTAAAATTTATAAAAGGAGAATTCATCATGAATTTAACATTTTTAGGTCTTTGTTTAGCCTGTTTTGGTGTATCACTGGCAGAAGGTTTGATGATGAGTAGCTTATTGAAATCTGCGTCTCGTCAACCAGAAATTATCGGTCAATTGCGTAGCCTCTTGATCCTTGGTGTTGCCTTTGTCGAAGGTACTTTCTTCGTAACCTTGGTTATGGCCTTTATTATCAAATAGACGCTTCTATTTTAGAAAAGGAGGTGTCAAACCTTGGAAGAAAGTATCAATCCAACGATTACTCTTGGACCTGTATCTTTTAATTTGACCCTACTTGCTATGACCCTGATTTCTGTTTTCGCCGTTTTTGGCTTCATTTATTGGGCCAGTCGAAAAATGTCGATCCGACCAAAAGGCAAACAAAATGTGCTGGAATACGCATATGACTTTGTCGTAGGCTTTACAAAAGGAAATATTGGGGAACATTACATAAAGGACTATTCCTTGTTCTTGTTTGTTCTTTTCCTCTTTCTTTTAGTAGCCAATAACATTGGATTGATGGCTAAAATCGAAACGACCAATGGTTACAATTTGTGGACATCACCAACCGCTAACCTGGGTTATGACTTTGCCTTTTCATTTTTGATCACCTTAATCGCCCATGTAGAAGGAATTCGCAGACGTGGTGTGAAGGAATATTTAAAGGCTTTTGTGACACCCGGATTTATGACCCCCATGAATATTTTGGAAGAATTCACGAATTTTGCCTCCTTGGCCCTTCGGATCTTCGGAAATATCTTTGCGGGTGAGGTACTAGCAAGCTTGCTTGTGACTTTGTCGCATCAAGCTGTTTATTGGTATCCATTTGCCTTTATTGGAAGCATGGCGTGGACAGCGTTTTCGATTTTCATTTCATGTATCCAAGCCTATGTGTTTACCATGTTGTCATCAATTTATATTGGTAAGAAAATTAATGGCGAAGAGTAAGTAGAGGAGGAGTAGAAGAATGCATGTATCAATGAGTGAAATTATTGGTAACTTTATTCTCATTGCTGGTTCCTTCCTATTATTAATCTTTTTAATAAAGAAATTTGCATGGAACAATATCAATGGAATTTTAGAAGCGCGTGCCAAAAAGATTACAGATGATATTGATGGAGCAGAATCAGCTCGTCAAAAAGCTGAGGAACTAGCAAGTAAACGTGAAGAAGAGTTGGCAGGTAGCCGCAAAGAAGCTGCGTCTATCGTCGAAAATGCAAAGGATACTGCAGAAAAGAACAAATCTCAGATCCTTTCAGAAGCCACTCAAGAAGCAGTACGTTTGAAAGAAAAAGCGCAACAAGAAATTGCGCATAACAAAGAAGAAGCATTGAACAGTATCAAAGGTGATGTGGCAGATCTCACTGTCAATCTTGCCAGCAAATTGTTGAGCCAACAGCTGGATGCTGAAGGTCAACGCCAACTGATCGATCGCTATCTTGATGAATTAGGAGAAGCCTAATGGACAAAAAGCAACTGATGGTGATTGAGAAATATACCCAGCCTTTTGTTCAATTGGTCTTTGAAAAAGGAGAACAAGACCTAGTCTTTGAAAAATTGACCCAAATCAAGGCTATTTTTGAAGAGACTGGACTTGCTAACTTCTTAGCTCATATCGGTGTAGAGGATGAAGAGAAAGCAAAAAGTCTCAGACTTTTTCAACCCTCTGATTCACAATTACTCGACCATTTGATTGAAGTGGTTATTCTCAATCATCGTGAAGCCTTATTTTATGACATTGTAACGATTTGTTTGGATCAGATTCAACTGTTGAGCAACGCTTTTGTCGTCACTGTTACGACGGTTGCTGGTTTGGATCCTGTTCAAGAGCAAAAGCTAATCCCCATTATCGAAAGAAAATTTGGGATTCAAGTTCGCTCGATCCAACAAAAGATCGATCCAGATTTAATTGGTGGCTTTGTCGTGACAGCCAATCATAAAACGTTGGATACCAGTCTCAAACACCAATTGCAAGTTATAAAATCTAAATTGAAATAGAAAGTGGTGTGAATTTTGGCGATTAACGCACAAGAAATCAGCGCTTTAATTAAGCAACAAATTGAAAATTTCAAGCCAAACTTTGACGTCACTGAGACAGGTGTTGTAACCTACATTGGTGACGGGATTGCCCGTGCTCATGGTCTTGAAAATGCCATGAGTGGTGAGTTGTTGATCTTTGAAAATGGCTCATACGGGATGGCCCAAAACTTAGAGACAACGGATGTCGGTATCATCATCTTGGGTGATTTCACGGATATTCGTGAAGGAGACTCTGTCCGTCGTACAGGTAAAATCATGGAAGTCCCTGCAGGGGATGCCTTGATTGGTCGGGTTGTCAACCCACTTGGCCAACCAGTAGATGGTTTGGGTGAGATTGTGACAGATAAATTCCGTCCAGTCGAAACACCAGCTCCTGGTGTTATGCAACGGAAATCTGTCTCAGAACCCCTACAAACTGGTTTGAAAGCCATTGATGCCCTCGTTCCAATCGGACGTGGCCAACGGGAATTGATTATCGGGGACCGTCAAACAGGGAAAACTTCGATTGCCATTGATACCATCTTGAACCAAAAGGGTCAAGACATGATCTGTATCTATGTGGCGATTGGTCAAAAAGAATCAACAGTTCGTACGCAAGTAGAAACTCTTCGTAAATACGGAGCCATGGATTATACGATTGTGGTAACCGCTTCGGCTTCCCAACCGTCTCCATTGCTCTACTTGGCACCTTATGCCGGGGTTGCCATGGCAGAAGAGTTCATGTATAACGGTAAACACGTTTTGATCGTCTATGATGATTTGTCAAAACAAGCCGTAGCCTACCGTGAATTGTCCCTTCTTCTTCGTCGTCCACCAGGACGTGAAGCCTTCCCAGGGGATGTCTTCTATCTCCACAGCCGTTTGTTGGAACGTTCAGCTAAAGTTTCAGATGAATTGGGTGGTGGCTCTATTACAGCTCTTCCAATCATTGAAACCCAAGCAGGAGATATTTCTGCTTATATCGCAACCAACGTGATTTCGATCACAGATGGACAAATCTTCTTGCAAGATAGTTTGTTCAATGCTGGTATTCGTCCGGCCATTGATGCAGGTTCTTCTGTATCCCGTGTAGGGGGAGCTGCCCAAATCAAGGCTATGAAGAAAGTTGCGGGTACTCTTCGTATCGACCTCGCTTCCTACCGTGAATTGGAAGCCTTCACGAAATTTGGTAGTGACTTGGATGCTGCGACTCAAGCGAAATTGAACCGTGGTCGCCGAACAGTTGAAGTCTTGAAACAACCCGTTCATGAACCATTGACAGTTGAAAAACAAGTCGTGATCTTGTATGCCTTGACTCATGGTTTCTTAGATAGTGTTCCAGTAGACGACATTCTTCGTTTCCAAGAAGAGTTGTTTGATTACTTTGAAGCACATTATGATCAAATCTTTGAGACGATTCGTTCGACACATGATCTTCCAGCAGAAGAAGAACTGGATGCAGCCCTTACAGAATTTGTCAACCAGTCAAATTTCAAATAGAAATAGGAGTGGAAGATGGCAGTTTCATTAAATGATATAAAAAATAAAATTGCATCCACTAAAAATACCAGTCAAATTACCAATGCCATGCAGATGGTGTCTGCTGCTAAACTCGGAAAATCGGAGCAAGCAGCCAAGGATTTTCAGGTTTATGCTGCTAAGGTACGTAAGTTACTAACAGACTTGCTCCATGGACATGAAACAGAAAATGCTAAGTCCCATCCCATGTTGGTGAGTCGGCCGGTAAAAAAGACAGCTTATATCGTGATTACATCCGATCGTGGTTTGGTCGGAGGCTACAATGCCTCCATCCTTAAAACCATGATGGAAATGAAGGCAGAATACCATCCAACTGGAGATGACTTTGAAGTGATCTGTATTGGAAGTGTCGGGGCGGATTTCTTCCGTGCCCGTGGGATTCAGCCGGTTTATGAATTGCGTGGTTTGCCTGATCAACCTAGCTTTAAGGAAGTTCGTACGATCATTTCGAAAACAGTCCAAATGTATCAGGAAGGCTTGTTTGACGAGTTGTACGTCTGTTACAACCATCACGTTAACAGTTTGACTAGCCAAATGCGGGTAGAACAGATGCTTCCGATTATTGATTTGGACCCCAATGAAGCAGATGAGGATTATGTATTGAATCTAGAATTGGAATCTAGTCGAGATGCCATTTTGGATCAATTGCTCCCTCAATTTGCTGAAAGCATGATCTATGGTGCCATTATTGATGCTAAAACAGCTGAAAATGCTGCGGGGATGATGGCCATGCAAACTGCAACAGACAATGCCAAGAAAGTCATTGATGAATTAACGATTCAATACAACCGTGCTCGTCAAGCAGCGATTACGCAAGAAATTACCGAAATCGTTGCTGGTGCTAGCGCCCTTGAATAGTTGTCGGATACAATTTTATATAAAAAAAAACAGATGCTCGAAAGAGAACTTTTGAGCAGTAGAAATTACTTAGAATAGGAGAATGACATGAGTTTAGGCAAAATTTCTCAGGTCGTAGGTCCCGTCGTAGACGTTGCCTTTTCCGTTGGAGATAAACTTCCTGAGATCAATAATGCGCTTGTAGTCTATAAAAATGACCAACAAAAATCAAAAGTCGTTCTTGAAGTAGCTTTGGAACTTGGTGATGGGGTCGTACGGACCATCGCCATGGAATCAACTGATGGTTTAACACGTGGAATGGAAGTCTTGGACACAGGTCGTCCAATCTCTGTTCCTGTCGGAAAAGAAACCTTGGGACGTGTCTTCAATGTTCTTGGAGATACCATTGACTTGGATCAACCTTTTCCTGAGGATGCTCCTCGTGACTCCATCCACAAAAAAGCTCCATCCTTTGACGAGCTCTCTACTTCAGAAGAAATTCTTGAAACAGGGATCAAGGTTATTGACCTCTTAGCCCCTTATTTGAAAGGTGGGAAGGTCGGACTCTTCGGTGGTGCCGGAGTTGGGAAGACCGTCTTGATTCAAGAATTAATCCATAATATTGCCCAAGAACACGGTGGTATTTCTGTATTTACTGGTGTTGGGGAACGGACACGTGAAGGGAATGACCTTTACTGGGAAATGAAAGAATCTGGCGTTATTGAAAAAACAGCCATGGTCTTTGGACAAATGAATGAGCCACCTGGAGCACGGATGCGTGTTGCTTTGACTGGTTTGACCATTGCGGAATACTTCCGTGATGTTGAAGGTCAGGACGTTCTCTTGTTTATCGACAATATCTTCCGTTTCACCCAAGCCGGATCTGAAGTATCAGCCCTTTTGGGACGGATGCCATCAGCCGTTGGTTACCAACCTACTTTGGCAACAGAAATGGGGCAATTGCAAGAACGGATTACGTCAACGAAGAAAGGTTCTGTTACATCCATCCAAGCCATCTATGTGCCAGCCGATGACTACACAGACCCAGCGCCAGCAACCGCTTTTGCCCACTTGGATTCAACCACCAACTTGGAACGTAAATTGGTACAATTGGGGATCTACCCTGCGGTGGACCCATTGGCATCTAGCTCACGTGCCCTTTCTCCAGAAATCGTAGGAGAAGAACACTATGCAGTCGCTTCTGAGGTCAAACGCGTCCTTCAACGTTACCATGAATTGCAAGATATCATTGCTATCTTGGGGATGGATGAATTGTCTGACGAAGAAAAGACCTTGGTTGCTCGTGCTCGCCGGATCCAATTCTTCTTGTCACAAAACTTCAACGTTGCGGAACAATTTACAGGTCAACCTGGTTCTTATGTACCAGTTGGAGAAACTGTTCGTGGCTTTAAAGAAATTTTGGATGGGAAATATGACCATCTTCCTGAAGATGCCTTCCGTGGTGTTGGATCGATCGAAGATGTGATCGCCAAAGCTGAAAAAATGGGATTCTAAGAAGAGGTGAAAGATGAGTCAAATGAACGTCCAAATCGTTACACCGGATGGACTGGTTTATGATCATCATGCCGCATTTGTATCTGTCAAGACAATTGATGGTGAATTAGGGATTTTACCTCATCATATCAATACCATTGCGGTTTTGGCTGTAGACCAAGTAAAGGTTCGTCGTGTCGACGATGACAAACATATTGATTGGATTGCAGTCAATGGTGGGATTATCGAAGTAGCTGATAATGTCATTACCATTGTTGCCGATTCTGCCGAACGTGCTCGAGATATTGACATTAGTCGTGCAGAACGTGCCAAACTGCGAGCTGAAAAAGCGATTGAAGAAGCCAAAGATCAGCATTCGGTTGATATGGAACGTCGTGCTAAAATTGCTCTTCAACGCGCCATTAACCGGATTAATGTCGGAAATCGTTTATAAGATATTCAAAATAAGGTGGAGGTATGTCCTCACCTTATTTTTGTTGGGAGAGAATCAAAAGAAGAAAGTAGAGACCAAATATGGTATAATAGCTGTATGATTCAAATGATTTTTAATCTTTCAAGCCATCTATTGTTTATCTTTTTTGCCTATTACCTATTGTTGAACCTGGTTCAATGGGAAAAGTTTTTAAAAGTAAGTGCTGAAAATGCGGTTAAAATCCGTTTTTTGATCTTGATGATCAGCGTCGGAATCGGCTATCTAGCCAGCTCATTTTTTATCAGTGTCTATGAGATGAGTCGGCAGATTTTTATTGGCCAATTCTAGCCACATTTTATAAAAAATATGGTATGATAGAAAGCGTGACTTTAAGAAATTGGAGAACAATCCCGTATGGAAAAAATAATCGTTAATGGTGGTCATAATCGACTGGTTGGAACCGTCAAAATCGAAGGAGCAAAAAATGCTGTCCTTCCTCTTCTTGCTGCAACAGTTCTAGCAAGCGAGGGTGTGACAACCTTGAAAAATGTACCTGTTTTATCAGATGTCTTTACAATGAACAATGTTGTTCGTGGGTTGAATGCACAAGTAACCTTCAATGAAGAAGACAATACGGTTGTCGTAGATGCGCGAGAGAAATTGTCTGAGGAAGCACCTTATAAATATGTGAGCAAGATGCGGGCTTCTATCGTTGTCTTGGGTCCTGTCTTGGCACGCAATGGCCATGCCAAAGTTTCCATGCCTGGAGGCTGTACGATCGGTAGTCGTCCGATTGACCTTCATCTCAAAGGTCTGGAAGCTATGGGAGCTGAAATTACCCAAACAGCCGGCTATATTGAAGCAAAAGCAGATCGTCTCAAGGGTGCACACATCTATATGGACTTCCCATCAGTAGGGGCGACACAAAATATTATGATGGCGGCAACCTTGGCAGATGGAGTCACGGTGATTGAAAATGCAGCTCGAGAACCTGAAATTGTTGACCTAGCTCTCTTGCTGAATAAAATGGGGGCTAATGTCAAGGGTGCAGGAACTGAGACCTTGACCATCGTTGGTGTGGAGAGCTTGCATGGGGCAAACCACAATGTTGTGCAAGACCGCATCGAAGCTGGAACTTTTATGATTGGGGCAGCCATGACTGGTGGAGATGTCTTGATCGAAGATGCCATTTGGGAACACAACCGTCCGCTTCTATCTAAGATGCAGGAGATGGGTGTAACGGTAACCGAGGAAGAAAATGGCATTCGGATTCAATCGGATATCAGTAAGCTTCGTCCAGTAACCGTTAAAACCCTTCCGTATCCAGGATTCCCAACCGATATGCAGGCTCAATTCACAGCCTTGATGGCCATGGCTAAAGGTGAGTCTACCATGATTGAAACGGTCTTTGAGAATCGCTTCCAGCATTTGGAAGAAATGCGTCGGATGGGCGTTCACTCGGATATTATGCGGGATACAGCTCGTATCGTTGGAGGGGAAAGCTTCCAAGGTGCAGAGGTCATGTCGACCGATTTACGAGCAAGTGCAACCTTGGTCTTGATGGGCTTGGTAGCAGAAGGAGAAACGAAAGTCAGCAAATTAAGTCACTTAGATCGTGGTTATTATCAATTCCATGAGAAATTGGTTGCACTAGGTGCAGACGTGAAACGTGTAGAGGAAGAAGACGATGAAAACTAATCTTCGCTATGTTGGAAAACAGCTAGGAATTGTCCTCCTGTTGGCTGTGATTGGAATCATCATTTTTGCAGTTGGTTTGGTCATTGGCTATGGAGTGATTGGAGATGGAAAAAATCCATGGTCCATTCTCTCTCCGGATACTTGGTCAGAGATCATTGGAAAGCTAACAGGCAAATAAGCTTTTAACTAAAATTGAGTAAAAAGGAGAGCAGCGAATCGAGTCAATGACCCATCTAGCGCTGCTCTTTTTTGGAGAGAGGCATGACAAAACAAGTATTCACAAAACGAACAAAACAAACCCTAGCCGGTTTTGTGGTGGCAACGGCCCTAGCTATTGGGGGCTATTATTTTAATCAACCGACGGTAAAAGAAGCGACAGATCAGGTTGTTTCGGTAGTCACTAGTAGCCAACAAGAAACACCTAGTAAAGAGTTAGCTAGCTCTGTACTAACGAAATCTGCCCGTTCACAATTGGGAAATGACTTGGAATGGAATGGTGCTGGAGCCTTTGTAGTTAAGGGAAATCGCACAGATCTGGATGCCAGTGTGGCTAGTCAACCCTATGCGGATAACAAGACAAAAGAAGTGAATGGAAAGACCGTACCGACGGTTGCGAACGCTATTATGACCAAGGCGACTCGCCAGTACAGAGATCGAGATGCAACAGGTAGTGGCCTAACCGATTGGAAACCAGCAGGTTGGCATCAGGTCCACAATCTGTCCGGCGAGTATGACCATGCTGTGGATCGGGGCCACCTATTGGGCTACGCCTTGATCGGCAATCTCAAAGGTTTCGATGCTTCGACGAGCAATCCCAAAAATATCGCTGTACAAACGGCTTGGTCCAATCAAGCCAATGACCCTCATTCTACCGGTCAAAACTACTACGAGACCCTGGTTCGAAAAGCACTGGATAAGAACAAGAGGATCCGCTATCGAGTAACCTTGATCTACAACCAACCAGAAGATTTGATTCCGTTAGGTTCTCATATCGAAGCCAAATCGAGTGATGGGACCCTTGAGTTCAATGTCTTTGTTCCCAATGTTCAAAGTGGGATTAGCCTGGATTACCAGACAGGAAAAGTAACCGTTCATCAATAAGCCAGAAAGCATGGCTATTTAAGTTTTTTTTAAGAATGGAGTGTTACAATGGCATACCTTCTTTAAGAGAAAGGAGAATGTATGAGAACCATTTTTCGATTTTTCAGAGGAATCCTTCGCATGGCTTGGAGTCTTTTTTGGGGATTTTTCTGGACCATTGCCATCAGTTTTCTCGTCCTAGTGGGGATCATCTATTTCACAGATTCTCCTAGTTCTGGTATGGATGGATTTGGACGAGCTGCCCAAAAGGTTGTCTATCAAGTCGGCAATTTATTTGGTGATCAGGGCTTTGCATCGCGCTTTGGGATGACACCTAGCTCACAGACCACGCAGACGGACAATCATGAGCATAGTGGGGCTCGCTGGGAAAAAGCGGAAGCCACGGTCTATTTGGATCCCAATATCAATCAAACTTTTGTAAAAGCTTATCGGGATGCTATTGAGGCTTGGAACCAAACAGGCACCTTTACCTTCAAGCTGGTTACAAATGAAAAAGAGGCTAATGTGGTCTTGACGGAAATGGATAACGCATCGGTTTCTGCAGCAGGAGAGACTGCCTCTCAGACCAACCTATTAACCAACCGCTTCACCCACATCACAGTGCGTCTCAATCGCCATTATCTTTTAAATTATGTCTATAACTATAGTTATGATCGGATTGTCAATACAGCTGAGCATGAGCTAGGCCATGCCATTGGGCTGGACCACACTGATGGAGAATCGGTCATGCAACCAGCTGGCTCCTTCTACAGTATTCAGGATACAGATGTGGAAGCAGTCCGACAATTGTATAAGGAAGAATAAGTTTTAAAATACTTTCTAAAAGTTCTGAGCCTCAAGGGGCTCAGGATTTTTTGATGGCTCGTCTTTCCTTGTTTAATCCGTAAAAAGATAGTAAAATAGGGACATGATTATTTTACAAGCCAACAAAATTGAACGCTCTTTTGCAGGGGAGGTTCTTTTTGATAATATCAGCCTGCAAGTGGATGAACGAGACCGGATTGCCCTGGTTGGAAAGAACGGAGCCGGCAAGTCTACGCTCTTAAAAATCTTGGTGGGAGAAGAAGAGCCGACTTCTGGGGAAATCAATAAAAAGCGTGACCTTTCTCTCTCTTATTTAGCCCAGGATAGCCGCTTTGAGTCGTCCAATACCATCTACGATGAGATGCTCCATGTCTTTGACGACCTCCGTAAAACGGAGAAAACTTTGCGGCAGATGGAGCTTGAGATGGGGGAAAAAACTGGGGCTGACTTAGAAAAACTCATGCAGGACTATGACCGTCTCTCGGAAGAATTCCGTCAGGCAGGTGGTTTTACCTATGAGGCAGATATCCGTGCGATTCTCAACGGCTTCAAGTTCGATGAGTCCATGTGGCAGATGAAGATTGAAGAGCTGTCTGGTGGGCAAAATACCCGTCTCGCTCTAGCCAAGATGCTCTTAGAAAAACCAAATCTCTTGGTACTGGACGAGCCAACCAACCACTTGGATATTGAGACCATCGCCTGGTTGGAAAATTACTTGGTTAATTATAGCGGAGCTCTTCTCATTGTCAGCCACGACCGGTATTTCCTGGATAAGGTCGCAACCATTACCTTGGACCTGACCAAGCATTCCTTGGACCGCTATGTCGGTAATTACTCTAGTTTTGTGGAGCAAAAGGAGCAAAAACTGCTGACCGAAGCCAAGAACTACGAGAAGCAACAAAAAGAAATAGCTGCTCTGGAAGACTTTGTTAATCGCAATTTGGTGAGGGCGTCGACCACCAAACGGGCCCAGTCTCGGCGCAAGCAGTTGGAAAAAATGGAGCGTCTAGACAAGCCGGAAGCTGGGACTAAGTCTGCCCATATGACCTTCCATGCCGATAAGACATCGGGCAATGTCGTCTTGACTGTGGAAGAAGCTGCCGTCGGCTATGACGATCAAATCCTATCAGAGCCTATTAATTTGGATATCCGCAAGATGAATGCAGTCGCTATTGTGGGACCAAATGGAATCGGGAAATCTACTCTTATCAAGTCCATCGTCGGGCAGATTCCTTTCATCAAGGGGGAAGCTCGTTTTGGGGCCAATGTCGAGGTGGGCTACTATGATCAGACCCAAAGTAAACTAACGCCACACAACAGTGTCTTGGATGAGCTCTGGAATGACTTTAAACTGACGCCAGAAGTGGAAATTCGAAATCGCCTGGGAGCCTTTCTTTTCTCTGGGGATGATGTTAAGAAAACCGTCGGCATGCTGTCAGGTGGAGAGCGGGCCCGCTTGCTTCTAGCCAAGCTGTCCATGGAGAATAACAATTTCTTGATTCTCGACGAGCCGACCAACCACTTGGACATCGATAGCAAGGAAGTGCTGGAAAATGCCTTGATTGATTTTGATGGGACCTTGCTCTTTGTCAGCCACGACCGTTACTTTATCAATCGGGTGGCTACTCAAGTTTTGGAACTCTCAGAAGAAGGCTCAACCCTTTACCTAGGAGACTACGATTATTATTTGGAGAAAAAAGCTGAGTTAGAAGCCCTAGCTGCAGCACAAGCAGAAGCTGTGCCTGTTTCTTCGACCGAAGAAGTCACCAGCAATGATTATCACTTGCAGAAGCAAAACCAAAAGGAACTCCGGAAAATTACTCGTCGCATTGAGCAATTGGAAGCAGAGATGGAAGAGTTGGATCAAAAAATCCAAGACATCACCGAAACCATGCATAGCACCAATGATGCAGCTGACTTGGTTCAACTCCAGAGCGAGCTGGATCAACTAACTGTCCAGCAGGAAGCGGTTATGGAAGAGTGGGCAGAACTGTCAGAGCAGGTGGAATAGATGGACAATCTTGGAAAAGTTTTTCGTGAATTTCGAATCAGTAAGAATTATTCGTTAAAAGAAGCTGCAGGAGAAGCTTGCTCGACCTCCCAATTATCCCGTTTTGAATTAGGGGAGTCGGATCTAGCTGCTTCGCGCTTCTTTGACATTTTGGACAATATCCATGTGACGATTGAGAATTTTATGGATAAGGCCAGAAATTTTCAACACCATGAGCATGTCGCCATAATGGCTCAGATTATTCCGCTTTACTACTCAAATGATATTGCAGGTTTTAAAAAGCTTCAAAGAGAACAACTTGAAAAAGCCAAGAGTTCGACCAATCCTCTCTATTTTGAGCTGAACTGGATCCTGCTACAAGGGCTGATTTGCCAGAGAGATGCCAGCTACACCATGAAGCAGCGTGATCTGGATAAGGTGGCGGATTACCTCTTTCAAACGGAAGAGTGGACCATGTATGAATTGATCCTCTTTGGCAATCTCTACAGCTTTTATGAGGTGGACTATGTCACACGGCTTGGGAGAGAAGTGATGGAGCGTGAAGATTTCTACAAAGAAATTGGTCGCCATCGCAAACTGGTCTTGATTCTAGCCCTGAATTGCTACCAACATTGTTTAGAACATCGTTCTTTTGAAAACGCCAGCTATTTTGAAGCCTATGTAGAAAAGATTATCGGGAAGAGCATCAAGCTCTACGAACGCAATGTCTTTCATTATCTCAAAGGATTTGCCCTCTATCAGAAGGGGCAAACAGAAGAAGGGCGGCAGCAAATGAGGGAAGCCATGCACATTTTTGATGTGCTGGGACTGCCAGAGCAGGTGGCCTATTATCAAGAACACTTTGATAAATTTGTAAAAAATGAATGTTCTAAATAGGACAGTGATAAAGGAGATTTTATGAACCGACATGCGGTCCAATTAATTAGTCGTGGAGCTATTAACAAAATTGGAAATATGCTCTATGATTATGGGAATAGTGTCTGGCTGGCCTCGATGGGGACTATAGGAAAGACGGTATTAGGGATCTATCAGATTTCTGAGTTAGTGACAGGGATTCTCGTGAATCCTTTTGGAGGAGTGATTTCAGACCGTTTTTCTCGTCGCAAGATTTTGATGACGACCGACTTGGTTTGTGGACTCCTTTGTTTGGCGATTTCTTTTATCACAAATGATAGCTTGATGATTGCGGCTCTTATTTTTGCCAATATTGTTCAGGCCATTGCCTTTGGTTTTTCTCGACCTGCCAATAAAGCCATTATTACCGAGGTAGTAGAGAAAGAAGAGATTGTGACCTATAACGCTCACTTGGAGTTAGTCTTACAGGTTGTTAGTGTCTGTTCACCTGTTTTTTCTTTCCTAGTTCTACAATTTGCCAGTCTTCATATGACCCTCTTATTAGATGCGCTGACCTTTTTCATTGCCTTTGTCCTAGTGGCTTTCCTTCCGAAAGAAGAAGCTAAGGTGCAAGAGAGGAAACAGTTTACCGGGAAAGATATTTTTTCTGATATCAAGGATGGGTTAGACTATATCTGGCATCAGAAAGAGATTTTCTTTCTCTTATTAGTGGCTTCTAGCGTCAATTTCTTTTTTGCGGCTTTTGAGTTTTTACTTCCCTTCTCGAATCGTCTATACGGAGTTAAAGGAGCTTATGCGACCATTTTAACGCTGGGAGCTATTGGATCTATTCTAGGAGCACTTGTTGCCAATAAAATGAAATCAAGTATGAAAATTCTCCTGTTTTTACTGATCATGGCAGGGGTCGGAGTGTTCATAATGGGCTTGCCCCTTCCGCCTTATCTTTCCTTTTCAGGAAATTTGGTCTGTGAATTTTTTGTGACCATTTTCGACATCCACGTTTTTACCCAAGTACAAACCAAGGTGGAAGATGATTATCTAGGTAGAGTATTGAGCACAATTTATACCTTGGCTGTTCTCTTTATGCCCATCGCCAAAGGGTTGATGACTTGGTTGCCAAGTGTCCGTATGGAATCATTTCTCTTGATTGGAGCTGGAGTTATTCTCTTTTCACTCTTGGCTCAGCTAGTAGCTAAGCAGCTTCAATCAAAAGAACAGTAGGGATCCTTTGATAAATTCGTAAACCATTATTTTTCCCAAATAGGGGACAAAATGAAAACCTCTTTCATGAACTGATACAATAGTTTCAGAAAATGAAGGAGGTTTTTTATGAATCGACATGCAGTCCAACTAATTGCTCGTGGAGCGATCAATCGAATGGGAAATATGCTCTATGACTATGGGAACAGTGTCTGGCTGGCCTCGATGGGGACGGTGGGAAAGACGGTATTAGGGATTTATCAGATTTCTGAACTTGTCACCTCCATTCTAGTCAATCCATTTGGAGGCGTGATCTCAGACCGTTTTTCCCGTCGCAAGATTTTGATGATGACCGACTTGGTGTGTGGTCTCCTTTGTTTGGCGATTTCTTTTATCAGGAACGATCGTTGGATGATTGCGGCTCTGATTGTTGCCAATATTGTCCAGGCCATTGCCTTCGCATTTTCTCGTACGGCCAACAAAGCCATTATCACTGAGGTTGTAGAGAAGGACGAGATTGTGACCTATAATGCCCACTTGGAGTTGGTCTTACAAGTGGTGGGTGTTAGCTCTCCTGTGTTCTCTTTCCTTGTTTTACAATTTGCCAGTCTCCATGTGACCCTCTTACTGGATGCACTGACCTTTTTCATCGCCTTTGTCCTAGTGGCATTCCTTCCGAAAGAAGAAGCCAAAGTTCAAGAAAAGAAACGGTTCACAGGAAAAGATATTTTTTCGGATATGAAAGATGGGTTAGACTACATCTGGCATCAGAAAGAGATTTTCTTCCTCCTCTTGGTGGCTTCCAGCGTCAATTTCTTTTTTGCAGCCTTTGAATTTTTACTTCCCTTTTCCAATCGACTTTACGGGGTCAAGGGCGCTTATGCGACCATCTTAACCTTGGGTGCTATCGGTTCCATCATCGGAGCCTTGATTGCTAATAAATTTAAGTCAAGCATGGAGATGCTTCTCTTCTTATTGATTTTAACAGGAGTGGGAGTGTTCATGATGGGCTTGCCTCTTCCTCACCTTCTTTCCTATTCTGGAAATTTGGTCTTTGAATTCTTTATGACGATTTTTAATATTCACTTTTTTACCCAAGTGCAAACCAAGGTAGAAGGAGACTATCTGGGCAGGGTCTTAAGCACTATTTTTACCCTAGCCATTCTCTTTATGCCCATCGCTAAAGGCTTGATGACCTGGTTACCAAGTGTCCGAGTAGAATCCTTTCTCCTGATTGGAGCTGGAGTTATTCTCTTTTCACTCCTAGCACAAGTAGTCGCAAAAAAATTGCATGCAAAAAGTCATTAGAAAAGCATGAAAAAAGCACCGATCGGTGCTTTTTTAGTTGTTATTTTTTTCTTCTATTTTAACTTCTTTCTTTTCTTCCTCTAGTTGCTTTTGAGTGCTCTTGAGTTCTTTTTTTAGTGAGAAGCCCTTTGAAAAATTAATCAAGGTCATGACAAATGCACCCAAGAGGACACAGAGCAAGATCAGAATGATCAAGGGCAATTTAAATTGGACCAAGAGGAAATTCACAGTGACTGATTGCATGTTTGCAAGGGAAATACCAGCAATCAATAAAATTAAAAGTAATAAAGCAATGTAGTGTAGATTATTTTTGTTCATCATTATCTCCTTATTGTTCAGTCGGTGCCTTGCTTTTCACATCAGCGTATTCTTCCGGCTGCTCTAGGCTTAGAATCTCCTCATAAGCCGGTAGGGAAAGGTCCTTGCCATATTTATTTTTTAAGGCAGTGCTCACCAAGCGATAGGCCAAATTGGCATTTCGGGACAAGATAGGGCCGTGGAAGTAGCTGCCAAAGACGTTCTTGTAATGAACCCCTTCGCACCCATCTTCTTTGTTGTTCCCATTTCCATAGACTACCTTGCCCAGCGGTTTTTCATCCTCAGCCAAGAAGGTCCGACCTTGGTGGTTTTCAAAACCATAATAGGTTTCGTTAAATTCTTCGTTATGGATCTTGATATCACCGATATAGCGGTTGTTGACTTGGTTGAGCGTATAGTGGCCCATAATACCGAGCCCTTCAATGCGTTTGCCAGAAGCTTCAATGTAGTACTGACCCAGAAGCTGAAAGCCACCACAGATAGCAAGGACCACACCATCGTCATCAATAAAGCGTGCAAGGTCTTCTTTTTTATCTGGAAGATCTTCTGATACAATGGTCTGTTCGTAGTCTTGTCCTCCACCGAAAAAGGCGATATCATAGGCATCAGGGTCAAACCGGTCTTTGAGAGAGACGATATCCACTGTGACATGGGCTCCAAGTTTTTCCGCAACGTACTTGAGCATGAGGATATTCCCATTGTCTCCGTAGGTATTCATTAAGTTGCCGTAGAGATGGGCAATGCGCAGGCTGTAAGGATACTGTGCCTGATCAGAAGATTCTAGAGAAGTATAAGTCATTAGTGCATCTCCTTTTCAATCAGGTGTTCTTGGGCCAAGAGTTCACGGAACTCAAGCATGGCCGTATAAGTGGCTAAGATATAGGCGTGAGGGGTTTCCTGTTGCTGGATGCGTTGGAAGACCTCTTTTAATTCAGCCATTTCTGTGATCTTTTCAGCCGGATAGCCAGTGACCCGAAGTCGCCGAGCAATCTCAGAGTGGCGCACCCCACCAGCGTTGATTTCTGGAATATCCATCTGGGTGATTTGCTCAAAATCTGCATCCCAAATCCAGCTGGTGTCGATTCCGTCTGCATAATTCGCATTAAGGAGGACTGATAAGCTAAAGGAATAAGGTGCTAGTTTGATCATTTCGATAGCCTGAGTAGCTCCAACTGGATTCTTAATCAGAACCAAGGTACATTCCTTATCCCCAATCTTAAAGGTTTCCTGACGACCAAAGACAGCGCGACTGCGATCAAATCCTTGCTTAATCACTTCAGGTTGCACTCCAAAGAATCCAGCAACGGAAACAGCAGCTAAGGCATTGTAGATGTTGTAGAGACCGCCAATATTGATGTGGTAGTCTTGGCCTTGAATCCGGAATTGGGAAGAGCGCTGGGTTAAAGAGAGGAGGTCTGATACGGCATAAGTCAGAGGAGGTCTGTGGAAACCACAGTGCTCACAGATATAATCCCCAAGATTTGCATAGGTATTGAGCTTGTACTTGAGGATGTTGTGGCAATGCGGACAGAGGATTCCTTCCGTATTGTAATGAGCTAGTTGTTGCTCTGATTTGTCAGTATCAAATCCATAATATTGGATCGGATTGGATAAGGTCTGACTATTAAAGAGCGGACTATCACCATTTAACAAGACTGTTGCAGTTGGGACCTTGTGAATGGCATCCAAAATCATCTGGTAGGTCGTATAGATCTCTCCATAGCGGTCCATCTGGTCCCTGAAAATATTAGTGACCACAAAAAGGCTGGGCTTAATATAATCACAAATCCGAGAGAGGCTGGCCTCGTCAATTTCAAGTACCGCAATCGGTCGATTTGCTTTCGAATGCTTAGCACGTAAGAAGGTCGTTGTAATCCCAGAGATCATATTGGCCCCACTTGGATTGGTCAAAATAGGTCCAAAAGCTTCTTGGAGAATACCTACTGTTAGCGCAGTGGTCAGGGTTTTTCCATTTGTCCCTGTAATCACAACAATCTCATAGTTTTTTGCCAGTTGACTGAGAATATCTTTATCAAATTTGAGGGCTACTTTACCTGGTAGGGTTGATCCCCGCCCCATCTTTTCTAGAATAGAGCCGGAAAGCTTTCCTGCCAGAAGGCCCAAGGTTGTATTTATCTTCATAAATCATATTTTATCATAAAAAGCATCAGAAGGTTACAGAAAAATCTGTTGAAACGTGTTATAATAAGATGATGTCTTTTAGAGAAGTGGTAGGTATGAGAATATGAATATTCAACAGTTTTCAAATCCACAATTTTGGACCAGTTTGTTCCCGAATTGGTGGAGTGTTATTATCAATATCATCGATATTGCCCTGGTGGCTTGGTTGTTGTATTTTTTGATCAAGGCCATCGTCGGGACCAAGATCATGATTTTGGTGCGTGGGGTCATTATCTTTTTCTTGGCTCAATTTTTAGCCAATTTTTTGGGTTTAACGACTATTTCTTGGCTGATCAATCAAGTGATTACCTATGGGGTTATTGCGCTGGTTGTGATTTTCTCCCCTGAAATTCGGATTGGCCTAGAGCGTCTAGGTCGGGCGACAGAATTTTTTACGACGAGTGAAGTCAGTCAGGAAGAGAAGATGGTTCAGGCCTATGTCAAGGCAGTAGCTTATATGAGCCCACGTAAGATTGGTGCCTTGGTAGCTATTCAAGGAGCCAGAACCCTTCAGGAATATATCTCCACAGGGATTCCTCTAGATGCAGAGATTTCAGGAGAATTGCTGATTAATATCTTCATTCCTAATACTCCCTTGCATGATGGTGCCGTCATTGTTCGCAATGATAAAATCGCCGTTTCTTGTGCCTACCTGCCCTTGACCGAAAACACTGGAATTTCAAAAGAGTTCGGAACGCGTCACCGCGCAGCCATTGGTTTGTCTGAAGTTTCGGATGCCTTTACCTTTGTGGTATCAGAAGAAACGGGCGGGATCTCTGTGACCTATAATGGAACCTTCCATCACGATTTAACCTTAGAAGAGTTCGAATCAGAATTGAGAGCTTTCTTGGTTCCTGAAGAGAATAAAACGATTAGTTGGAAAGAGCGTCTATTTGGGAGGGTGACAAAATGAGATCGAAAAAAGAATTTCTTTATGTTTTCGCCTCCGTCTTA
>JAQCUL010000022.1:0-33850 GCA_027685415.1 Streptococcaceae bacterium AF13-5-6.0
TAGAGACTCGCAATGGTTGAAATCTCATTGTCCTCTACGGTCGACAAGAGATACTTGGCCAATCGACTGTCAAAAGCGGGATTTTGAAGGGTAATGCCCAAGTGGCTGAGCAAGACCTTGGCCCGCTTGAAGTCATAGACCTTGAGGGGCGTTTTTTCGAGAAATTCTTTGAAAATCGGTGTTTGTAAAAGACCAGTATCTGTACTCGCGTAGAGCTGACCTTTGGTCCCCCATGCGAAACCGATGATGGGTTCCGTATGGTAATTGTCCCCAAAAATCTCAAAATGGAAGAAACTATCTTCCGTGAGCATATCTGAAGTGACCTGCTCGACTTCTGTATAGTCAATGGCTACAGGAGCTGCTTCTTCTCCACTGAGATCCAAGGCCTGACGGAGTTGCTTGAAGCCCATCTCCTCATAAAACTTGGCGAGATTTTCTAGATGAGGGCCCGTATAGGTGATATCGTCCAGGCCAATTTCAATAGGCGCATTGGTATCGATGGTCGCAAGAGTCTTGGATAGGTAGGCCTGCTCCTTGTCGTTGATGAGGTTTTCCTTCATCTTAGAAGCCTTCATCTCATCGATATGCTCGTAAATACCATCGAGAGACCCGTACTCTAGGAGTAGTTTGATCCCTGTCTTTTCTCCGATCTTAGTAACACCTGGAATATTATCTGACTTATCTCCCATCAAGGCCTTGAGGTCGATAAATTGCTCTGGTGTCAGTCCCATCTTTTCTTTCAGATAGGCTGGAGTGAATTCTTCAAACTCCGCTACCCCTTTTTTGGAGATTTCAACCACCGTATTGTCATCCGTCAGCTGGATCAAATCCTTGTCCCCAGAGACAATGGTCACATCAAATGGCACCGAAGTAGTTTCTGCCATCTTATCTAGCGTTCCAATAATATCATCCGCTTCATACTGGGCCAGCTCATAATGGCGGATTCCCAAATGATCCAGTTGCTCACGAATGAAAGGAAACTGCTCGCGGAACTCATCTGGAGTTTTTGCACGGCCCCCTTTGTAGTCGGCATACATCTCCGTCCGAAAAGTCGTCTTTCCTGCATCAAAAGCAACGAGGACATGGGTTGGTTGGATGCGCTCCAAGAGATGACTCAACATGAGGTTAAAGCCATAGACCGCATTTGTATGCAGACCATTGGCATTTTTGAAGCGATCAATTTGATTATAGAGTGCGAAAAAGGCACGAAAAGCGACGGAAGACCCGTCGATGAGTAGTAATTTATTCTTTTTTTCCATAGGCCTATTATACCACGAATCACAAGGTCTCTGGTACATAAAAACTCTACCCTTTCGGGTAGAGCCTTCTTTAGGAGTTTCTTATGAAAAATGAAGAGAAGTGTTTATTCGCCGTAACAAGAACCTTTTTGTGGCAATTTCTTAAAGCGTTTTGGATAATTAACTGAGATTTTCATTTTCTGTACCTCATTTCTTATTGGATGAGTACAGTATACAAGAGAAACCTAAACGATTCCTTATAGAAAGCTTCAAGAAAACTAAAAGCTGAGGCGTAAAACACGCGGTTGTTTTTTGCTGCAAGCTGGTAACTGAAGATGGAGCCCTGTCTCATCTTGGCTCCAAGAAAGGGGCTGACTTTCTCCAAGGAGCTCTAGCTTTTTAATGCGCGCATGAAGAATTCTCGGTTGCTTGAGATCATAGGCGAGAGACGGCAAGGTCAACTCTTCCGTCCTTCCACTTGGTTCCAGCTGGATGGCATAAAGAAAGCCATCACGCATGGTATAGCGGAAATCTTGGCTAGTATAGAGTGGCGCTTGCCCATCTGAGAAGGAACCTTCCTGGGCCTCGGTCGGTCCGTCCGATGACACCCGCCAAGGCCGACTCTGATAAATGGCTTCTCCATTTACCGCCAGCCAGTCCCCGATCTCTGTGAGGATGTCTTGGTCTTGCTCAGGGATCGTGCCATCTGCCTTGGGTCCAATATTGAGCAGAAGATTGCCATTTTTGGCCACAACATCAACTAAATTTTGTAGCAATTCCTTACTGGTCTTGTAGGCTAGATCCTGGGTATAGCACCAAGAATTACGGGCAATCGCGGTATCCATTTGCCACGGAAAGGCTTGCGTCTCTCCGTATCCTCCCCGCTCCATCTCAACGATTCCTGAACCGAAAGGGAGGGCATCCTGTTTGTAACAAACAGCCACCTTGCGATCCTCTTGTGCTGCTAGATTGTAATAATAAGCCAAAAAGCGCATCAAGTAGGGACGGAAACTCTCATGCTGGATCCACCAGTCAAAATAAAGGAGCTCTGGCTGGTAGTCCCGCACCAGTTCACAGGTTCGCAAAAGCCAATCTTCCAAGAATTCTTTGCTTGGATAAGGCTTGGAAGTCAGATCAAAATGATCCTTAGGCTCTGGCTCCGCTGGCCAATAAAGGCTGTCTCTTGGGACTTCTTGCGGAATGTCACTAGTGAATTCCTTGCCATGTGAAAAGAAAAACTGGTGTTCTGCCCGGTGAGAGGACGTACAAAAGTGCAGACCACGTTTTTCTGCTTCCTCCCTCAGCTCTCCTAAGACATCTCGTCTCGGCCCCATTTCTAAGCTATTATAAGACGAGAGAGTAGAGGCATACATCTGAAAACCATCGTGGTGCTCCGCAACTGGAAAAAGATACTGGGCTCCCGCTTTTTGAAAGAGATCCAGCCAAGATGCCGGATCAAATTGATCGGCTGTAAATAGAGGAATGAGATCCTTGTAACCAAAGCTAGCATGGTCTCCAAAATGCGCTCGATGATAGTCATAGCAAGGATTCCCTTGGATATACATATTTCGCGAATACCATTCCGAACCAAAGGCAGGTACACTGTAGACGCCCCAGTGGATAAACATTCCAAATTTGGCATCTCGATACCAATCTGGACAGACTTGATGGCTAAGAGAGTCCCAGCTTGGTTCAAAAGGACCTGACTGGACAACTTGATCAATCTCTTCAAGGCTTATCATTCTCTTCTCCTCTTTTCTTATTACTACCTCTATTGTAACGAGAAAGCCTCGTTTGTAAAGACAAACGAGGGGAATGTTTAAAATAGTAGACAAAGAGCTTGATCTAGGAGAATCAAGCTGATGATGAATGAAATGAAGCTTCTAGCCCTTCACTGCTTGAGAAATAAAACGAGCAATGGCGTCTGTCTCCCCTTGGTGGAGAGCCTTAACGATTTTGGACCCCACAATAACCCCATCTGAGACCTTGTTGAAACGGTGAACATCCTCCATGCTGGAAACTCCAAAACCTGTTAAAACAGGAATGGATGCTATTTCGTGTAATTGGGCCAAGTGGTGATCCAAATCATCTCGATAGCTACCAGCTTTCCCCGTCACTCCATTGACAGCAACGGCATAGATAAATCCTTCTGCATCTTGGATCAACTTCTTCTGACGCTCGATCCCTGTGGTTAAGCTCACTAGCGGCACCAAAGCGATGTCCTTATCCACTAATAGAGGCTCTACCAGATCCGCATGCTCATGAGGAAGATCCGGAATAATCACTCCCTTGACCGCTGTTCCTTCTACATCTCTAAAGAAGTTTTCGAGCCCATATTGGAACAAGGGGTTGAAATAGGTCATGATGACCAAAGGAACACTTGTCTCCAAACGCTGGATCGTTTGCACCAGTTCCTCTGTCATCGTCCCATGGGCTAAACTTCGTAGTCCCGCCTCTTCAATCACAGGGCCATCTGCCACCGGATCCGAAAAAGGAATGCCAACCTCAATAGCTGAGACACCAAGCTCCTCCAAAAATTGGATGGTTTCCTGCAAACCTGCCAAGCCTTTTTCATGATCTCCTGCCATAATATAAGGAACAAAGATCCCTTGCTGCTGGTCTTTCAGCTTTTGTAAATGCTCTGTTAAGGTCTTTCCCATCTTACTCTCCTCTCTCTTGTTCTAGGCGATCTTTGACTTGTACCACATCTTTGTCCCCACGACCTGATAAGCAAACGATCATAGATTTTTCAGGCCCCATTTCCTTGGCCAATTTCACCGCATAGGCGATAGCATGGCTCGATTCCAGAGCTGGAATGATTCCTTCTACTTTTGAAAGCAATTGAAAGGCTTCTAATGCTTCTTGGTCTGTCACAGGCACATAGGTTGCCCGTTTGATTTCATGGAAATAAGAATGCTCTGGCCCAATCCCAGGGTAATCAAGACCTGCTGAAATCGAGAAGGCTTCTAAAATCTGTCCATGGGCATCCTGTAACACATCCATCAAGGCACCGTGAAGGACTCCCGGACGTCCCTTGGTCAAGGTTGCTGCATGCTGGTCTGTATCCACTCCAAGGCCAGCAGCTTCTGCCCCATACATGGCAACAGATGTATCTTCAACAAAAGGATAAAAGAGCCCAATAGCGTTCGATCCGCCTCCTACACAGGCTAAGACTGCATCTGGTAGCGCACCGTCATTTTGCTCTGCAAATTGGCGTTTAGCTTCTCGACCGATGACACTTTGAAAATCACGGACAATCTCTGGGAATGGGTGAGGTCCTAGAGCAGAACCCATGATATAGTGGGTATCCTCCACATTTGCTACCCAGGCTCTAAGGGCAGCATTGACCGCATCCTTGAGGACACGCGAGCCATCTGTTACTGATTGAACCTTGGCGCCCAACAGCTCCATCCGAAAGACATTGAGGGCTTGGCGTTTGACATCTTCTTCACCCATGTAGATGGTGCATTCCATATCAAATAAAGCAGCAGCCGTTGCCGTTGCAACACCGTGCTGTCCAGCCCCTGTTTCTGCGATGATCTTCTTTTTGCCCATCCGGTGTGCCAACAAAACCTGTCCTAGGGCATTATTAATTTTATGAGCCCCTGTGTGGTTGAGGTCTTCTCTTTTAAGAAAGATCTTGGCTCCACCGACATACTTGGTAAGATTCTTAGCGTAATAGAGCGGTGTTTCCCGACCGACATATTGTTTCAAAAGGTGATCCAATTCTGCTTGAAAAGAAGGATCTGCTTGACTTTCTCTGTAGGCTTCTTCTAATTCTAAAACTGCTGTCATCAAGGTTTCAGGGACAAATCGTCCCCCGAACCGCCCGTAAAATCCGTTTTTATCTGGTTGATTATATGTCATGCTTGACCCTTCCTATAAATCGTTTTATCTTTTCTTGATCTTTTTTTCCATTTGTCTCGACCCCACTGGATACATCCACCGCATAAGGATGAAAGAAGCGAATGGCATCTGCTACATTGTCTACCGTCAAGCCTCCTGCAATAAAGAAGGGCTTTGTGAAGTTTTGGGTTTCGAGCTTTTGCCAGTCAAAGGTCTGCCCACTTCCTGCTACAGGAGCATCAAAGAGCAGATAATCGGCACTGGTCTCAGGAAGAGCTGCATCTTTCCCCACTTGAACAGCGCGAATCGTTTGTTGGGGAAGGTCCTGCAAGATGGTTTCATCCATCGGCCCATGCACTTGTATCAGGTCCAAGCCCACAACTTGGCAAGCTTGCTCCACTTCTTCTCTTTGTGGCGATACAAAAACACCGACTTTTTGAACCCCCTCTGGAATCCCTGTAGCCAACTGCCGGGCTTGCTCCAGTGTTACTTGCCGTTTGCTTGGTGCAAAGACAAAACCAATGTAGTCCGCACCAGCTTCAACAGCTGTCTGGACAGCTTCTGGAGTGGACAGCCCGCAAATTTTAACCTTTGTCAATCTGCAACTCCTTTACTTTTTCAGCCACATTGTCTGCCTTCATGAGGGTTGTCCCAACGAGAATGCCATTAAAATAAGGAGCCAGCATGCGAGCGTCTGCTGCTGTGAAAATAGCAGACTCAGTGATGTAAACCGGTTCTTGTTCAAAGCTTGTCGCCAATTCAAGGCTAGTATGGAGGTCTGTCTCAAAGGTCACCAAGTTGCGATTATTGACCCCGATGATCTGAGCCCCAATCCGGTGAGCGACCTCTAGTTCTGTCAGATTATGGGTCTCCACCAAGACCTCCAGGCCAAGATGGGTCGCAAACTCATAGAGCTCTTTCAGACGAGTCTCTGATAAGGCTGCAACAATCAACAAGATCACAGTCGCCCCTGCGTTTCGCGCCCGAATTATTTGCTTTTCATCCACAATGAAATCTTTGTTGAGGGTGGGAATGCGCACCTGACTAGATATTTCCCGGAGATACTCGATACTGCCCTTGAAAAACACTTCATCGGTCAAGACAGAAATCATCACGGCCCCATTTTCTTCGTAAGTCTTAGCCTGCGCGACGATATCCACATCGACATGAATATCTCCCAGACTCGGGCTAGCCTTTTTCACTTCCGCAATGACCTGAAGCTTTTCTGGATGACTCTTTAGGTAATCATACAGGCGGTAGGTCTCGCGCAAAGGTTGGAGCTCCTCTTCTTTCATCGCAGCCACTTCACGCGCCTTTTCCTTTAGAATCTTTGGCAAGAATTCTTGACTCATTTTTGATACTCCTGTAATAATCTCAATTTCTCAAGGGCAGCCCCACTGGCAATCACTTCACGTGCCAAGGCAATTCCCTCCTTGATAGAATCTACCTTGCCGTTGGCATAAAAACCAAGGCCTGCATTTAAGACCGTCACCTCTAAGAAGGGACTCGCTTCATTCTTCAAGACACTGAGCAAAATTTCCGCATTGCGTTTGGCGTCTCCACCTCGTACTTGATCAATTTCGATGCGCTCCATTCCTATATCTTCTGGTTGAAAGCTGGATAAGGTAACTTGTCCATTTTCCAGAATAGCGAGCTGGGTTGCCCCATCAAGGCCTGCCTCGTCCAAACCTTGTGGACCACTCACCACCACTGCGCGTTTCCGACCCAAATTCTTTAGAATCTCCGCCGTACTTTCCAGCATATCTGGACGACTGGTTCCCAATAGCTGGGTTTCTAGAGGAATCGGATTGATAAGAGGACCGGTTAAGTTCATCACCGTTGGAACCCCTAGCGCCAAGCGAGCGGGCATAATATAGCGCATGCCAGGATGCAGATTTTTGGCAAATAGGAAGACAATCCCCGCCTTTTCAAACACTCGTCCCAAGTCTTCTGGACCCAAATCAAGGTTAATCCCTAGCGCTTCTAATACATCCGCAGAACCAGATTTAGAAGAGATCGAACGATTTCCGTGTTTCGCCATCTTGATGCCACCACCAGCAAGGACGAAGGCAGCTGTTGTTGAAATATTGAAACTATACGAACGATCGCCCCCAGTTCCACAATTGTCCATTGCTCCTTGAACTTCAGTCGGAATAGCGACGGCATAGGCCTGCATCACTTTTGCAATAGCCGTCCGCTCTTCAACCGTTTCTCCCTTCATTTTGAGACCTAGAAGAAGGGCCGTTACCTGCGCTTCTGAAGCACGACCAGCAACAACTTCCTCCATGGCCGCTTCTAACTCTGCACTAGTTAGATCCATTCCTTCCGCTACTTTTGCAAGCACTTGTTTCATCTTCCGCTCCTTGACTAGTTTGACAAAATTTTCGATGGTCTTGAGCCCATCTGGCGTTCCGATACTTTCTGGATGGTATTGAAAACCATAAATCGGTAAGCTGCGGTGTTGAATTCCCATAATGGCTTGATCATCCGTCGTCCGAGAGGTAATGACAAAATCCTCTGGCATGTCTTCAATCGTCAGCGAATGATAGCGCATGACTGGGACTTCTTTTGCGACACCCGCGTATAGCGGAGAGGGAGCTTCTAGCTGGATCTGACTTTGTTTGCCATGCATGACCTGTGGTGCCAATCCCAAGCGACCTCCAAAAACTTCCGCAATCGCTTGATGCCCCAAGCAAATCCCCAAGATTGGTTTGATCCCCGCGAAATCTCGGATCATCTCCTCCATCTTGCCCGCATCCTTTGGCCAACCTGGACCTGGAGAAAAGACCAAGGCATCTGCTTTTTGGGCAACTTGGTACAAATCCGGATCATCATTTCGAAGCACCTGGACCTCATCAAATTTTCCGATATACTGTGCTAAATTGTAAGTAAATGAATCGTAATTATCTACTAATAAAATCATCCTTCTTCTCCAATCCTTGTCATTGATTTTGCCTTATTGACGGTTTCTTGGTATTCATTTTCAGCGATCGAATCATAAACGATTCCTGCTCCGGCCTGCACATAAGCCTTCTTATTTTTGAGGATCATGGTTCGAATCGCAATAGCAAAATCGAGATCCCCCGTCACAGAGAGATAGCCAATAGCACCCGCATAGACGCCACGTTTCTCTTTTTCTGCCTCATAGATTCGCTTCATGGCTCGAATCTTGGGAGCACCAGAAACGGTCCCAGCTGGAAGAGTTGCCTTCAGAGCCTCAATAGAGGCTAGTCCAGGAAGCAATTGACCCTTGACCACACTCGTCATGTGCATCACATAACGGAAGAACTCCACTTCCATATATTTAGTTACTTCAACCGACCCATTTTGAGCGATACGACCAATATCGTTTCGCCCTAGATCCACCAACATCTGGTGTTCTGCGACTTCTTTTGGATCCCCTGCCAAATCAGTTGCCAATTGCCGATCACTCTCTTCATCAATCCCTCTTGGTCGCGTGCCAGCAATGGGATTGGTTGTCACCACTCGATCCTTGACCGACACCAGACTTTCTGGACTAGCCCCGATAATTTGGTACTCCCCAAAATCATAAAAGTAGAGATAATTCGAAGGGTTGGTCACGCGCAAATTGCGGTAATAATCCAATGGTTTTCCTGAAAAATCAGCTGAAAAACGTTGACTGAGCACGCATTGAAACATATCTCCTTTTCGAATATAGTCCCGCGCTAGGGCTACCATTTCCTCAAACTCTTTTTGCTCCAAATGATTGTGGAAATGAAGCGCATGCAGATCCTTGTCCTGAAACTCTTCCTTTGCAGGTCTTGCCAATTGTGCTAACACTTGCTCCAAGCTCGACGCTTGCTCTGCTTCACTCCGTCCACTATAGAGGTTCTCTTCCACCACATAAACCTTTTCCTTTTTGTGATCAAAAATTACATAGCTTTCATATAAGAAAAAGTGAAGATCTGGTGTGCCAATCGTATCTTCAGGAATGGAACCAATGTTCTCATAGAGGCCAATCAAGTCATAGCCGACAAATCCAATCGCCCCACCGTTAAAAGGAAGCTCTTCAGAAGTTTTCGTTTTGACCGTGATGCGATTCAAAAAGTCCAAAGGATCCTCTTCAACAATTTGATCATTGTAATAGAGGACGCCATTTTCAAACTTGACTTCACTGACTGGCCGATAGGCTACAATTGAAAAACGCGCATTCTCTTTTTCACGAGGGATCGACTCCAAGATCATTTTATGGGGCGCATCCAAACGCATATAAGCCAAAATTGGACTCAACACATCAGCAGATAAAACTTTTTTCATATCAGAAACCTCTCTTCTAGAACTCTTTTTCTAATGAATCGTAACGTCGCTTGCTAAGGCGAGCAAGGGTATCCCATCGCTCTATTTTCGCTTTGGGATCAATGTGCCTAAGCTCGCTTCGCTCGCTAAGGCACATAGAAAAGCCCTCACACAAAAACTGTGTGAGGGCGTAGTGTCCGCGGTGCCACCTCTTTTATAGGGAAAAATAGCTGGTCTTTCCCTACATCTCTATCTCCTCTATCAAGGAGTTGCACGGTAAGGGGTGCCAACCGAATTCACATGGGTTAGAATTCATTGATCATAACAGTCCAATTTTCATCAGTCGCTATTGCTTGTTCACAATTCCCACAAGCTCCCTGAAAATAGCTGACTCATTACTTTTCTGTTGCTACCATTATAACCCTTTTTCTTAGAAAGTCAATAAAATTTTTAGTCTTTTTTTATACTTTTTTCTACACTAATTTAATACAATCAACTCAAATTTCCCTATCGGCCCGTCCTTTTTATCCCAACAATAGGATACTCAATAAAGCTAAAATTGCAGGACCACCTTGGGTCAAGATAATTTTTTTATTGGCTGTCATCGCACCGTAGGTCGCAGCTCCAATAATAAAAAGCACAAAAATCGTAACAACTTCACTATTTTTAGAGACAAACAATCCATACAAGAGGAAGGCACCAATCAAGGCATTGTAGATTCCTTGATTCTTAAATAAAGAGGTCACAGATGGGCGAGCGAGTTCTTCTTTATCCATGTTGAAAACCCGACTTGTGGTATCAGATGTGGTTCTGATGCTCTCCAAATAAAAAATATACAAATGCTCCAGTGCAGCAAGACTTGCTAAAATAATCGTCAGTAATGACATCGTAGATTCTCCTTTTTATTCAACTGTTATTTGTTCAATGCCAGATACTAATTTGTCCAGCAGGTAAGAAAATTGCTCTTGTTCTTGAGCAGTCAAAATCCGACTCATCTGTTCTTTCACCGCCACATGATAGCAAGGGGGATGTTTGACCAAACGATTATAGGCCGTATCCGTCAAATGAATTAAGATTTCCCGCTGGTTTTTTGGATTTCGACTCCGATGGACAAATCCTTCCTTTTCTAATATTTTGAAATGCCGGGTTAAAGCCGCTGGATCAATCTGCAAGCGCTCCTGAACCGCGATCTGATTGCAAGGTGCTTGTTCTAATAAATCCTGCAAAATTTGATAACGTGTTAAGCTAATCCCTAGGCGCTTTTCAAAGAGTTGCGTAGTTGATTGATCTGCCAAGCGTAGTTGGTAGAGCAAATCATTTATTTCTGCCATATTCCTTCTCCGTATTATTTTTGATAAATCAATAATTGACTAATCAATTATAAAATATTTCATATCCTCTTGCAAGGAAAAGAGCTTGCACTGTTTTTCCGCACAAAAAAAGCCGCCTGATTTGGCGACTCTTAGGGAGATTATTATGAAAAAGAAAAGTTTTAGGATTTTTCTAAACAAAGTTAGGAGGTCTTTGTTTATGGTTCTATTATAGCGGACATTTCTTAAAGAAAGCTTACGACTTTATTTCAAAATGAAAACAAATTCTTTACAGATTCTTTTCAGCGTTTAAAATACCTGGGATATCTAGTAAGGTGTTCATCTGATGATTACCTTCATAGTCCGACGTTAAGAAATTGATACTCTGAATCTGGCTATTTCTTGCAAAGTCAATATCCAGGCTCCGATCACCTATATAGTAGGTCTTTTCGGGCTCCAAACCGTACTTCTCCATAAGATACATGGCAGCTTCTGGGTCAGGCTTGCGGGCAAAACCACTTTGACTGGTCAAAATCTCTGTAAAAAAAGATTCCAAGCCCAAGTCCCGCAGGATGACAAAGGCATTTTCTCCCTTATGGGTATAGACAAACTGCTCAATTCCAGCTTCTTGTCCCCAGGCTAGGACATCACGCGCCCCATCCATCAGAAGGACCTGGGCATTTTTCTCTGCTAGACTTTCTGCTCGACGCTGATTTAAGTCAGTCACATCCAGATGATACTCTTCCGCCATGGCTACTAAAAGATCTTGAACCGAATGCTTCAAGATGTAGTCTTTAATGCTAGCTCGGTCAAAGGGAAGCTGATAAGTTGCATAGGTCTCCTCAAGACCTGCCAGAATAGCATCATAGGAATCCAGCAAAGTTCCGTCCAAATCCCAAATAAAGGCTCGTTTTGTCATTTTTTCTTCTCTCCTACTTTTCGTCTATATAGCTGACTCAAAAATAGCCAACGGAAGCCATTGTCGAGTAGCGTCCCCGTCCAGACCCCTGGAAGTCCAAAGCCAAGAGTTACTCCAAGCAGATAACCGGCTCCAATTCGAATGACCCACATGCCAATCGTCGTCGCATAAAATGGAAGCTTCCCATTTCCCAAGCCTTGCCAAACAGCTGTATAGATGACCGTTCCTGCTGTAAACGGCGTTCCCAACAAAGAAAAGAGTACAACCGATAAACTAGCTTCTACTGCTTTTGTATCTTGTGTGTAGAGATGGGTCAGAAGGGTGCCCCCAAAAAAGATTCCCAAGGCAATGGGTAACATTAACACGAAGGACAACCAGTAAGACTGCTTTCGAAGGCGGGCAATCTGCTCAAGATCACCTTCACCCAGACTCCGTGCTACGAGCATGACCGTCGCTGTGGCCACCCCAAACACAGGCATGTAGTTAAACTGGGTCAAGGTCTCTCCGATAGCATTTCCTGCGACTGCCTCGGTCCCAAAAGCAACCACGATCGCAATGATTACCACATCTCCAGCCCGCATCATCAGCCGCTCTCCGGCTGCTGGAAGTGCTAAGTTCAAGAGCTTACGATCCAATCCCCAACGAAGGGGGGCAAAGGGTAGCTGGACCTTTTGCCACAAGAGGATGACGCCCACCAGACGGGCTAGCACTGTCCCCAAAGCAGCACCAACAATGCCCCAACCAAAAAGGAAAATGGCTACAGAGGAGAACAGAGCGTTTAATAGATTGGTCAACAGGCTCACATACATAGGAAGGCGTGGATTGTTGGCCACCCGAACCAAGGAGCCCAAGGTCGTCATCAATCCTAAGAGAACTATGGTCCCGCCAACCAAGGAAAGGTAAATCCCCCCACTTTCGGCTACTGCAGCTTCAGTCCCCAACAGCGAAATCATCTGGCGTCCAAATAACAGCGAAGCCCCTCCTAAGAGAGCACTCAACAACAAGGTCACCTTCAGTGACTCTGTCGCATGGTAGGCAATGTTTTCTTGATTTTTTTCGCCCAAGCTTTTGGACATGACACTGGCAACTGCCGCACCCAGTGCCAAAAAGATGGCTTGATAGATCGTGATGATATTCCCTGCGACGGAAACACCTGAAATGGCAATCAAGCCCAGGTGAGCCACTAAATAAGAGTCCACCATACCCATCAGCATTTGTAAGAAATTTTCACCCATGGCAGGAAGGGCGATATTTAAGATTTTTTTGTATGAATTCATGCGTATATAAAAGAGCCAAACGGCTCTTTTGATCTTTCTAATACAGAGAATTAAAGTCCCAAGTAGTCTTCTACGGCTGCTTGCATGTCTTTGGCTGCCACGCTTGTACGATGGCGAACCGGTGCAGTTTCAAGGCCGTCTACAGCCGGTGGCACAGGAACACCTGAGAGTGTGTGTAATTTAGCCAAGGCTTCGAAATCACCTAGACCTGTCTCGCCTGTCACCGCTTCTACTGCTACCACTGGGAATTTATAAGGACTTGCTGTAGAGGCAATGACTGTTTTAGCAGTATCTCCTGTTTGGCTCCGGTATTTTTGATAAACGGCTGATGCTACGGCTGTATGAGGGTCTTCGATGTAATCAGACGCTTCATAGACCCGCTTGATCTCTGCAGCAGTTTCTGCTTCATCTGCGTATGCAGCCGCAAACAAATCTAAGATGTCTGCATCAAAGTTGGACAATTGGTACTGACCTGTTGCAACGAGGCTTTCCATCAACTCTTTGGTCTTTGTGGCATCATTGCCTACCAAGTGGAAAATCAAGCGTTCCAAGTTTGAAGAGACCAAAATATCCATCGATGGACTGGTGGTCACCTTGAACTCACGTTTCTTATCATAGACATGTGTTTTGAAGAAGTCTGTCAAGACATTGTTTTCATTTGACGCACAGATCAATTTTCCAACTGGAAGACCGATTTGTTTGGCATAGAAAGCTGCCAAGATATTTCCAAAGTTTCCTGTTGGGACGGTAAAGTTGACTTTTTCTCCCGCTGTGATTTGGCCTGTCTTCACCAATTGCGCATAGGCGTATACATAATAGACAACCTGAGGCACCAAACGACCAATGTTCATAGAGTTGGCTGATGAGAATTGCATCTTGTTGGCTGCTAATTTTTCACGAAGCGCCACATCATTGAACATGTGTTTGACATTGGTTTGGGCATCGTCAAAGTTTCCATCGATCGCAATGACATGGGTATTGTCCCCAGTTTGAGTCGTCATTTGCAATTCTTGCACCTTGCTGACACCATCTTTTGGATAAAAGACAATGATCTCTGTTCCTGGGACGTCAGCAAAACCTGCCATAGCAGCTTTTCCTGTATCTCCAGAAGTCGCCGTCAAGATGACAATTTTATTTTCCAAGCCGTGCTTTTTAGCTGCTGTTGTCATAAAGTAAGGCAAGATCGACAAAGCCATGTCTTTAAAGGCAATGGTGGAACCGTGGAAGAGTTCCAAGTTGTATTGACCATCGAGTTTGACAAGCGGAGCAATAGCTGGGGTATCAAACTTGCTGTCATAAGCATGAGAAATACAGTAGTCCAACTCTTCTGCTGTAAAGTCGTCCAAAAAGGCTGACAAAACAAGCTTGGCCACTTCTTGGTAAGAAGCGTCTTTGAGGGTATCAAAATCCAGCTCTACTTGAGGATAAGAGACTGGAGTAAACAAACCGCCATCTGTCGCCAATCCTTGAAGGATGGCTTGACTAGCTGTTACAGTATTTTTTTCATCTCGTGTTGATTGATAAACTAATGTCATGACTGTTTCATTCCTTTACTAGTAGTCTTCTCATTATATCATAAATGTCAGAAAATTTAACGGCTTTTCGCCAAATCTTGGCAAAGGTCGGAAAACAGAAGCTAGATAAAAGAGAGCAGGCGCAACGACTTTGCTCCTACTCCCATGCGAATCTCTTTGTCAGGTGTCTGATAGATTTGATCAAGCCAATCCCAACTCTGCTAAAACAGATGGGAAGTCTTTCTTCAAACTTTCAAGAGCTACCGTTACTTCTTGACGAGTTTGGTTATTTTTCACAGTAACTTGACCGCTCTCAACTTCACTACTTCCTAAGGTGATCAAGGCTTTGGCCGCAAAGACATCTGCTGACTTAAATTGTGCCTTGAGCTTGCGTCCAAGGTAATCACGTTCTGCCTTGAAACCTTGGATTCGAAGGGCCTGAACCAAGCTAAGCGCTGCTTCATTGACTTCATCTCCTAGGACAGCGATATAGGCATCTAGGCCTGTTTCGATCGGTAATTCAATGCCTTTCTTTTCAAGAACGAGAAGGATCCGTTCCACACCGATACCAAATCCAAAACCAGCTGTCGCAGGGCCACCGAAGTATTCAACCAACCCATCATAACGACCACCCGCACAAACTGTCAATTCATTGCCTTCAATTTCTGTAATGAACTCAAAAATCGTGTGGTTGTAGTAATCTAAGCCACGCACCATATTGGTATCGATGACATAGGCTACACCTAAGTCTTCTAACATCCGACGAACCGCATCAAAATGCGCTTGGCTTTCTTCATCTAGATAGTCTAGGATGGAAGGAGCCTGTTCAACCGCCGCCTTGTCTTCTTTTTCTTTTGAATCCAAGACACGAAGCGGATTTTCTTCTAAGCGACGTTGGCTGTCCTTAGACAATTGATCCTTCATTGGCAAGAGGTAATCAATCAAGGCTTGACGATAAGCCTGACGACTAGCAGGGCTTCCCAAGGTGTTCAAGTGCAAGGTCACATTGTCAATTCCTAGTTCTTTCAGGAATTGTGCTGCCATGGCAATGGTTTCGACATCCGTTGCAGGATTGCTCGATCCAAAGCATTCTACCCCAATTTGGTGGAATTGACGCAAACGACCTGCTAGAGGACGTTCGTAGCGGAACATTGGGCCTATGTAATAGAACTTACTTGGTTTTTGTACCTCAGGCGCAAAGAGTTTATTTTCTACATAGGAGCGGACAACAGGAGCTGTTCCTTCTGGACGAAGCGTGATATGACGGTCTCCCTTGTCATAGAAGTCATACATTTCTTTGGTAACGATATCCGTCGTATCCCCTACTGAACGGCTGATGACTTCATAATGTTCGAAGATCGGTGTGCGGATTTCATCATAATTGTATCGCGCAAAGACCTTGCGTGCAAAGCCTTCTACATATTGCCATTTCGCTGAATCGCCAGGAAGGATATCCTGGGTCCCTTTTGGTTTTTGTAATTTCATAGCCTTCATCCTTTGTCTTACTTTTGCCTCTATTTTACCACAAATTCGAAGAGAAATGGAGACTGGACCGAATTTCCTTTGTCCCACACGTTTAAATCATCGTTCTCTTCTTGCCTTATCAGCCGAATTATGAGAAAATGGAAGCCATACTACACTGAAAGGATCTTGCGATGAGAGAGGATATCAAAATCAATGACCGCGCCCTGGCACTAGAGAAGTCGTTAATCGAAAAATTGGAGCTTGTATTTGATACCGATGTTGAGTTAGATGTCTATAACCTAGGACTGATCTACGAGATCCATCTAGATGAAGCCGGCACTTGCAAGGTGGTTATGACCTTTACCGATACAGCTTGTAGCTGTGCTGAGAGCCTTCCGATCGAAATCGTTTCGCGCCTCAAGGAAATCGATGGGATCGAAGATGTCAAGGTTGAAGTGACTTGGTCACCCGCTTGGAAAATTACACGAATCAGCCGATACGGGCGCATCGCCCTTGGTCTTCCACCACGATAATAAGCATTACCTTTTTAAAAATGCATTCAACTAATGAAGGAATGCCTCTTTGGAAATCGATCCATAATAAAAAAACGAGGAACACCAGCTCTGCCATCAGAGTTTGTTCCCCGTTTTTTATAATGTTTGAATCCGTTCAAACTTTTTCACTACCAGAATGGACTAAGCCTCGTCAGCTTTTGGTTCTGGAAGGATTTGATACAACACAATTCCAAGAATGGTTGACGTTGCGACACCAGTGATTTGAAGACCACCGAGGTCAATCATCAAACCACCGATCCCTGATACTAGGATCACACTTGCAATCAAGAGATTCTTTTTATTATCAAAATCAATCTTATGTTCAACTAAAATTTTCAAACCGCTAGCAGCGATAACCCCAAAGAGGGCAATAGACAAACCTCCCAATACAGGAGTTGGAATAGAGTGCAAGAGTGCTGATAGCTTCCCAATAAAGCTCATGACAACCGCAATCACTGCTGCGCCTGAAATAACGTAAACTGAGTAGACCTTACTAAGGGCCATCACCCCAATGTTTTCCCCATAAGAAGTTACCGGAGGAGCTCCAAAGAATCCAGCAATAATCTGTGCCAAGCCATCACCAGTAAGCGTATGGTCAAGCCCTGGATCCTTGAAGTAATCACGCTCAGTCAAACTATTTAAAACCATGAGGTGGCCAAAATGTTCCGTCATGGTCACAAAGGCAATCGGAGCCATGGTCAAAATCGCACTTGGATAGAGCTTAAAACTATAATCCACAAATGGAATGTCAAAGTTTGGAACTTGAATCCAATGTGCCGCACTTACCTCTGAGAAATTGACAAAACTATGTCCTGTTATCAAACCAAGAGCCAATGAGAAAATATAGCCCACAATTAATCCAAGTAAAATTGGGACGACACCGACAATCTTCTTGCCATACATGTTAAAGAGGATAACCGCAAAGAGGGTCACCATCGAAATCAATAGAGCATAACCGCTATAGCTTTTATTTAAGGTTGTCGCATCAGTGACTGCATTCGCCGCAAGACTCAAACCAATTACCATGATAATGGGACCAACCACGATTGGTGGAAGGACCTTATTAATCCAATCTTTACCCGCATGCTTAACAATCAGAGCTACAAACAAGTAGACCAAACCACCCGCCATAGCACCCTGGGCAACTGCCGCGATCCCATCTGACTTCATCAGCATTTGCATCGCTGCAATATAAGCAAAACTAGACCCCATGTAAGCAGGAATCTTATACTTGGTCACTGTCAAGTGAGCCAAGGTCCCCAAACCAGATGAGAACAAAGCAATGGCAGGATCAATCCCAACCAAAATCGGCACCAGCACTGTCGCCCCAAACATGGCAAACAAATGCTGGAAAGATAAACCAACCAGCAAGCCTGGTTTTGGCATATCATTCACATCATATTTAACGTCATTCACGATCGTAAAAACCTCCTAAAATTAAGATGCGGCAAGCTATGGCTGAACAAAAACGTCTACCTTCGATGACCAAATCATAAGGACGCACTCCCTGCTTCCATCATCGACGATTTCTTTTTTATCAAACCACTTTTCAACTATACAAAAAAATCCCCCACAACAAGGAGATACACAAAATATAGGCTGGTCTTCCCAGGCCTTTCATTTCCATAGCTCCTTGCCTGCCTCTCTGGACAGTATTAAAGGATTGATTCGATTAGTCACAATTATAGCAAATTATAGACGGATTTACAAGAAAAATGACAGATGATACACTCAAATCCCCCAAAAAGTAATATTCATACGTTTCAGCGACAGGGTTGAAAATAGCCTCTCTGAGCCAAAAAAGAGGCTGGGACAAAAGTCCTAGCCTCTCAATTATTTTTGGATTGTCGAGCAAGACACAGTGGTTGAGTGGGCTCTACTACACTGATTTCATCAGCTTTTACAGCCCCACTCAACTGTGCGGAGGTGGGACGACGAAATCGAATTCTAACGAATGACCGATTTCTGTCCCACTCTCTCTTTGGACAAAGTCGTCCATCCAATTACTGTTTACCAGACCGTTCCATATTCCAGAAGTCGGTCACAGCACCACGTGAGGCTGAAGAAACGATGTGGGCGTATTTACCCAGAACCCCACGGCTATACAGTGGCGGCAAGGTTGTTTCAGCCTTCCGTTTCGCTAACTCTTCGTCTGAAACGTGCATGGTGATTTCTTTGGTATCTTGATCAACCGTTACCAGATCTCCTGTGTGGAGGTAGGCAATCGGACCACCAACCTGAGCTTCAGGCGCAATGTGACCAACAACGAGACCGTAAGTCCCACCTGAGAAGCGTCCGTCTGTCAAGAGGGCCACCTTGTCTCCTTGGCCTTTCCCAACGATCATAGATGACAAGGATAGCATTTCCGGCATACCAGGACCACCCTTAGGACCCACGAAACGAACAACAACAACGTCGCCATCCACGATCTCGTCTGAAAGAACGGCTTCAATGGCAGCTTCTTCAGAGTCAAAGACCTTAGCAGGACCCGTGATGTTGCGGACCTTCACCCCTGATACTTTGGCAACCGCCCCTTCTGGAGCCAAGTTCCCTTTCAAGATGATCAATGGACCATCCGCACGTTTTGGATTTTCAAGTGGCATGATGACTTTTTGACCTGGTGTCAAATCAGCAAAGGCTTCTAGGTTTTCAGCCACCGTTTTACCAGTACAGGTGATGCGATCCCCATGAAGGAAACCATTCTTAAGAAGGTATTTCATGACGGCTGGCACACCACCAACATTATATAGGTCTTGGAAGACGTATTGACCAGAAGGTTTCAAGTCTGCCAAGTGAGGCACGCGCTCTTGGAAATCGTTGAAATCTTCCAGCGTCAAGTCCACGTTAGCTGCGTGAGCAATCGCGAGCAAGTGAAGGGTCGCGTTGGTTGAACCACCCAGGGCCATGGTCACGGTAATAGCATCTTCAAAGGCTTCACGGGTCAAGATGTCAGATGGCTTCAGTCCCATTTCAAGCATTTTCACAACTGCACGACCCGCTTCTTCGATATCAGCTTTTTTATCTGCTGATTCAGCAGGGTGAGAAGAGGAACCTGGCAAGCTCATCCCAAGGACCTCGATCGCTGTCGCCATGGTGTTGGCAGTGTACATTCCACCACAGCCACCAGGGCCAGGGCAAGCATTACATTCCAATTGTTTCACTTCTTCAGCGGTCATATCACCGTGATTCCATTTCCCGATTCCTTCGAAAACAGAAACCAAGTCGATATCTTTTCCATCTAGATTCCCTGGAGCAATGGTCCCACCATAAGCAAAGATCGCTGGGATATCCATATTGGCAATGGCAATCATGGAACCAGGCATGTTCTTATCACAGCCCCCGATGGCCACAAAGGCATCCACGTTGTGACCGCCCATAGCAGCTTCGATAGAATCCGCAATGATATCACGAGAAGTCAAGGAGAAGCGCATACCAGGAGTCCCCATAGCGATCCCGTCCGCAACCGTAATGGTCCCAAATTGGACCGGCCAAGCTCCCGCATCTTTCACACCTTCTTTGGCCAGTTTTCCAAAATCGTGAAGGTGGATGTTACAAGGAGTATTTTCCGCCCATGTCGAAATCACTCCGACAATCGGTTTCTCAAAGCTTTCATCGGTCATTCCCGTCGCGCGAAGCATGGCACGGTTGGGAGATTTTACCATGCTATCGTAGACACTACTACGATGGCGTTTGTCTAATTCTGTCATGTCATTCCTCTCGTTTCATTTTTTACCATTATAGCATAAAAGAAGGCCCAAAGACAGATCCAAACTTTGAGATCAACTAGAGAGAAGAAACTTTTCCCAAAAATTTCAATTTTTTTGTCAAGTAACTTTACTTTACAAAAAAGTTTTGTTATACTGTTACAGTTGATGAAAATCAAACCTAATTGAATTTATATCTTAAAAGGAGAAAAACGAAATGGCAGTACCTGCACGTCGCACATCAAAAGCGAAGAAAAACAAACGTCGTACGCACTACAAAGTAACAGCTCCATCTGTAAACTTTGACGAAGCAACTGGAGATTACTCACGTTCACACCGTGTATCACTTAAAGGATACTACAAAGGACGTAAGATCGCTAAAGCTGCATCAGCTGAATAATAGAAGGGAGATACCATGCGCGTAAATATTACACTTGAACACAAAGAATCTGGTGAACGCTTGTACCTTACTTCTAAAAACAAACGTAACACTCCAGACCGTCTTCAATTGAAGAAATACTCACCAAAACTTCGCAAACACGTTGTGTTTACAGAGGTGAAATAGGGGTTCACTACACGTCAATAGATGTGAGAAACCTTGATTTTAAGCGATTCTTGAAATTCTAAATTTCACTACATTGCAATATAAATCAACCGAATCACTACCTTTTTCACTACCTTTTTTGAAATAAGAATAATGATTCGGATATTTAAAAGAAGAGGAACTTTATTGTGAAGCTCCTCTTTTTGTTATGTGTTCTTTTTCTCACAAACCGTATGACCTGGTTTGAACAACTTTTGTTTAAATAAATCTCAAAAGCCTTTAATATCAGGCACTTTTAGATTTATCTGAAAGCGTTATTTCATTCAATTTCAACTAATTTCATTTGAATGGTGTGAATTTTAATCCTAAAATACACTAACTGAGCTAGAATTTTACCAAAAGTTCACACCATCTGAAAATATCATTCCCAACTTAAGCCAAATCTACATAATTACTCACCATCTAAAATATTTTCTAACATTGGTTCGATAGAACTATGTTTCAAGTCCTCTATAAGCCTCTGGGCATAGAAACGATTTACTTCCCGAGCTACATAATATAACATCCTTGCAGCCATTTCTTTACTCAAGTAATCAAAATGCTCATCTTTTAATACATCAAATGCAAGAGATGCAAAGATATCATTTGAAGAAAAAGAGGTTGCAACTTCTTTTAATGATGGAAAAAGTTTTTGAATCAAGAATAGTGCATTTTCTGGGCTTATTTTCATAAATTTAATGCAAGCCAATTTGTAATTCTCTCCTATGTCAATAAGTTCCCGACACAAATCCACATTCGAAATATTATTAAGATATATCGTTATTGTTTCATCATATTCTCTCTGCTGAATTTTTTTAAATATTTTCTGCTTTGAATCCTTTTGATGAAAAATTCGCAGGTGATAACTTAGTTGTTCAAGCATTTCCCCTGCATCTCTAAATCTTAATTCTGGTTGATAAGAGGTGGCTTTTTGAACAAAAGTTCGTAGAACATGTTTTTCGTTAGTTGGGTTTCCAGTTAAACAAAAATTAACCACCTTTCCTAATGAATAGACATCACTCATTTTAGTTGCATTTTTTAGACCAGTTATCTGTTCTGGCGCACAATAATAAAACTGCCCATAATTATTTGTGTTCATAGTCAAATGAGAATGATTGACAGTAGAATCTTTAGCTAATCCAAAATCAGATATCTTTATAAGCCCATCACATAGAAAAATATTGCTTGGACTCAAATCTCTATGATAGATACCTCGAGAATGAACATCAGCCATTATTGTCAATATTTGAAACAACAGATTAAATATTTGGTTTAATTTTAATTCATTATTTACAATATAATCATTTAAAGTAAAATCAGCTTTCTCCATCGTATAGCTAAACTCTGACTCATCGAATTCATAAACTTTAATAATCCCATTTACTTGCGATAGAGACTGCATAATTTCAAACTCTCTTTTAAAGCGACTTTTTAGAGCAGAGTTCTGTTTATATTCATTTTTCAACTTTTTCACAATCCGTTGAGAATGTTTTTGTAAATAAATTTCAGCAAAGCCACCTTTAGTGAGAAAGGACTCGTCAGTTTTTATTATTTCTTTCCCCATATGGGAATAGGAATTTAGCTTTTCTTTTAACTTCTCTGCTTGTTTATTTTTAATATCAGTCTTTTCAGAACTACTATCTGGAAGGTCATCATAATAAGTTAGTAAATCCCTTACCAACTTAATAATATCGTTATCAAGAGCTTCATCTATATATGCTTCAAATGACTTTCCTTTTGACAAACCGTACTTTTCCTGAATTTTTACACCAATGGAGTGATAAGTAAATTTATCAAAAGTACGATTTGAAAAATCTAGAACATATCCACCCTCATTAAAAAATTTTTTTATCATGTTTTTATCATGAAATGTGATTTTCGACATTATGATCCCATTCTAACTTATAAAACAATTCTCAAGTTAAACAAAAATTACTGCACATCAATTTCAATTACTATTATACCAAATCGAATCTATGATATTTATCTTTTCAATTTTTTAACAACATGATACAACACTATCCTAATATAGAAATTAATCTAAAATTACAAGAAATACCCAAAGTGTTCCTTTGGCATACATAAATGTCACTTAGAGTTTATCTCAACCGTCAACAGATGGAATAAATTTACTACTATTTTCACAACCAAAACTAAGATTAAGAATAAAAAATACATAATTACTATATGATTGTAGCATAGAATTTGGATAAAGTTCACACCATTATTCTTGAAGAAAAGAACAATATATGCTATCATGGAGGTACAATGAAAAAGCCAAAATTTGAGTTTTATACTCGGTTAAATGGACACACCGAGTTCCTAGAATTTTTACAAACTATACCAATTAAAGACAAACAAAAATTACTGGCAACTATCGCCACTATACAAGAGCATGGTCTTTTAGTTGCTCAACGTATGGAATGGGTGAAAAAGCTAGATGACGACATCTTTGAAATCCGCTCAAAGGTTGCTTCTAACATTCAAAGGGCACTTTATTTTCATGTTATCAATGAACGCTATATCATCACCCATGGCTTTACCAAAAAAACACAAAAAACACCCCAGAGTGAGATAAAACACGCTAAGGATTTAAAGAAAGAATTTGAGGACAACAACCATGACCACAATTAAATTTGATGATTTTTTAGAAAACGAACTAGCAGACAATAATTTTAAAGAAGGCTTTTTAACTGAAAAAGCTATTTTGGAAAGTGCTATTGCAGTTTATGACGCACGACAAACAGCAGGTCTCACCCAAAGAGAGCTAGCTTCCCTATCTCATGTCCCACAGTCTACCATTGCTCGCATTGAACGTGGAAATAACACAAGCATTGAAACAATGAGCAAAATTGCACTTGCTCTGAATAAAAATCTAACTATCAACATAAGCTAATAGTCAAATTAAGATCTCAAAAAAGCTGATGAAATATAAATTCATCAGCTTTTTTGAAAGCTTAATTTAGCTGAATAAAACAGATAAAACCTGCCCATTGGGTGGGGTTTTTGTGTGAGTAAAATGAATGAATCTACTTGACAATTAATAGTTAAGTAAGATAATATGAGCTTATAAAACAACTTTCCTCCTTATATGTATTTTCAGCGTAATTATAATTCATGAACAATTCTTATATTTTACTTAGACATGCTCATTCGAGATTTTCAAGTGATGATTTTAATAGAACTTTATCGGAAGAAGGATTTGTATCTCTAAAGCAATTGGAGTTTTTGAATTCTTTTAATATTGATTACTATTTTTCTAGTCCTTATAAGCGAGCTTTTGAGACAGTAAATAGTTCTCCTGTACAATTTGACAAGATAGTGCTTGATGATCGTTTGCGTGAAAGAAAATTATCTTCAAGATTTATTGAAGATTCTGAGTTTGAAGAAACAATTCAATATTTATGGCAAAATCCAGATAAATCACTTATTGGAGGTGAGTCTAATCAAGAAGCATTAATGAGAATCTTAGATTTATTGCAGGATTTAGAAGAAAGGTATTCAGATAAAACCATTTTACTGAGTTCTCATGGAAATTTGCTAGGAATCTTAATCAATCATTTTGATCCAAATTTTGATTATAAAAAATGGAAGCAGATGACTTTTCCAGATTGCTTTCTAGTTGACAAAGATGATAGTGTGAAAAGAATTATGAAAGTTACTTCTGGGTAATCATTTAGTTCAATCTATCTGATTTTATTTGATACTGTCAATAATTTTGTGTAAACACCCTAGTAGAGTTATGGAGTTTTAATCAAATAAGCTTTCAAGTGTGTCAGAACATTGGCCAAACCCATTATGGATTCGTTGACTTTGCTTGAAATTATAATCTTCAAACAGGGTAACTAAATAACGTTCCAGGGTAGTACCGTGATTAGTTTTTTCTTAATTATATTCAGTAAAAAATTATATTCTGAATAGTTATTTGAGGTTATAATAGACATTTTTTCATTTTTTCGTTATAACAGACACTGACACACTCTTGTAATATTATTTTGGTATAGTTAAAATTATAGAAGGAGGCACAGATTATGAGAAAATTAATAGGTATACTACTACTTTCATTATCAATAATTACGTTAATTGCTTGCTCTAAAAACAACTACCAATCTTTAGATGGTGAGTATTATTGGATCTCAAGTGAAAGAAACGAGTTAGCGTTTACTATTAAAGGAGATAATGCTTCCATAGAGCATGGAGAAGCCGACGGCTTTACCATTAACAAACAAAAGAATACGATCGAATTAACTGGACAAAACATTGCTAGTCGAACAGAAGAATATTCATTTAAAGATGGGGTCTTTTCTGTTGATATTAGTGGAATTAAGCATGACTACTATCTTAAAGATAGCGAAGCATATAAAAAGGCTCTAAAACAATATGGATATAAATAACATCATTCACACCTATTTTTTCCGAATAGGTGTTTTTTTGTGCTGAATAGATTACTTCAAAAAACTTTTAAGCTTATTCTTAACCGATAGTTTATATTTCATGCAAATTAGTTTAATCAAAGAGATTGGATTATATTTTACTATACAATGTATTCATGAATAATTTAAAAGAAGAAAATATTAGAAGAGCGATCTGGCATATAAAGCGACATCTAGAAGGACTATGGAATTCTCGAAATGAAGTAGATAGAAAATATGAAATGTTTCATCTGCAATCTAGTGTTGAATGTTTAGAGCGTGTAATGAACAATGAAAAACCCTATCCACCTATGGATAGGGAAGAAACCTACTTGTCGTCAAAAGGTTTACTGATGATAGTTTCAAATTCCGGACAATACTTACTTGCCTCAAATTCAATGATGTCATATTGAGCAATTTCATTTTGGTAGAATGGATCTTGTGTAATGATTTTTTGGATTAATTTTTTATGGTTTGCTTTTGCGAGAATAATACCACCGGTTCTTGGATTTTTTCTACCAGACGCGATAAAATAGCCTTTTTTATAGTGTTGTTCTAAAAAGATGATATGCTGTTGTAGGTGCTTTTCAACTTCCTCTAGTGGCTTGATATAGGTGAGGTTTACAATAAACATAAATATAACTCCTTTAAAATGAATGATAAATAGATTATAATACTTAGGAAACCGCTTGAACAGTAGGCACATTTTTGTAAGGAGAAATAATGCTGACAAATAAAAATTGGAATTGTAGTATGTCACAAGTTTTGGATGTAGTTGGTGGCAAGTGGAGGATGAATATCTTATGGGTGATCAACAAGCACCAAACGATTCGTTTTAACAAGTTAAGAAGAGAAGTCGAAGGAATCACAACGATTAGTTTGACACGCGGACTGGATGTCTTACTGGAACATCAATTGGTTAAGAAAGTTGATTTTGAATCCATGCCTCTTCATACCGAATACCAGCTTACAGAAAAAGGCAAATCGCTTATGCCGATTTTAAGAGACTTGAATCAGTGGGGAAAAGAATGGCTGTAGTCTATTTTGAATTTTGTTTAATGTCTACTATCGCACCACTTAACCTGGCATTTTAACCACTCATCTTCGAAAGCCGTTTTTCCGACGGCTTTTTTGTTAGACTATAATAAAGCACTTCAACAATATAAGTAGAAATAGAGCTATGAAGTTTTAATTTCATACTTAATTAGGATATAAAAACACACCCTGAAAGATAGATGGAAAATCTAACTTTCAGGGTGTTGTTAATTTTAAGAGCATTGAATATGTTTTTATTTTGTAAGGGAAACACGGAAATCAGTGTATTTGCTATAATCAAAATCTTCATTAAGCCCTGTTACAAATAAAATTGGTGTGTAATGGCCCTCTCTTTTTCTATCAATAGCCTACATCTGAATAAGCAATGTAATATCGAACTTCTTGGTCACGATTTTTTTGAACAAAGCTGTACCACCACTCACCGTTTTCGTACATGTAATTGTCCCACTCAATGTTTGCTTGAGGTTGTACATAAGCAACACCGCTGCTTTTATCAGGTGAAGCATAGACAGGGGTATCTTTTAACAACTCCAAAGTACCAGAAGTGGCTTCCCAACCGCCATAACCTGTTTTCGGATCAGATTTAGAAGTTGTGGTTCCAGCTTGATTAGCACTGTTACCTTGACTTGGTTGCGTTGGTGTTTGAGCTTGCGCTTGTGTTGGTGCAGTAGTTGTTGTACTAGAAGCGGCACTAGCTTCAGCAGTTTTTGTCTCTTTCTTTCCAGAAGATGCTTTTGCTTTTTTCTGACTAGACTTCACCGTTGTTTGTGCTTCTTTGGCAGAAGATTTGCTCTCCTCTTTTTTTGAACCACAAGCTACGAGTAGGCTTGCAGAAGCTAATCCTAGAAGTGCTAAACTTGTCCATTTTTTCATCATCATGATACCTCACTTCATTTGATACACACTATTATATTACGAAATTACATATTGTCAAGTGTTTTTTGAAATATTTCTGTAATATTTGTAATTTGTCTAAATATTTAAAGGGTTGGCGTATAGAGTTTTCATGTAAATGATTTCTACATTCCTCTATTACATAATCATCAGAAATAGAAAATAAACGTAAATAAAATGTTGTTAGAGTTTTATTGGTACAAAATTACCAACAATAATTCCTACTATTCGTGGATCTTCATCATATGAAAGAAAAATATCTTGATATTTTGGATTGATAGAAACTAATCTTAATCCATGTTCCTCACGATAAACTCGTTTAATATAAGTCTGGCTATTGCAGACTACGGCATAAACTGCTCCATCATAATCAAACCCTGTCTCACGAATGAGAGCCACAGAGCCATTTTTATATTTGGGCTCCATCGAGTCTCCAGATACCCATGAAGCGAAGTCATGAGCTAGTTCTTCATCAAAATAAACAGTATCATAGTCCTGATCATTATAAACTGATGAACCGATACCAGCCGACATTTTTTCGTAAACATGGTATTCGTATAGTTTTGCTGATATTGAAACAACGTTCTTACATGTTTCTTTTTCAACTAGGTTTCTGACATAGCTAAGTGCTTGACCTTTTCCTTCATCCGATAGAGCATTATATAGCCGAACGAATTCAAGCTCTGTAAAATAACCTATTGGGACATCTAGAATATGCTCTAACTGCTTTACTTTTTCTTTGGATGGTTGTTTTACTCCACGCTCCCATGCGGAATAAGCTTGATAACTAATACCTAATCGATCCGCAATATCTTTTTGAGTCATTTTTAGCTCTTTTCTACGAGCCTTTAGTTTTTCTGGTTGATACATCACTTACCTCACATTAACAGTAGTTTCAATTCAGCTTTTTGTCTTGCCTCTTTGTCCGTTAGCCTATTTTTATCCCAAACATAAGCTATAGATTTTCCTTTGTTATAAACGAGCCACACTCTTAAATTGTCACAGTAAGTCTTTATTGTTTTCCAATTGTGTTGATCTAGAAGCTCTGGATATTCTTGGCTAGTCACAAAGCCTTTTTTGATTACTGATTGCTCAATCTTATTGATTAGAGAAGTCTGATAGTTGTTGAACTCCTTTATAATCTGTTCTTTGATACCGTGAAACAAAAGGAGTAGAGAAGCATTTTGTCCATCAATATAAGCATCGATAGCTTGTTTAATGGTACTTTCTTGTTCGGGATAATACTCTCTAAGAAGATCTAAAAGGCGAAAGAACAATGCCTGCTTTGAAACATCCAGACTATTTTGAATGTGTTGAAAGGTGTCGCAACTATAATAAATCTTTGACAACAAAACAATGTCAGGCATTAATACTATAGCAGAGAAAATATTTGCCTCTCGCTCTAGTAGGTTCTCCTGATTATCAATAGATTCTGCAAAATAAGTGCCTTCGTGCTTAAGTATAAAATGCCCCAGTTCATGACACAGAGTAAAATTCTGTTTTACAATTGGATTATCTTTCTCATAAGAAAAACTAATACCTAATTCATCAATAACAGTTAATCCCTCAATCTTGTGATTCGAGAAGTGGTGACTAATCACTTGAATCTGATATTTCTGAATACAATGTTGAAAAAAGTAATTGAAATTATAATTTAGTAATGAAATATCATTATCTTTCATGTACTGGTATAACACATGCTTTGTAGCCTTACTTATTCTTGTATACAATTCATCCAAAGAATGATACCTCCTTTAAGTACAAATTACAAAACTAAACCGATTTGGTTGAGTTAATTATATAAAAAAAGTAGACGATTGTCCACTTTTCAGAGTGAAGAAAAAGTCCATTTTAGGTAACTTTCTTCAATCTGTTTCTTTTAGAGTATTAAGTAAAAAACTTTTATAAATACCGTTACATCAAAATTCCTAAGAGATTTAACTATTTGGTAACCAACTTCTAAAAGGTCTATTTTCTATTGTCGATAGAGCTTGTCTATATTTCGAGAGTTTTTTTCTATTGCTTTATTGACATAAAATCGTACCTCTACTCTATTCCTTATATTTTTCTATCATTTTTTGTGATACAATAGTATCAATTTATTTCTAGGAGGATAATATATGACTTCTACTATTGGTATTATAAGTTTATCTAGTGGGATTATCGGAGAAGACTTTGTCAAACACGAAATGGACTTGGGTGTCCAACGTCTCAAGGGCCTCGGACTCAATCCTATCTTTTTACCCCATTCGCTAAAAGGCTTAGACTTTATCAAAGAACATCCTGAAGCTCGTGCGGAGGATTTGATGCAGGCATTTTCTGATGAAAGCATCGACATGATCTTATGCGCCATCGGTGGAGACGATACCTATCGTTTATTGCCTTATCTTTTTGAAAATGACCAACTACAAAAGGTTATCAAACAAAAAATTTTTCTTGGCTTCTCGGATACAACTATGAACCACCTCATGTTGCATAAACTAGGAATCAAGACTTTTTATGGTCAATCCTTTTTAGCAGACATTTGTGAGTTAGACAAAGAAATGTTGCCATACAGCCTCCACTACTTCAAAGAATTGATTGAGACGGGAAGAATCTCGGAAATTCGACCTAGTGACGTTTGGTATGAGGAAAGAACTGACTTCAGTCCCAAAGCTTTGGGAATACCTCGTGTCAGCCATGCAAATACAGGTTTTGACTTGTTACAAGGAACTGCCCAGTTCGAGGGAAAAATCCTCGGTGGTTGCCTCGAATCCCTCTACGATATCTTTGACAACTCTCGATATGTAGACAGTACAGAGCTCTGCCAAAAGTACAGACTCTTCCCTGACTTATCCGACTGGAAAGGAAAGATTCTATTGCTAGAAACAAGTGAAGAAAAGCCTGAACCTGATGATTTCAAAAAAATGTTGCAGGCTTTAAAAGAAACTGGGATATTTGAAGTCATCAGTGGACTCTTGGTCGGAAAACCTATGGATGAAACTTTCTATAACGACTATAAAGAGGCACTATTGGATATCATTGACAGCAATACCCCGATTGTCTATAATCTAAACGTTGGTCATGCCACACCAAGAGCAATTGTTCCCTTTGGAGTCCACGCGTATGTAGACGCAACGGAGCAAGTCATTCGCTTTGACTATAACAAATAAGAGAGCGGGACACAAATTGGTAATTCGTTAGAATTCGATTTCTTCGTCCTACCTCCGCAAAGTTGAGTAGGGCTGTAAAAGCTGATGAAATCAGTGTGGTAGAGTCCACTCAACCACTGCGTCTTGCTCGACAATCCAAAAACAATTAAGAGGCTAGGACTTTTGTCCCAGCCTCTTCAGATTGAAGAAAAAGTCCTTAGATCAAAACTTTCCATATTGCATTTTCTTTATTGATCTATATCTTTCCCAAACGCCTTCTTGCGTTCTTCCATAAACTCAATCAACTCTTTTTTGAAGATTTCTTTTTCTTCCTCAGTTAAACCTTTTGAATTCATACGAAAAAGCAGTTCAACATTATCTAACTCTTCATCATTTCCCGCAAGGTAGTCCATCGTAACTCCAAAGAAATTCGCAAATTTCTCTAAAGTTTTAGACGATGGTTTTCTTTTTCCACTTTCCCATTGCTGATAATTAGGTTGCTTGATACCAAATTCTTCCGCAATTTCCTTTTGTGTCAATCCTTTTTTCAAACGGAGTTCTTTTAATCGTTCTGGAAATCCCATTTCTAATTCCTCAAAAAATTTTAAAATATTTTGCAATAATCTCTTGACAATATACTCAAACGAGTATATAATATAAATATATTCGAAAGAGTATATATCTTCTAAAAATAATAACCTTATTTTAGAAGGTTTAGATCATTGACAATTAAATAAAAAGTGCGTCTGACAACCAGAGGACTGATCATCAGAACTACACATAAACTTCGTACCTTTATTGTAAATGTTTTGATAAGAAAAGTCAAGTCCGTTTTATGGTTGAAGTGAAGATAAAAAACAAGAATCAATTCTTGTGGGCTTCCACGCATTTCGGACTTTCGCACTTTTCCGAATAGTAAAGTGAACTGGCTTCGCCAAAGGGCGTAAGAGAATCCCTTGGGTATGATCATGACTACCTGAAGAGATTGGCTGGGAAAGCGATGGTAATTGACGCAAAGCACCTTGCTAAACGTTGCCACCGTGGAAAGAGGGATCTTTCCAACCAAATAACTTTTCTTTACTGCTGTCTATCTAATAAGATAGACCTACTCTCAAGCTACTAAGTTCTTTCCTTTTTTCACTTAGTAGCTTTTTACTTTTACAATAAAGGAGAATGATATGACAAACTTTTTTCGCATTACAATGTAAGCGACTCTATGAAAACTATCTCTTTACTTATGAGATGTTTGATAGTTCAGAAAGTCTACTAGCTAAACTATATAGTCAAGCCCTGGTAGATATAGATCATTTGGTTTCTAAGGCAAAAGAAACAGGATTTGCTTATGGAGATATTGATCTCTATAGTCGCATGTATAAACGCAAAATTTTTAATCACTATTACTCAAGAGTGAAGCAACTAGCTTAACTCTTTTTATTTTACACTCAGAAAGGAAAATCTTATGATCTCAGAAACACTTAAAATGAAACCAGAATTTATTGGCCCAGCTTACTACGAACGTTTAGGAAATGCTCCCAAATTTATTTTTGGAAAAGAAGGCAAATACCAACGTCACATTCTAAACAGCGCAGAGCACGGTGCCTTTCATGTCATCACACCAGCTTCTACAACAGTCTTTCCAGAAGATTCTCTAGTAGAAGCAGTTAACCCAATCTTTTTCCCAGACACTGCATTAAATGGCAATACTGTTGCACCTTATCTTAATGTCTTTGCGGAAAAATTGGTTCTTAAAAAATAAGAAATTAAAGGAGAAAATCACATGGCTAAAATTGGATTAAACTACGGAGAAAAACTACAAATTGCTGACAAGACTTATCGTGTCATTACAGATGGGCTAGATGTCCCAGCTGTCCTTGGGAAACTGACTTTCCGAGGCATTGAAGGCCCTGATATCATCTTTGAAGTGGATCGCTCACAACGTAATCCTGATGGATCATTTGTCCAAGTTAATACTGGAGAGATCCGTGGAATTGTCGTAGGAATTCATTCTTCTGTCCAGCACGAAACACTCTTTTTCACTATCGCAGATATGTCAGAGTCTGAAATTGAAGACTTGGGCATTAAATACCGAGAAGAAGTTGAACTAGAAGATATTGTTATCACACATACCCACGTCAATCGTAATGATATCTATAAGCTCTTTGCTTCTAAAATCAAGAAAAAAGCTGGAGGTACACCAACTAAAGAAAACAAACCTGTAGAAAATAAGAAGGACAACTAGGAGGTGATGCACCATGAAACTCTTTACCTATCGCGGGAAAAGAGTTCACGCTTTTCATCGTAAACTAAAGGGAATCACATGGTTTATCTGGTGGTTTCCATTTTTATTGGCTATTAGTTACTACAGCTACTTACATTTAGAAGAATTAAAAGTTCATCCCTTACCTCAAGGCTATTTTCTAGGAGCTGGGTTACTTTTTTCTTTAATTCTATCTTGGTTTATTAATCGGATTTGCTACAGGAAGATGCTCTTCTTTCAAAAGCTCAATAGTCTTCGAATACTCTCTCGCTTTCTGCTAGAGAATAACCTCTATCTCGTTAAAAAGGTCAAGCGTGAGAACAAGATCATTGAAAAAATCACCTTGCCTCAAGTGTATATCAAGCAGTCTCGCTACAAGATTGAAGTGAGTTTCATTCTAGAGGGTAATAAGTTCCAAGATCGTTTTCTAAATCTTGGGGCCACGCTTGAAGTCATGTTTAACGGGGACTTTCGCAATAAAACCTTTGATAGTCGCTTTATCAAATATGAAATTGCTATTAACCGAATTGATAGCAGAATCACCATCGATGAAGTAAAAGTCAAAGGCTCAAAACTCCAGCTCATGAAAGATGTATCTTGGGATTATATCGAAGAGCCTCATCTTCTTATCGGTGGTGGAACTGGTGGAGGAAAAACCGTTGTTCTCATGACTATTATCTACGCCCTAGCTAAAATCGGCTTTGTTGATATCTGTGATCCAAAGAATTCGGACCTTTCTGGATTAAAGAAAATTCCAGTCTTTCATGGTCGAGTCTACACCAGTAAGGAAGATATCATCAACTGTTTTAAAGAGAATGTAGAGTTCATGGAAAAACGCTATGAACGTATGTCTACTTCGCCAAAATTTCAAGCTGGGAAGAACTTCACTCACTATGATATGAAACCAAAATTCATTCTTGTGGACGAGTGGGCAGCTCTCATGGCCAAGATTGACCGTGACTATAGCCAACAGTCAGAACTCATGGAATATCTCTCACAATTAGTTCTTGAAGGGCGTCAAGCTGGAGTCTTTATCATCTTTGCTATGCAACGGCCCGATGGTGAATTTATTAAAACAGCTCTTCGGGATAACTTTATGAAGCGTCTCTCCGTCGGTCATTTAGAATCAACAGGATATGACATGATGTTTGGAGATGCTAATAAAACCAAAGAGTTTAAAAAGCTAGATGAAATTAATGGAGTCAAGGTCAAAGGACGGGGCTATATCGCAAATAATGGGGAGCTGGCTGGTGAGTTTTTCTCTCCTTATGTACCGCTTGATCAAGGCTTTTCCTTCTACGATGCCTACTCTAACATTCCGATTATGGAGTTTGAAGGAGAAGAATTCTCAGTATTTGAAAAATATAAACCACCGCTTGAAACAATTGATCCTATAGAGGAAGAGGAGACCATAGAAAACGAATCAAACAAACG
>JAQCUL010000023.1:0-28284 GCA_027685415.1 Streptococcaceae bacterium AF13-5-6.0
GGAGGTGGGACGACGAAATCGAATTCTAACGAATTACCGATTTCTGTCCCACTCTCTTGCGGTTTATTTACTATGTTTCCAATTGCTGTAAATCCCAAAAAGAATGATCCAGATGGTTGCTCCAATCGCTCCAATGTATGTTGATTCTTGCAAGAAGAGACAAACGAATACAAAGAGGAAGAAAACGATGGTCAATGGATTCAACACTTTATAGGCTGGCATGATAAAACCATCTGGCATAAATTCTTTCGATTTACGGTACTTAAGATGGGCAAGCATGGTCAAAATGTAAATAGCAATGTAGACACCAGAAGAAGATGCCGTAATCAAGGCAAAGGCATCTGAGACACCTGGCAAGACATTGATAAAGGCTGAAACAGCAACCACAATCGCAGAAAAAATAATCGCGCGACTTGGAATCCCCATACGAGATAAGCTATTCAGTTTCAAACGATTCATCACTTTACTGTTTGGTGTTTCTTTTGCAATCTGGTACAAGTGACGCCCTGTTGAATAGAGGGTGGAATTCAAGGAAGATGCCGCAGCTGTCAGTACAACAAAATTAATCAATCCTGCTGCCCACTTGATGCCTACCATCTGAAAGACCGTTACAAACGGTGACTTATTGACAGGAAGCTGTTGCCAAGGGAAAATAGCCATAATCGCTAACAAAGCCCCTACATAAAAAATTACAATTCGGATTGGAATTTCTTTAATAGCTTTTGGCAATACCTGGCGGGGATTAGCGGTTTCAGAAGTAGTAATTCCAACAAACTCGATTGCTTGATAAGCAAAGAAGACCATTTGGAAGGCCATGACGAACTTGACCCAACCATTTGGAAACATTTGAAAACCATTGGTAATATTGGTTAAGCTAGCGTGCCCAGCTGGTGTTTCAAAATTCGTCATCACCATAAAGATCCCTGTTACGATCAAGGCTAAAATCGTGACAATCTTGATCATTCCAAACCAGAATTCAACCTCTCCAAAAACCTTCACAGCGATCAAGTTTACACAACTCAAGAGCACTAAAAAGACAATTTGAATCTGCCAGGCTGGCCAATTTGGAAACCAAAGTTGGACATAGTTGGAAACAGCCGTTATCTCTGCCATTCCCAAAAATACCAAGGAGACCCAATAGGACCATCCTGAAAAATAACCCCAACCTTTTCCTAGATACTTGGTGATAAAGTTGATAAAGGTGTGTTGATCAGGGTCCATATAAAGCATCTCTCCGATTGCCCGCATCATCAAGTACATGAAGGCGCCAGTCAGCATATAGACTAAAATAATAGAGGGACCTGTCAAAGAAAGGGAACGACCGGCTCCAAGAAAGAGTCCTGTCCCGATGGTTCCTGCAATAGCGATCAGCTGAACATGCCGATTTTGCAGACCACGAACCATCCCATTTTCGGTTTCTTGACTAGGATGATGTTTTTTTGACATATGATTACTCCAATTCTTTTTCTGTACATTTTCAGAAAAGTATACTTCAATTTTTCATACAATCTACTATACCATGTTTTTAAAAATTGGTCAATCTAGTCCAGAATATTCTGAATTTTATAGATACAAAAGAGTGCTGGAGTCTCTTCCAGCACTCTTTTGCTTATGAATTAGGGTCATCGAGGCTACGGCCATGCAAACCTTTTTCACGTTGCACTTGGCGTAGTTTCTCAGGTGTTACATCGTTACCTTCTTCATCCACAATTTTGATCCCTTCGATGTGGTGACGAACCGAACGACGATAACCTTCAATGTATTCTTCACGAAGTTTTGCTTGTTCCACTGCTTCTTCAGGAGTCAAACCTTCTGTTTTTTTCTTTTTAGCAAGCTCATTGATTCGAGCGATTTTTTCAGGTGTCATAATAAGACCTACTTTCTACCTGTTATCAGTAATTATTTTGTGTTCAATTGGTTGAAGGCTGCAACAGCGTTGGCTTTCGCTACAAGACCTGCAAGAAGGGCCAAACGGTTGTTTTTAACAGCCTCATCTTCTGCCATAACCATAGTATTGTCAAAGAAAGCATCAATGACTGGGCTAAGAGCAAAGAGTTGAGCCAATTTGTCGCTAGCTGAACCAGTCAATTCAAGATCTTCAATTGCTTTAGCAAGGGCTTTTTCTTGATCGTTTTCAAAGAGACTGGCATCGACTGCTACTGAAGCATCTGCTTTTTCTGCCAAGTTGAAGGCACGAGAGAGGGACTCAACAGCCGACTTATAACCATCCGTCTTCGCAGCTTCTGAAAGAGCTTCAGCTGCTTCCAGCATATCAGCCACGACAAAGTTTGAACCAGCAAGAACAGCTTCTTTGATATCTTTTGGTGTGCATCCCATCATCTTGTCCACACGCGCCTTGATGAAGTTGAGCACTTCTGCTTGATTGTCATAAGAAAGGCTATCAAATGAAAGTCCATAAAGGCTGTCAATCAACTCATCCATCGGGATGTGCCAACCAAAGGCATCCAAGATCCGAACAATCCCTTGTGTTGCACGGCGAAGCGCATATGGGTCATTGGAACCTGATGGAATCAAGCCAACTGAGAAGAAGGAAAGAAGGGTATCCAATTTATCCGCAAGGGCAAGGATAGCACCAACCTTAGTTTCAGGAAGGGCTCCGTCTGCTGAATCAGGAAGGTAGTGCTCACGGATAGCTGTCGCTACTGCTGCATCTTCACCAGCGAGAAGGGCATATTTTTCACCCATGATTCCTTGCAATTCATCGAACTCTCCAACCATACCCGTCAAGAGGTCAAATTTATAGATTTCAGCTGCACGAGCTACGGCTGCCTTTTCTTCTGCAGTCAAACCAGCTTGCTCAGCTAGTGACGCTGCAATAACACCAGCACGGGCCATGTGTTCAGAGAGAGAACCAATTTTTTCATGGAAGGTCACATGAGCCAATTTAGCAACGAGATCTTCAATCTTGAGTTTTTGGTCTTCACGCCAGAAGAATTCACCATCTTCAAGACGTGCCACCAAAACTTTTTCATTTCCTCGAACGACATTTTCCAAGTGCTCAGCGTTACCATTACGAACTGAGATGAAGTTTGGTTTGAGCTTACCATCAAGGTCACGTACAACAAAATACCGTTGGTGCGTTTCCATTGAGGTCACCAAAACTTCTTCTGGAACGTCCAAATATTTGGTGTCAAAACTTCCCATAAAGGCAGTTGGGTATTCGACCAAGTTCAAAACTTCATTCAAAAGTCCTTCTTCGATTTGAACCTGAACACCTTGATCTGCCTCGATAGCCTTGATTTGCTCACGAATCATGTTTTCACGTTCTTTGCTATCCGCAATCACATAAACGGTACGAAGGTCTTCTTCATAAGAATCCGCATTGGTAATTTCCACTTCGTGCCCGAGGAAACGGTGCCCACGGCTCACACGACCTGAGTGGATATCCAAGAAATCAAGGTCGAGCGCTTCATCACCCAAAAGAACGATCAAGGTATGAACTGGGCGAATGTATTCAAAGGTGTTGTTAGCCCAGTGCATGCTAACAGGGAAGGTCAATGAAGCAAGCACCTCTGGAACGCCAGCCAAGACTTCTTTAGCTGGTTTTCCAGCTTCGTGCTTCGTAACATAAACGTACTCTTCCCCTTTGACTTCACGGAATTCGATATCATCAACCGTCAAGCCTTTTCCACGGACGAATCCTTGAGCCGCTTTTGAGAAGTTTCCATCTGCATCCAAGGCGATTTTCTTAGAAGGTCCTTTAAAATCTTCAGTCAAATCCGATTGTTGGTCAGCTAAACCAATAACACGGACTGCCAAACGACGTGGTGTTGAGAAGGTTTGAATGCTTTCGTATGAAAGACGGTTGTCATCCAAGAAGGCTACCATTTTCTCACCCAGTTGTTTTTCACTTGGTGTGACAACGTAGGCTGGCAACTCTTCAAGTCCAAGTTCTACTAATAAGTTTTTTGTCATGTTTTTTCTCCGAAAAATATCTTTTTTTCCAGTTTGCCTTATGTGATTGGCACGCAAGCAACCGACTTCGTCGTTTCATTGCTAAAATTGGAGCCTAAGGTCTCCAATTTTGCCTGGTATCGTTAGTTTCTCTAACGATACCTTTATCACTGCGGCAACTGGTTCTGTAGGATTGCTCTATCATCCAATCCCATCTAATACGCTCTCTTTACTCTTCCTCTTCTGCTAGGAGTTTGGCGCGTGTTGCTTCGTCAAGAAGTGGGTAACCAAGTTTCTTGCGTTCTGCGACGAAGGTTTTGGCTACGACACGGGCCAAGTTACGGATGCGGGCAATGTAGCCGGCACGTTCTGTAACGGATACTGCTCCACGCGCGTCAAGCAAGTTGAAGGTGTGTGAACATTTCAAAACGTAGTCATAGGCTGGGTGAACAAGGCCTAATTCCAAAGCACGCCCTGCTTCTTTTTCAAATTTTTCGAAGTTTTCAAGAAGCATATCTTGGTCAGAAACTTCAAAGCTGTATTTTGAGTGCTCGTATTCTGGTTGAAGGAAGATTTCTCCGTATTTAACGCCTGGAGCCCACTCGATGTCGTAAACAGAATCTACTTCTTGGATGTAAGAAGCCAAACGTTCCAATCCGTAAGTGACCTCAGAAGTTACCGGACCAGTTGCCAACCCACCCACTTGTTGGAAGTAGGTGAACTGAGTGATTTCCATACCGTCCAACCAAACTTCCCAACCAAGACCAGCTGAACCAGTTGATGGGTTTTCCCAGTTGTCTTCAACAAAGCGGATATCGTGTTCCAATGGATTGATCCCCAATTTTTCCAATGACTCAAGGTAGAGTTCTTGGATGTTTGATGGTGATGGTTTCATCACCACTTGGAATTGGTGGTGTTGGTATAGACGGTTTGGGTTTTCCCCGTAACGACCATCCGCTGGACGACGTGATGGTTCTACATAAGCCGCATTCCATGGCTCAGGACCAATGGCACGAAGGAAGGTATATGGACTCATTGTCCCCGCACCCTTCTCGTTATCATAAGCCTGCATGAGCATACAACCCTGGTCATTCCAGTATTGTTGCAAAGTAAGGATGATTTCCTGGAAAGTCAATTTTTTAGACATGTTTTACTCCTTATTCATAAAGTTTCTTGTGACTTAGGATACAAAAAGAACCGTGTCTCTGCTCCTAAGTCTATGACCTAGGGGCGTCAGAAACGCGGTTCCACCCTAATTTATTACTTCATTTTATTTTACTTTACTCAGCTTTTTACTGAGAGAAAGCGCCACTTGCTTACTTTGCTCTACTTGGCTCTCACTATCCCAAGCTCGCTAGAAAAACGCCGTAAGCCCTTCTTTCTTGACTAGTATTATAGCAGATTTTTAGTGACTTGTAAATTAAAATCCGCATGAAACAATCGTTTCATACGGATTTTAGGCTAACAAACAAGGTTGTTTTTCTTATGGACGTCTCGCAGCTTTTGGTTTTTTACCATGAAGTTTTTTCTTGGCATTCTTCAAGGCTGTCAAAGCATCTTTCACATCTTGTTGGCTTGCTCCTGGATTTGAAAGGATGGTTTGTGCATCCTTGAAGGCTGCTAGGTAAGCTTCTTTTTCTTCATTTCCAGCATAGATGAATTTCGCATTCTTTTCTTGGAACTTCAATTCTTCCTTGATGTATTTTTCAAGGCTTGAAAAATCAGTTGCTTTCCCGTTTAATTTTCCTTCCGCACGGCTAAGCTCAGCAAGTGCTTGATTGATTTGTTCTTGTTTCACAGTTGGATCAACTGCAAGCAAGGCAACTGTTTGGAAAGCACGATCGTAGTCGCGACGTACTTTTTCTTTGGCATTGGCATAACGACCCGTTTTAGTCGTAGCATCATAAGCTTGCATGGCTTCTTTCAAAGCCGCAACGTTTGAATCTTTCCCATCCAAAGCTTGGCTAGCAGCTTCAAGACTAGCTATTGCTTGGTTGACTTGCTCTTGACTGACCTTGTTGGTCAAGGCTGCTTGGGCAGCTTGCAAGGCTTGATCATAAGCTTCTTTCTTATCCGCACTCGCATTGAAGTATTGAGCTGTCTTTGTAACAACTGCTTGGTTGTTCAAAGCAGCCAAGAGATCCACTTTTGAGATCACTCCAATACGATAATTGTTATTGCGCCCTGCGACAACTGAGATCACTGGTGCTTCCTCAGCTAGTTCATAACCTGTAGGAAGGGTTGCGACCAAGGTATATTGACCAGTTGCGACAGATTTCCCAAAGCCATTCTTTCCATATTTTTCAGCAGGCAAGACAAAGTTTCCACCATCTGCCCCTTTCAATACGATCGTAGCTGCTTTTGAAACCGGTTGATCAAAGCTGATGCTAACTGGTGCATATTCTAAAGTATTGGCAAGAAAAGCGATCGTTTGGAAACTATTATCTTCTGTTAAATCAAATTCTTGCGTCAAGCTGCTGACAAATTTCACTTCTGTACGATCATAAGTAAAGATTTCTGCAGTGTAATGACCAAAGTTCAAGAAGTTAATATCTTTTGTCTTGTCAACTGATACATATTGACCATTGCTATCTTTGATTCGGTAAACATACATAGTATCCAAATCTTTGTTCGTTTTAGCATCACGAACAGAAATTTGAACCCGACCACTATTTTGATCCCGAACTAAATCAGCTAGTGAAACATAGTCTACATTCCCCGCAAAGTCCTCTACGTAGTAGTAGATATTCTTCTTATCGATGTTTTCAGGAAGATCGAAGCTACCATCTGCATTGGCCTTGATCACATGGTAATTTTCAAGCGCACGAGTACCATTCTTATCTTCACTGGTTTGGACCATTGTCCCCTGATCATCAAATGGAGTCACATAGACGAGTTTTTCAGTTAAGATACCACCATCGCCAACATCTTTGGCTTTACGTGCTACAAACTGTTGTGCTCCGTCTTTAAAGCGAATATAGCCAGATGTGATCACTGGTTTTTGAGTATCAACCCGAACCTTGAAGGTCGTTGATTGCTCCTCAGCTCCAGGAACCATTGGGGTGTAACGGATGACATAATCATATAGACCATCTGCTACTGCATTCCCATTCGCATCAATACCATTCCAAGCAGTATTATCTAATGTGTAGCTGCGTGGGTTCTTTTGGTCACCGTTGAAGAAGTTCTTACGATGGTCAGATGGAGTTCCTTCCCACAATGGATTTTTATGTTCCGTATCACTTGCTGCATAAACAGTTGCACGAAGGTTTTCAATGTTTCTAAGGGCAACTGTCTTGTATTCGACGAAATCTTTATTTCCATCTTCATTTGGTGAAATGGCAATGCGAACATTTCCGTTTTCATCTAGTTGAAGGGTGTGAGTTCCTTCTGCATTTTCGTCAATACCAAGGACTGTAATCCGACGACCATCTCGTTTTCCTTGAGTGAGAAGGAAGTCATTTTGCTGAGTGACGAGCGCAGAAACATTCGCACTAGAAGAGATATTCAAATCTTTTGGAATATGGTAGTAGAATCCATCTTTTCCTTCGCGAACCAAATCATAGACTGGCTTTTCAACAGCGGGAAGGTTTTGGAATTCTCCCTTGAAGCCCATAAATGGCAAGCTGACCACATCTCCATCATCAGCCGGATCAACAAAGCGAACAAATCCTTCAAGGAAATAGCCGTTCGGCATTTCTTTGCTCAATTCTTCTGTGAATTTACTTGTGTCGACTTTCACTGTAACTGTTTCAGAACTATGTGCTTTCACGGTTACTTCAGGCCAAGCAGTTTCTGTTAATTTACGTGGACGTAGGGTAAATTTACCATCCTTCACTTCATCTGTGTCAGTATTCACCAACATTTTCAAGGTACGATCGGTATCTGAAATATTGTGGACTGTGACATCAAAGGTAAAGCTATCTCCAACATTACCAAGAGTAACGCTTGGATAGTTGTTTTCACCAGTCACATACAAGTCTGTTGAAACGGCTGCGGCTGTGTCTACAACCCCTGCTCCTTGTTGGCGTGGAGACGTATAGACACCGGTTTCTTTGTTAACATGTGGTTTAGCCGTAGACATAATCAAGGCTTTCACAGTTGCAGAAACTTGTTCTGGAGTCAATTCTGGGTGGTTCTTCACAAGGTATTCTTTGACCAAGGCTGCCACACCTGCTACATGAGGAGAGGCCATACTTGTACCACTCATATCTCCGTAGGTATTATCATTCAAAGAAGAAAAGATATTTCCACCAGGTGCTGTGACATCTGGTTTCAACTGACCATCTGTTGTTACTCCCCAACTTGAGAAATCAGACAATTGATCTGCCTCTGGAGATGGACGGTTGGCCATAGTATTGTTAAAGACAATTTTGTAGGAACCTGCCTTAAGAGCTTCCCCATAACGTTTTGAAATAAAGACAGATGGGATCTTTTTCGCATCTCCTTCAATTGCCATTCCAAGGTTCGATCCTTCCACATTATTGTAGACCAAGGCCCCTGCTGCACCATGATGGAAGGCATTCGCAATCTTTTCTGAGAATGGAATTTCCCCGCGTTGGATTAAGGCTAATTTACCGGTAAGATCCAGATCTTTGAAATCATCTTCTTTTCCAAGACCAACTGACACATATTCGTACTCTTTGCCTTTTTCAAAATCAGCGTCTGCAGCAGATTTACTGTAATCAAACTTACCGTTATCCGCTTCCGCATTGCCTTCAAGGCCTTTGACTTCAAACACTTCTGTCGTAATAACATTATTATTGATAGAAGCAACAGAGATGGAGTCCTCTACTGTTGAAGGATTTCCGACTAAACCATAATCTGGATTTTCAGCAGAAGGTCTTGAGTAACCATTTCCAAAGCTATTGCTATTTCCTGCAGAAATTAAGACAGATACGCCTTTAGCGCGCGCCCGTTTAATGGCATCCACAATATCTGAATCCGCATTGACCGTAGAACCAGTCGTAGAACCAAGACTCATGTTGATAGTATCTGCACCAAGAGCTACAGCATCATCAATTGCTTTTACATAAAGAGCAGATCCCGTTGTTTTTTGGCGATCTGAGAAGACACGCATAAACATAACTTGCGCTTCTGGTGCTACACCATAGATCTTTTCTCCGTTTCCTGCTGCTTTATCAGGATTCCCTGTTGCAATCCCTGTAACGTGCATCCCATGAGAATCTCTTTCGGCCTCTTTGATATTGTCGGTACCATCAAAGTAGTCATAGGCATAGACAACCTTGTCGTTGTACCATTTACCATAATCAATTCCTGCTGCTTTCTTAGCAGCTTCGATTTCTCCTTGGTTTTTAAACTTAGCTTTTGAAGGATCGGTAATCCGAAGAACCTCGTGGTTCACATCCAAACCAGAGTCGATGACGGCGACAACCATCCCTTCCCCTTTATAACCTTGCTTCCAGGTTTGGGGAACAGTAATAATTTCGTCACTTTCGATGCTTTGAGGTTTTTCAGCTGCCTCATGGCGATTCGTTGTTTCTGAACTTGTCGCAGTAGCCACTGCTGTTGCTTTTTCTACAGGTTTTTCCGCTACTTCCGGTTTTGTTTCTGGAACAGTAGCTGCCTCTTTCGGAGCTTCTGTTTTTTCAACAAGAGCTGCTTCTGTTGCATTCGTTGTCTTTGCAGCAACTGTTGCTTCTTTTGCAACTTCTACTTTCTCACTAGCAACTGCTGTATTTGCTTCTGTTGCTTGTGAATGCTCTTCTTTAGCAGGTGCCTGTTGAGTAGTGGCTACAAGCTGTGTTCCAGCACTTATTTGGCTGGCTGCTTGTTCTTCAGCACTCGCTTGTGCAGATCCAAATACCAAAACAGCCCCTAATAAAACTGAGGCTACACCAAATTTGTATTTTCTTAATGAAAAACGTTCTTGTCTATTCATAGAAACTCCCCTTATATTTTAATAGTAACTATTATAACGCAAAATTGTCTGAAAATTCATTCAAAAACAAAATGTAACACAAATGTAATATTCACGAATGTTACTAACTGTTAATTTATTTTCGTTCGGAAAAATGTAAATTAGTATGGGAAGGTATTATAGAACATCTGTTTTTATTGGAGTTTTAAAATTATTTAATCATTGAAAGGATTTTAAAAACCGAGAACGAAACTGTCCTCGGTTTTCATTAATGAATAGATATTCTTTCTTAAAAATCTTTGGTGTCTGGATCTGGTGCACCTGCTTCAACCGGAAGATGGCGAAGGAGTTCCATATCATCTGCCGTCAATTCAAAATCAAAGCAATTTAGATTACTTGCAATCCGCTCAGGTGTAATCGATTTTGGCAGTGGAAGGAAACCTTCTTGCAAACTCCAAGCCAAGGCTAGTTGAGCGACCGTCTTTCCATATTTAGTAGCCATTTCTTTTACTTGTTCATTTTGGAACAATTCTCCTTGGCCAAAAGGTCCCCAAGCCTCTAGTAAAATGCCATGCTTACGACTCGCTGCAATGGCTTCGCTTTGGTAAACCCCAGGTGCTAGACGAATTTGGTTCACAGCCGGAATGACCCGAGCTGTTTCAAGGAGGGCTTCCAAATGATGAGGCAGAAAATTGCTAATACCAATAGCTCGAACCTTGCCAGCAGCTAGCATATCTTCCATTGCCCGCCAAACCTCAGCATTTCGTTGTTTCCAAGCATCATTTTCTCGAAGAGGTTTTGGATTTGGCCAATGAATCAAATAAAGATCTACATAGTCCAAGCCTAGTTTCTCAAGAGACTCTTCCAAAGCAGCTTGAGCGTCTTCATAGGTGTGATGAGTATTCCAAAGTTTGGTGGTAATAAACAGGTCTTCGCGCGCAAGACCACTGTCTTTAATGGCCCGACCCACACTCTCTTCATTCTGATAAATCGCAGCTGTATCGATATGGCGGTAACCTGCTTTTAAAGCAGCTAAGACAGCTTGATAGGCTTCTTCTCCATCCGCTGCTTTCCACGTCCCAAATCCCAATACAGGAATCTCCACCCCATTATTTAAACGATAATGATTCATTTTTTCTTTCCTTTCTTCGATTTCGGTTTCTTAGGCCCTCGAAGCTTGAGCTCTGGCTTAAAAATATTCTTCTTGGTTGGCTCCATCTTCTTGCTATAAAAACTATAGAGTAAAAATGCCCCACCAACAATCACAATAAAGATATTTTTTCTTACAATCCCATAGAGCAAGAAAAAAATTCCCATCAATAAAAAACGTATATCAATTGCCTTCATAAGCTACCTCACATTTCAATTCCCATTATAGCATGAAAAGACAGCATTCACAAAATTGCACTACCATTGGTAAACAAAAACCTCTCTAGGTATGACCTAGAGAGGAAGTATTCTATCTTCGATTCTTGAATCTAATTCGTCGCCTGGTAACGTTTGACCCCATCGAGATAGGTCGCAACCAGATCCAAATTTTGATCAAGCACGATGAAGTCCGCATCATATCCTTCACGGATTTGACCACAAACATCATCAATATGAACTGATTTTGCCGGATTGAGGCTGGCCATCATCACTGCTTCGTGAGGGTTAGCAATCCCCCACTCTACAACATTTTTTAATCCATCTTTCAATTTCAAGATTGAGCCAGCTAGATTACCAGTTGATTTCAAGCGAGCAGTCCCTTCAGCGACCACAACTGGGAATTCCCCAAGCATGTAGTCCCCATCTTCTAAGCCCCCGGCTGTCATACAGTCCGTAATCAAGGCAACATTTTCTTTCCCTTTTTGTTTCATCAGGATATCACACGCTAGAGGATCAACGTGATGGCCATCACAAATCAACTCTGCTGTAGTATGAGGCAACTCATACATGGCACCAACCATACCGAGTTCACGGTGCGTCAAACCACGCATACCATTGTAGGCATGCACCCAGACACTCGCACCTGCATCAACCGCTTTTTTAGCTTCTTCAAAAGTAGCATTGGAGTGTCCCAAAGCGACAGTCACCCCTTCTCCTGTAATGGTCCGAACAAAGTCTTCTACCCCTTCACGCTCGGGAGCAAGGGCAATCTTATTCAACAGACCATTGGCAGCTTTTTGCCAAGCCCGGAATTCTTCCATACTTGGATCCTTCATATAAGATGGGTTTTGAGCTCCCTTGTATTTTTCTGTAAAATAAGGTCCTTCAAAATAAATCCCGCGAATCTTGGCTCCTGTTGCTTCTTTGTATCGTGCACCGATATTTTCCGTTACTGCCAAAAGTTGTTCGTAAGAGGAAGTCAAGGTCGTAGGCAAAAAACTCGTAACCCCTGTACTCAAGAGACCTTCACTCATGGTATGGAGAGTGCCTTCGATATTGTTATCCATCACATCTACCCCACCAAATCCGTGAATATGGGTATCTACGAGGCCAGGCGCAATGCTGTAACCAGAATAATCCAGCACATCCGCACCTTCTGGCAAGCTTTCCACATGTTTTCCAAACTTGCCATCAACGAGTTCCAAATAGCCTCCGCGGCGAACCCCATGTGGGTAATAAAATTGATCTGCTTTAATATATGTAGACATAAAATCGTCCTTTCCATTGTAGGAACTGTGTTCCATTTATATTCATACATATTATAACGCTTTCACTTCCATTTGTAAATGGTCTAGACCTATTTTTGAATAGAATCCAACAAAAAACAGAGTAAGTTTCCTACTTACTCTGTTTGACGTTCCTTAAATTTGATCGATTTGTACTTTTTCAGCCAGATTCATGGCATGGTCTGCAACTCGTGTATAGTGAGAAATAATATCAATAAAGTTCACTCCGGCTTGAGGTGTACATTCACCTTGGTTCAAACGACGAATATGGGTTTTCCGAAGTCTTTTCTCCAACTTTTCAATTGCCTCGTGACGTGCTACCAATTGGTTTGCAAGACTCACATCATTGTTCTCAACAGCTTTTAAGGCATCCTCTACAAATTGATGGGTTTGGTTGTAAATATCTTCCAATTCAGCCAAGGCCGCTTCTGAAAAGACCACTTTCTTACGAATTAAATAATCGGTCAGATTGATCAAGGCTTCCGCGTGATCTCCAATCCGCTCCAAATCCCGTGAAGAATCCAAGATATTGGTGAGAACTTCACTTTCTCTCGGACTCAAGGCTTCACTTGACAAACGAATCAGGTAGCGAGTCAAATCATCATCAATGGTATTGATGGCTTCTTCTGTCTTATGACCCTTTTCAGCTGTTTTCTCATTTTGATGAACAATATAATCATAAGAAAGATTAAAAGCTTTGTCTGCATATCCACCTAAATGAAGCAACTCTTTTTTCGCATTTCCAAGAGCAATCGAAGGCGCTTGGGTGATCAAGTTTTCATCCAAGTAGAGCGGTTCATATTTGACAACCTCATCCTCACCAGGAATCAGCTTGGTCACAAAGTATGCCAAAGCTCCAATGAATGGGAACTGGATGATGGTATTGGTTATATTAAAGGTTCCGTGAGCAAAGGCTATGGTCATTTCTGGGGATAAATGAAGAGTCGTTTCAAACCATTGAATCAAAGAGGTAAACGGAACAAGGAAGACAAGACAGATAATGGTTCCGATAACATTAAAGGCTACATGGGCACCTGCCACACGTTTGGCCGCAATATTAGCTCCCAAGGAAGCAATGATAGCTGTAATGGTCGTTCCGATATTATCACCAAAGAGAACTGGGAGGGCTCCTTTCAGGTCAATCAAATGACTAGCATAGAGATTTTGCAAGATACCAATGGTTGCAGAAGAGGCCTGAATCAAAAGTGTTAAGCCTGATCCAACAAAGACACCCAAGATAGGACTTTTACTTAACTGCACCATATAGTCACGAAAGACTTGCAAATCTTTAAGAGGTTCCATAGCCCCACTCATCAAGTTGAGGGCAAAGAAGATACCACCGACACCAAAAACGATTCGTCCAACATTATTAACCAAACGATTTTTGGTAAAGAAGAGACAAACCGCTCCGATAAAGAGCATGGGAAGAGCGTAGTCTCCTAATTTAAAACCAATGATAAAGGAGGTAATAGTCGTTCCAATATTGGCCCCCATAACAATACCAATAGCTTGACGGAGGGTTAGAAGTCCTGCACTCACCAGACCGACCGTAATCACTGTAACCCCTGAACTCGACTGAATCAAGGCAGTCATCCCAATCCCTACTAGAACCCCTAGAAAGGGATTACTCGTATATTTATCAATATAGTATCGAAGTCGATCTCCTGCAGCCTGTTGCAAGCCTTCTCCCATGGTTTTAATACTATAGAGAAAGAGCCCCAGGCCTCCCAAAAAGTTAAATACAATTTCCTGCCAGTTAATCGACATGTTCATTCCTCCAAATTTGAGATCAGAAATAAAACTCCTCTCCTATTGTAAAGGATAATTTCCAATCACACAAGAGATTTCTGTAAATTTCTATTATTTTTTGAAACCGTTTTTTCCTTCTGTTTTATTTTCCTCGTTTTAAGAGCCAAAAAAAGAGGTTGGAAATTTCCAACCCGAGACTGTAGACAAACTATTCTTTTTTATAAATCTAATAAATTCTATAAAAAGAAATGTTACTCGTTAGAGTGATTCAATCATCTACTGAAACTTTTCGTCGTGAGAAAAGTACCTGAAACTTAATAGTTTCAGGTACTCGGAATTATTGAGACCTTAGGCTCAATAATTAGTCATGGAACTTCGAAGAAGTTCGCTGACGTCCGTACTCACCTAAGGAAAGTTTCTAAGAAGACTTTGTCTTTCAATCTGGGCGTGGAAAATTTCCAACCTCTCTAGTCTTTGTTCAAATTGCGCAACATCTCATCGATCTTATTCCCGTATTCGATGGATTCGTCTTTCACAAAAGTAAGATCTGGAATCTTGTACAATTTCAGATTCCGACCTAATTCACGCTTGATGGTTCCTGTTGCTTTTTCAAGGCCTGTCTGAGCCTTTTGATTGTCTGAAGCCAAATCACTCATAATTGAATAATACACTTTGGCCATAGACAAATCACCTAGCATTTGAACATCCGTAATGGTGACACCTTGAACACGCGGGTCACGGACTTTCTTTTGTAAAATCTCGTTGACTTCACGCTTGATTTCCATCCCTACTCGGTCTGTCCGAAAATGACTTGCCATAGGAACTCCTTTCTGCTCTGTGTTTAAAAACTAGGAAATCAGAGGCCCCCCCTCTTTTTTCCTAGTCAGCTTGCTTATTTTTTAATTTCTTCCATGATATAGGCTTCGATAGTATCATCTGTCTTGATATCATTGTAGCCTTCAATCATCAATCCACCTTCACGACCATTTGTGATCTCTTTGACATCATCTTTGAAGTGTTTCAAGCTTGCAAGAGCTCCGTCGTAGATCACGACACCGTCACGAATGACACGAACCTTGGAATCACGAGTGACCTTACCACTGAGGACCATAAATCCACCGATGGTACCCACTTTAGAGACTTTAAAGGTTTCACGAATAACCGCTTCCCCGATAATTTTCTCTTCAAACTCAGGATCCAACATTCCCTTCATGGCATCTTCCATTTCTTCAATCACTTTGTAGATGATTGAGTGAAGACGGATTTCTACCTCATCAGCCTCAGCTTGTTGACGCGCTTGTGGCGTAGGGCGAACGTTAAATCCAATGATGAAGGCATTTGAAGCTTCCGCAAGGGTCACGTCTGATTCGTTGATGGCACCAACTGCTGAGTGAACGATGGTAACCTTGACACCTTCTACTTCAATCTTTTGAAGAGAAGCAGCAAGAGCTTCAACCGAACCTTGTACATCAGCCTTGATAATGACATTAACAGATTTCACTTCACCAGCCTTCAAGGTATCAAAGAGATTTTCAAGGCTGACACGGTTGGTCGCTTGACGTTGTTTCATCAGAGCACGTTTGGCACGTTCTTCACCGGCTGCACGCGCAGATTTTTCATCTTCATAAACCGCAAAGTGGTCACCCGCCATTGGTGCTTCGTTCAAACCAGTAATTGAAACTGGAGTAGATGGTCCAGCCACTTTCACGCGGCGTCCAAGATCGTTTGTCATGGCACGAACACGTCCAAAGGTATTTCCGACAACGATTGGGTCTTGGACGTTCAAAGTACCTTGTTGAACCAAAAGGGTTGCAACCGCACCTTTTCCTTTATCCAAGCGCGCTTCGATAACGGTACCGATGGCACGAACAGTTGGATCTGCCTTGAGTTCTTGGATTTCAGCCACAAGAAGGACCGTTTCCAAGAGTTCATCGATATTTTGGTTGAACTTAGCTGAGATTTCTACAAACTCAGAATCACCACCCCAAGCTGTTGACATAACTCCATGCTCTGCCAATTCACCGATGACACGCTCTGGATTAGCTCCTGGTTTATCAATCTTGTTAATAGCCACAATGATTGGAACATTAGCCGCTTTTGAGTGGTTGATGGCTTCGATAGTCTGTGGCATCACCCCGTCATCTGCTGCTACAACCAAGATGGTAATATCGGTAACAGATGCACCACGAGCCCGCATAGAAGTAAAGGCTGCGTGTCCAGGTGTATCCAAGAAGGTAATCTTCTTACCATTTTCCACGATTTGGTAGGCACCGATATGTTGAGTGATTCCTCCCGCTTCACCTGTTGCTACACGTGAATTACGAAGGGTATCCAAAAGGGTAGTTTTACCGTGGTCAACGTGTCCCATGATGGTGACAACTGGTGGACGCTCTACCAACTCATCTGGATTCAAATAACCATCTTCAACGAAGAAGCGTTCGATATCGGCATTGTCCACTTCAACCTTTTTCTTGGCTTCAATTCCATAATCCACCATCAAGAGTTCAATCGTATCTCCATCCAGCGATTGATTTTGAGTCGCCATGACTCCCATCATAAAGAGTTTCTTGACGATTTCAGCCGGTTCACGCTTGATGCGTTTTGCGATTTCGGCAACCGTCATTCCATCCGTATACTCAAATTCACTTGGTAATTCATGGAATTTACGCTCTGTTACTGGTTTTGGAGCATCATTACGGTTGTTCTTTCCTTTTTTATTTTTCTTATTGTTATTCCAGTTACTATTTCTCTGATTTCTCACTTGATTTTGACTATTTCGATTCCTTTGTTGTTTTCTTGGACCATCTTCTTCACGATCAAAATCATCGCGTTTCTTATCTGGTCGCGCTTGTTTCTTACGACGTGTATCGACTTGAGCTGGAGCAGCAGCAACAGCTGGTTTTGTATGGTTCTCAACAGCTGGCTCCTGTACAGGTGCTTTCACTTCTGGTACTTCTACCCGTTTCCGGCGCTGTTGACGTTCTTGTTCTGCTTTTACAGCTTGTTGTTTGTAGCGATCTTCACTTCCACGTGCGTATTCAGCATTTTGTTCAGCTTTCAGTGCTGCTGCACGCGCTTTGAAATCAACTTTTGGTGCCACTTGGGGCTGTGCACCACGTCTTTGATCTGGTCGGTTATTACGACGATCAAAACCTTGATTACGCTGTTCATTTCGCTCTTGTGGTCGTTGATTTCGGTTGTCACCATGACGCTGATTGTCTTTGCGATCGCGTTTTGGACGATTGTCTTGTTGTTTCCTACGTTCAGCCTGTTCTTTTGCACGCGCTTCTCGTTCCGCTTTAAAGTTACGACTCTTTGGTTTAGCAGCTGGCGTTACTGATTTTGTCTCAGTTGCCTCTTCTTTTTTGACAGGCGCTACTTCTTTTTTCTCTGCGACAGCCGTTGTCTTGGCAGCCACTTCTGCTACTTTCTTTTCGACTGTTTCTTTTTTCGCTGAAAAACTCTTAATCAACTTTTCAGCAACATCAGTATCGACACTAGATGCATGACTCTTGACGTCAAAACCTAATTCTTTCGCACGAGTGACGACTTCCTTACTTTCCTTGCCCAATTCTTTGGCAATTTCGTATAATCTTTTCTTAGACAATTGCTGTCCTCCTCTTCTATTCCATAAGAGACCTCATTTTCTTTGAAAATCCAGCATCTACAACAGCGACGACCTTACGGGCACGTCCAATTGCAGTGCTTAATTCTAGTGTTGAAAACACGGTAGATACTTGAACCTCATAATAGTGACCCTTATCCGTCACCTTTTTTGTCAGGTTACTAGCTGCATCATTTGCCAGAAAAACTAATTTTGCTTTTTCTTCCTGGATTGCTTTGATCACGAGTTCTTCTCCAGAAATGAGTTTTCCTGCTCTTTGCGCCAAGCCCAACAAATTACTTATCTTTTGCTTATTCAAGGCCTAACTCTCTTCTCTTCACCTTATGATCTACATAAGCGATCAATTCATCATAGAAAGCTTCTTCCACTTCCATATTAAAGCTACGATTAAAAACTTTCTTTTTCTTAGCAAGTGCCGCTTCTTCATTGTCTAGCTTGATGTAAGCACCTCGACCATTGGCCTTGCCAGTTGGATCGATAAAGACTTGTCCTTCTTTATTTTTGACAATGCGGAGCAAATCGCGCTTATCAATAATTTCATTTGAAACGACAGATTTTCTTAAAGGGATTTTTCTTGTTTTTACCATTTTCCCTCCCTCACTTAGTCTACTTGCTCTTCGCCACTTTCTACTTGGTCTTCAAAAGTTTCTTGAGCTGCTTCCATTTCTTCGAACTCACTTGCAGATTTGATATCGATGCGGTAACCAGTCAAATGAGCCGCCAAACGAACGTTTTGACCACGACGACCGATGGCAAGAGATAGTTTATTATCTGGAACCACAACGAGAGCATGTTTGCTATCTTCATCATCAAAAATAACTTGGTCCACTTCTGCAGGAGCGATCGCATTGTAGATGAATTCAGCTGGATCTGGAACCCACTCGATGACATCGATATTTTCTTCTGTCGGAACCATACGGTCTAATTTTTGATCGTATCGAGCTGGGTGGAATTTGCTAGTGATCTTTTTAATATTCGATCCACCACGACCAACGATCGTCCCAATTGCATCTACGTTTGGATTATGGCTACGAACCGCAACTTTTGTACGATCTCCAGCTTCACGCGCTACACTCATAATCTCAACAGTTCCATCATAGACTTCAGGAATTTCTTGTTCCATCAAACGTTTGATCATTTCAGGATGGCTTCGGCTAACAAAGACATTAACACCACGTGGATTATCTTCTACCTTGTAGACAAAGACTTCAATCCGGTCATGAGATTGGAACACTTCTCCTGGAATTTGATCTTGCTTAGACAATTGAGCTTCGATCGAACCAAGATTGACATAGATAAAACGATTATCAAAGCGCTCCACTGTTCCACTCATGATTTCATTTTCATGTTCTTTATAAGTGTTATAGGTGATGGTGCGCGTTTGCTTACGCATTTTTTCCATGATCGTTTGTTTAGCAGATTGAGCTGCTACACGACCAAATTCAGCTGGTGCTTCTTCAAACTTGATCTTATCCCCCAACTCATAAGCAGAGCTAATGGCCAAGGCATCCTTCAAGCTGATTTCTAAACGGCTATCAAAGACTTCATCCACCACTTCACGAACCGTATAAACACGGAAATCTCCAGTTTTTTCATTGAATTCAATCGCTGCACTTTCTGATTGTCCATAACGACGGCGATAAGCTGAACGCAATGATTCTGTGACGGCTTCGATGATATCTTCTTTTTTGATCCCTTTGTCTTCTTCCAAAATGCGGAAGGCTTCTAGCATTTCTTTACTCATGTTTTTCTTGCCTTTACTATAAAGGCATCCTTTCTTTCATTCTGTTACAATTTTACAGCCAACCTTGCTTTGGACACAAGGTTATAAGGAATTTCTACAGTTTTCTTTCGTGTTTTATCCATATACTCAATGGTCAAAACATCCTCTTCAAAACCTACCAAGTTCCCCTCAAAGACCTTTTGCTTTTCAACAGCCTTGTACAAACTGATATTGACATACTTGCCAACAGCTCCCTCGAGTGCTTCCTTGGTTTTCAATGGTCTCTCCAAGCCAGGACTGGTAACTTCTAAAAAGTACTGTTCTGGAAATGGGTCTGGTTTGATTTGATCCAATAGCGGGCTAATGATTTCTGTCAAATCCGCTGTATCATTCAGTGTGATCCCTTCTGGTTTGTCTACGAAAATGCTTAAGACGTAGTCACCACCCATTTTGCCATATTCAACATCGACCAATTCAAATGGTTCCTTTATAGCTGGCTGAATCACTTCTGTTACTAAGTCAACAATCGTTGCGATGGTTGCCACCTCCTCATAGATAAGAGGCGAAGATATTTCCCCGCCTCTCCTTTTCTATTCATTTAAGGTATTATAACACGATTCCCCAACGATTGCAAGGAATATGCTAAAACTGTGCTTCTACACGGTAAATGACCTGTCCTTTACTTGAGAACTTTTTCTCATATTCCGTCATGACATTCCCCTCAAAATCACTAGCATGAAGGTCTAGCCAGACACCCTTCAAAGTCATTCCGTATTGAGAAAAGCTCACCAAACTGTATTCAAACAGACCTCGATTATCTGTTTTAAAGTGAATCTCCCCATGTTCTGGAAGGATTTGCTTGAAGGTATCCAAGAAGGTCTTGTAAGTCAAACGGCGCTTCTCATGACGTTTCTTAGGCCATGGATCTGAAAAATTCAGATAGAGTTGATCAATTTCCCCATCTTCAAAATAGTTGGTCAAGCTATCTCCGTCTACCCAAAGCAATTTAATGTTAGGAACATCAGCTTCTAAGACCTTATCTAAAGCATAACTCAAGACCGATTTTTGAATATCAATTCCGATGTAGTTGATCTCTGGATTGGCCTTGGCCATCCCAGTAATAAAGGCCCCTTTTCCGCTACCCACTTCGATATGAATAGGATGGTCATTCCCGAAAATTTCATGCCACTTTCCCTTGGCATCTTCTGGATTTAGGACCACATATTGCGGGTTCGCTTCTAATAATTCAGTCGCTCCCTTGCGATTTCTAACTCTCATATTTCCTTTCCATATTTCAACCGGAAATTGCGCAGAGCATAGATCTCGCGATTGACATTTTCTAAATCATTATTTTCATAGTATTTAGCAATTTGGCACAAGAAAGAGTATTGACCAAACCAATAGAGTTTATCAAATACTTTTTGATTGTACTTGTAGCCATAATAGCCTAACCAATCGCGCCAATTAGAATCTGGGATATAGTGACTCAAGATATGCGCCACATCCAACATCCGGTCTGTCAAACGAACAGAGTCCCAATCGACTAGATAAATCAAGCCGCTCTCTGTCTCAATCCAGTTACTATGACGAACATCCCCGTGAACGATCGTCGCATAATCCTCCCGGAAGGCAGGCACTGTCTTACGTAAATTCTTTACGACTGATTGGATATAGTGGTTCTGACGTAGGGCAATTGGTAACCGATTGCTCCAAGAATTGAGCAATTCTAATGGAGATTCTACAGGATAGCCAAGTTTTTTCAATTGGGTCATCAAAGGTCTAGAACGGTGCAATCTCGTTAAAATATTGACGACTTGTTTTTTCGACATCCCATTTGGCGTGAGAATTTCCCCATTCAACCATTCTTGGGCACTCATCACATTTCCATCTGGCAATCGTCGACTCCATAATAATTGAGGAGCAATCTGTTCTTTTGCTAGACCCGCAAGGATTGGGGTCGTATTCATTTTTACAAAAACGCGCCCACCATCTGGGTAGGTCCCCATGTAGGCCTTCCCACTCTTCCCAGGAATTGGGGTGAGGCTTAGCTCTTTTTCATTCGAGTCCATCTTTTCCTCCGTAAAAAGTTTCCAATCTATTTTACTAATTTTAACGACTTTCGTCAACCAAGCGCGCCATCTTAAATGGAAGATAGAGTAGGATTAAAGCAACTGTATAAGCCAATAAGCCTAACAACAGGACTTTATCTGAAATAAAGACCAGGCCAATTCCCCCTTCTATCACCGTTACCATCCCCATGACCAGCTGAATCGTTTTGTTCAACCCTGCCTTTTTACTGCCCTTTTTCATTGGGAAAAGGAGGGTCAAGGGTTGGTAATCAAAAGCACTGTATAGCCCCAGTAATTGAAAAATAACCAAGTAATTGAGCAAGGCTACAAGAGCAATCACTACGAGAGGCTGGGGAATAAAGATGATAGCGAAAATGGAAAGAGCCAAGAGTCGGAGAGTCATAGAGAAAAGATCTCCATTCCGTAGGAAGGAGCGCATATATAAGTGAAGCCACGTATTGCCATGTGTTTTGGGAAGAAGCCCTAAGAAACCATCCAAGTAAGCTCTTCTTTTAACACTGTTAGTAATACCTTTCACCGTTGTAAACAAGGCAAAGAAACGAAGAATCAATTGTTTCCTTGCATTCTCACGAGCAATGGCCAAGTTCCAATTCAAATTTCCATCCTGGTAGAAGCGCGCTTCCTTCCAGCTAAAAACAGCCCCTTTAGCCACTCCTAAGACAAGGATATAAGCTACAATAGCAAGTTTATCCAGCCCCGTTGCCAGAAGAAGAGGCACAAATAATAGAAGGACAAAACTTTGAATCAAAAACCAAAACACAAAAGACTTCTTGGCCTGCCCTTTGATATAACGTTTCACTTCCTCTTCCTTTACTAAAAGGAATAAAGCATCGGGTTTCTCTAAGTAGGTCGCAATGGAGCCTATCGGAACCAAGAGGAGCAAACCAATCATGAGACTCCAGCGGATCAGGCTTGTATCTTTGGGTAGATCTTGCAAGAATTGGCTGTATTGAACTGCCAAAAATCCTATGAAAATCAGCATAAAGAGGACGAAATGATCATTGAGAACATAGCGGCTATATTTTACACATTGAGTTCGAAACGTTTCTTGCCGTTTTTTCATCAACTCTTTCATGCTGTTTCCTCTTCTGTCAAGGTCATGTAGATATCATTTAGACTTGCTTTCTCATCCCCAAAAGTTGAACGCAGCTCGTCCAAGGTCCCTTGTGCTCGGATCTGACCCTTATGGAGGATCACAAAACCATCACACATCTTTTCAGCCGAATCCAGAACGTGGGTACTCATCAAAATCGATTTCCCTTTTGCTTTCTCATCGGCCAATAACTGAATCAAATCTGCAATCGCAACAGGATCCAATCCCAAAAAGGGTTCATCGACAATATAAAGACTTGGATCCACTGCATAGGCGCAAATAATCATGACCTTTTGCTTCATCCCTTTTGAAAACTGGGTCGGGAACCAATCTAATTTTTCAGCCAAACGAAATCGTTCCAATAAAGGCTGGACGCGCACCATGACCTGATCCATGTCTAAATCATAGGCCATAGCTACGGTCTCGATATGCTCTCTCAGGGTTAATTCTTCATATAGGCTAGGGGTTTCTGGAATATAGCCGATTTTTTTACGATAGTCAGTTGGAGCTTCTTGAAGACTCAAGCCGTCAATCCGTACTTCCCCAGCATAAGGATGCAGGAGACCAATAATTTCATTAATCGTGGTTGACTTCCCAGCTCCATTTAGTCCAATCAAACCAATCAGTTGGCCGTCCGGAACTGAAAAACTCACCTCTTTCAGGACAGGGATGTTGACATAGCCCCCTGTCAACTTGTTGATTTCTAACATATTTTCTCCGATTTCTGGTATAATGTTCTTATATTATAACAAAATTTAGTCTAAATGAGGTGTATTTATGGTTGACGATTGTATTTTTTGTAAGATTATAGCTGGCGACATTCCTTCCTCCAAAGTCTATGAGGACGAGGAAGTCCTCGCATTTTTGGACATCTCTCAGGTTACACCAGGTCATACGTTAGTGGTTCCAAAAAAACACGCTCGCAACCTCTTAGAGATGGACGAAACCGCCACAGCTCAACTATTTGCACGTGTTTCTAAAGTTGCTAAAAAAGTAGAAGCTGCTACCCAAGCTAAGGGAATGAATATCATCAGCAACATGGAAGAAGTTTCTGGACAAACCGTATTTCACACACATGTCCACATTATCCCTCGCTATTCCGATCAAGATGAGCTTGCCATTTCATTTACTGAACACGAGCCTAATTTTGAACAACTAGCAGTTCTCGCAGAAACCATCAAAAACAGTTAAAAAGGAGGCCATATGAAACTCAAAAATCTCTTTTGGTTTGCAACAGGAGCTAGCATTAGCTACCACCTAGTAAAAAACCGCAAAGAAATTAAAACAGAGGTGACTGAATCCAGCCAATTGGTCAAGGGAATTCAAGATAACCTAGCAAAAATCCAACGCAATCTGGATATTATCCAAGACCAAAAGACCAATCTTCAAGAATTGGTAACGGATTTCCAATACAAGACCAAACTATTTAGTCAACAAGCAACAGCTTCTCTAAAAGAAATTCAAGACATCTGGCAACCAAGTAAAAACGATTGAGAAAACTCAATCGTTTTTTTCTTATTCTGAAGGCACCGTAGGTGTCACACTGCTCGACTCTGTAGCTGCAGGAGCAACTGGTGTCACTGGTGCAACAGAACTTTGAGGTGTCACCACTCCCGTATCCTGGGTCGATGGTACAACTGGTAGTTGGTTAAACTCTTGGTAAACAGGTGCTTCCTCAGATGAGGCCGCTGGCGTATCATTTTGAGAAGAAGCATTCTTCAACTCTTCATCTCCATCTAATAGGTAAGCATTGGTTTTCAATGTTTTAATTTCTTTCATCCCCAAAGCTTTGCGGATGATATTTTGAATTTTCAAGAGATGTTTTGAAGTGACAATCTGATAACTTCCGCCATCTGCTAAGGTGGCATCTTCTCCTTTCAGCTGGTACTGATGAATCGTTGAAAGGGCATCTTTATATCCTAACAATTGAAGAAGACTGTTGCTATCAAGTGAAATGTTGGTTTGCATATTGTCACTAACAGACTCAATGATTCCTTTGTAGTGACTCAAACTATTGAGGCTTAAAACTTTCTCAACAATCTTTTTGATCACTTCACGTTGGCGTTTTTGACGTCCATAGTCTCCTTCTGGGTCTTGGTAGCGCATGCGTGAATAAACGAGAGCTTGGTCCCCATTAATCTCCTGACGTCCTGGTGCGATCTTAGCCGTATATTCTGGCTCATTTTCCTCGATCGAGATATCGAAGTCAAATGGATTGTTGACTGTGATGCCACCAACCTTATCCACTAATTGAACCAGCCCCTTCATATTGATCATGACATAGCGGTCAATATGGATATTCAAAAGATCTTGAATGGTCTTAATGGCTAACTTGGCACCACCTTGAGCATAAGCCGAATTCAATTTTGCTTGGACCGTTTCGCCATCTGAAGTAATATTGGTTAGGATATCTCTTTCCAAACTCGTCATGGTTGTTTCTTTTGTTTGAGGATTAACAGTCACCAAAATCATAGTATCACTATTTCCGGCCCAAGGATCTTCCCGAGAACCGCTACCTGTATCAACCCCCATCAAAAGGATGGTCATCGGCTTGTTTTCTGCAATGACATTGGTCTCATTTCCAAAGCCTTTATAGGTCTTACTGAGAGTCCCAGTCGTTTGGTTTAGGATGGTAAGGCCATAAGCCCCAATCCCAATCACTGTTACCGTCAATAAGCTCAAAAACATTAAAATAATTTTTTTAACCATATAGAATCTCTCTCTAATCTATCAGTTTCCCCATAAGGTAAACATCTAAGAATTCTCCTTCAGCTGAACAAGCTCCACGAGCTTGGCAACCTTCGATCTCAAAACCTAACTTTTTATACAGGTGAACCGCCCGTTCATTGCGCACTTGGACATTCAAGACTAGTTTGCGAAGAACACCGGTCGAGTGCGCCCACTCGATCCCTTCTTCCAACAGGATCTGTCCAAGCCCTTGATTCCAATAAGCTTTTTGAACCACAATAAAGACATCACCAATATGCCGAATGGACCGTTGAGAAGCTGCAGTGATATTTAACAAAGCTGCCAGTTCCTGATCTAGAAATAGCAAGAGGCAAATCCGGTTTTCCGCCATCTCTTGCACCATCAGAAATTGCTCCATGTCTGCTGGAGACATGCCAATTCCAGCTTCATCTAGTGTCATGTAATCTGACTCTTTCCCAACTTGATTTAAGAAATCAACGACAAGAGCCGCATCTGCACTGTCAGCTTGCCGAATTTCTACTGTCACTTCCTTTTCCTTAGTCATCCGTTTTTTCCACCTGCTCAAAGGATGTCAGTAAAGCTTCTGCACGCGCTCCATGAGCTTCAAAAGCTAACTCTCGCCCATCTTCTAATTTTCGGATAAAAATTTTTAGATAAGCATCCGAAAGACTCGGCTCAATCAGCTCTCCCCATTCAATAATGGTAGCACCATCTCCAAATAGAAAATCATCTAAATCAATAGAATCTGGATCATTCCCAATCCGGTAAACATCCAAATGGTATAAAGGCAAGTGACCTTCGTATTCACGAACAATGGTATAGGTCGGGCTTTTAATCATCTGATCAATCCCTAACCCCTTTGCAATTCCTTTGGTAAAGGTCGTTTTTCCTGCTCCTAGATCACCTGATAAAATGATCACGTCTTGCTTTTCTAAGAGTTTTCCTAGCTGTTTTCCTAGAGCGATCAGCTCCGTTTCATTGTGACTAATCATTTCTCTATTATACCAAACTTTTTAAAAATCTGCTCTTTCTTTTAGAAATTGTTCGACTCAGGTTTGCTTTTTAGATAGATAGACAAACTATTTTAAAGTAAAATAAGCTAAGTGATTCTGCAAAAAAAAAATAAATTTGAGTTCCAATTTTTAAATCGATTTAAGAAAATACTGAAACTTTCCGCTGTGAGAAAAGTGCCTGAAACAATAACGTTTCAGGCACTCGGAATTATTGAGACCTTAGGCTCAATAATTAGTCATGGAACTTCAAAGAAGTTCGCTGACGTCCGTACTCACCTAAGGAATGTTTTTGGTATAACTTTGTCTTCAATCTGAAAGGAATGGGAGACAACTCCCATTCCTTTTTGGCACTTTCCTGATGCTTAATTCAAGGCCATGCTAACGTAGTTTAAAATAAAGAGAACATCTAGGATCCAAATCATGCTGTGCACTTCTTTGGCTTGTCCTTTAACCACTTTCACCAAGCTATAGGTGATAAATCCAGCAGCGATCCCTTGTGTAATCGAGTAGCTGAAGCCCATAAAGATAGAGGTGAAGAAGGCAGGAACTGCTTCTGACATATCTTCCCAATGGATATTTTTTAAGCCACTCAACATCATGATCCCAACAACAATTAAAATTGGTGCTGTAGCAGCGGTCGGTACAATCGCTAACAAAGGACTAAAGAGACTTGAAATAGCAAAACAGATTGCCACAACCAAGGCTGTCAAACCAGTGCGTCCACCAGCTCCAATACCAGCTGCAGATTCAACATAAGTCGTTACGTTTGAAGTTCCTGCAATGGCTCCGACTGAAGTCGCTACAAGGTCTGAATAGAGGGCCTTATCTAATTTCGCTGATTGATGGTTTTCCCCATTTGTCGCAACAATCCCAACTTTTTCACCCGTACCGATTAAAGTTCCAATTGTATCAAAAATATCCGTCAAGGAGAAGGCTAAAATTGCCATTAAGGTCTCAGGCAAACGAGACGTATTGGAAATCAACGAACCCAATCCTTTCGATCCCAAAGCTTGACCAAAGATCGTGCCTAAATCATTAAAGGCAGCTCCTAGATGATTACTTGCAAAGTCGATTTTAGTGATATCAACCACATGGATGAGAATTCCAAGAACAGTCGTTGCTAAGATGGAAAGGATAATCCCACCTTTAATCCCTTTGACAACAAAGAAAATAGTAATCGCAAGACCAACAAGAGCCAAGAGGACAGCTGGATTGTTAAAATCAACCAATCCAGGAACAGCAGATGCATTTGCTGAGATCGTTGCATTCGCCTTATCTGCTCCTTCTCCGACCACTGTATAGGTATGAGGGTCAATCGTGAATTTCAAAAATCCTGCATTCTTAATTCCAACATAGGCCAAGAAAATCCCGATCCCCGCTGAAATAGCAGAGCGAAGAGCTGTCGGAATCGATTCGATGATCATCTTCCGAACATTTGTCAATGTGATAATCAATGAAATCACTCCACAAATGAAGACCATCCCCAAAGCTTCCTGCCATGAGTAGCCCATACCAAATACAACGGTAAAGGTAAAGAAGGCATTCAAGCCCATCCCAGGTGCTTGTGCATAAGGTAAATTGGCATAAAAAGCCATCATCAAGGTCCCGACAACGGATCCAATAATCGTTGCAAGGAAGACTCCTTGAGCTGGCATACCTGTTTGTGACAACATTTGAGGGTTTACGAAGAGGATATAACTCATCGCAAAAAAGGTTGTCAAACCAGCAAGAACCTCTGTTCGAACAGTGGTTCCATGTTCTGAAAGTTTAAAAAACTTATCCATTTCAGAATAAACTCCTTTTTCATCATTCTCGCTCCCAATCAATTTGCG
>JAQCUL010000023.1:28294-33642 GCA_027685415.1 Streptococcaceae bacterium AF13-5-6.0
TTTTTCATCATTCTCGCTCCCAATCAATTTGCGAACGTTATTTCTATTTTACCAAAAGATCTTTCGCCTTTCAAGAAATCCTACTTCTCTTCTCGATTTTTGAGCGCTTTTCCGATTTTTCTGATATAATGGTCTCATTCTTCTCGAAAGGAACTGAAATATGCATAAAAAGATGATCGCTCTAGATCTAGACGGCACTCTCTTAAATTCCGAAAGCAAATTGAGCGACTTTACCATTGATACGATAAAAAAAATTAGTGCTCTTGGCCATAAAGTCATTATTACAACAGGCCGCCCCTACCGTATGGCACATACCTATTACAAACAACTAGAGCTAGATACTCCGATGATCAATTTTAATGGTTCTCTTACGCATCTACCTGAGAAAAAATGGGCGGATGAACAATGTTTGACTTTAGATAAAAAATACCTGCTAGATATGGTCGCTAACCGAGACACCATCCAAGCGGACTTTATAGCTGGCGAATACCGCAATAAATTCTTTATTACTGATCCAAATGAGCACGTTGCAGACCCTAAATTATTCGGTATTGAATCTTTCCAACCAGAAAATCAATTCAATCCCGAGCGGGTAACGAGCGACCCAAACTGTATCCTCTTTCAAACGAAAGCGGAAGACAAATATGCTCTGGCAGATGAAATGAATCGGCATTATGACTACAATCTGTCTATCAATACTTGGGGTGGTCCCTTAAATATTCTGGAATGCAATCCCAAAAATGTGACCAAAGCATCTGCTCTGACCTACCTTCTGGATAAACTCAATATGGATCAGAAAGATTTGATTGCCTTTGGAGATGAGCACAATGATACTGAGATGCTAGCTCTCGCTGGTCATGGATACGCCATGAAAAATGCTAGCTCCGTCCTTCTCCCTTACGCGGATTCCGTCACAGATTTCACAAATAACGAAGATGGTGTCGCGCGCCAACTCATTCAATTATTCTTATAAAACTAACAGACATGAGTTATCCCCTCATGTCTTTTTCTGCGCCAAATCCTTAATCGGTTAATCAATACCGCCCTTTTTTTCCATTTTTTTCATTGCCTCGTTATCTGGTTTGTGATATTATTAACATAGTTATTAAAGAAGCGCTTTCAAAAATTCTAAACCGCTTCTCGTTCACTTAAGGAGGAACAAAATGAAAGCTGTTGTTGTAAATCCAGAAGGTACTGGTGTTGAAATCGTTGCAAACAAAGACATGCGTCCACTTGAAACAGGGGAAGCACTTGTTCAAATCGAATACTGTGGTGTCTGCCACACTGACTTGCACGTTGCTCACGGGGACTTCGGTAAAGTTCCAGGCCGTGTTCTTGGACACGAAGGAATCGGTATTGTTAAAGAAGTTGCTCCAGATGTCAAGAGCCTAAAAGTTGGGGATCGTGTCAGTGTCGCATGGTTCTTCGAAGGATGTGGAACTTGTGAATACTGTACAACTGGTCGCGAAACTCTTTGCCGTACTGTAAAAAATGCTGGTTACTCTGTTGATGGAGGAATGGCTGAACAATGTATCGTTACTGCAGATTACGCAGTGAAAGTACCTGAAGGATTAGATCCAGCCCAAGCTTCTTCTATTACCTGTGCAGGTGTTACCACTTATAAAGCCATCAAAGAAGCCAAAGCTGAACCAGGACAATGGATCGTTATCTATGGAGCTGGTGGACTAGGAAACTTGGCTGTTCAATATGCTAAGAAAGTCTTCAACGCACATGTCATCGCTGTCGATATCAACAATGATAAACTAGAATTGGCGAAAGAAGTTGGTGCAGACTTTGTCATCAACGGTCGCGAAGTCGAAGATGTCCCAGGATTGATCAAAGAAAAAACAAACGGTGGAGCTCACTCTGCTGTCGTAACAGCCGTTTCTAAAGTAGCTTTCAACCAAGCAGTAGATTCTGTTCGTGCTGGTGGCCGCGTGGTCGCAGTTGGTCTTCCTTCTGAAATGATGGACCTCAGCATTGTGAAAACGGTATTAGATGGTATCCAAGTCATTGGTTCTCTTGTAGGAACTCGTAAAGACTTGGAAGAAGCTTTCCAATTTGGGGCAGAAGGCTTGGTCGTTCCTGTCGTTCAAAAACGTCCAGTGGAAGATGCTGTGAAAGTCTTTGACGAAATGGAAGCCGGAACCATTCAAGGACGTATGGTACTTGACTTTACAAACTAAACAACTGAACCTACAGGACTAGCCCAACTGGGCTAGTCTTTTTGAGTGCTCTCAATCACTCTATTTTACAATTTATTATATATTTATTTTTGTTTTCGAGAATATCGTTTGATTGTCGGAATCTTTTCATTGAGAACAAAATCCTATAAAACATATCTATTATTGATTTTTTAAGCATCAACAAGTAATAAACAAAATTCATTCAAGAGCATTCTTTTTCTATCTAACGATAATTTAATATAATAAATCAATGTTTTTACATCGAGATTTTGATAGAAAAATTGACTTAAGTGTGGAAACGATTTATAATAAAGTAGCTTAAAGTTTTCTTAAACTGAAAGTCAAACAAATTTTATAAGGAGGAATGTCAATAATGAGTATTGGTATCATTATTGCTAGCCACGGTGAATTTGCAGCTGGAATCCACCAATCCGGCTCGATGATCTTTGGGGATCAAGAGAAAGTTCAAGTGGTTACGTTCATGCCAAGTGAAGGCCCGGATGATCTCTATGCTAAATTTAATGCAGCTGTTGCCGCATTTGATGCAGAAGATGAAGTCTTGGTTTTGGCTGACCTTTGGAGTGGTTCTCCATTTAACCAAGCAAGTCGCGTCATGGGAGAAAATCCAGATCGTAAATTTGCGATCATCACAGGATTGAACCTTCCGATGTTGATTCAAGCTTATACAGAACGTTTGATGGATGCAAATGCCGGCGTTGATCAAGTCGCTGCAAACATCATCAAGGAAGCAAAAGACGGTGTCAAAGCCCTTCCAGAAGAATTGAATCCTGTTGAAGAAGCTAGTACAGCCGCTGCTGCTCCTGTAGCCCAAGCTGCTATTCCAGAAGGAACAGTTATCGGAGATGGAAAACTCAAGATTAACCTTGCCCGCTTAGATACACGTCTTCTTCATGGACAAGTCGCAACTGCTTGGACACCTGATTCAAAAGCCGATCGGATCATTGTTGCTTCAGATTCTGTTGCCAAAGATGAACTCCGTAAGGAATTGATCAAACAAGCGGCACCAAATGGTGTGAAAGCAAACGTTGTCCCAATTCAAAAATTGATCGACGTTGCAAAAGATCCACGTTTTGGAAATACCCATGCTTTGATCTTATTTGAAACACCTCAAGATGCTCTTCGCGCCATTGAAGGTGGTGTTCCGATTAAAACCTTGAACGTTGGTTCAATGGCCCACTCAACTGGTAAAACCATGGTGAACAATGTGTTGTCAATGGATAAAGATGACGTGGCTACATTTGAAAAAATGCGTGATCTTGGAGTAGAATTTGACGTCCGTAAAGTGCCAAATGACTCTAAGAAAGATTTGTTTGACTTAATTAACAAAGCTAACGTTCAATAATCGATTACTTACGAAAGGATTTTAAACATGTCTATTATTTCTATGGTATTAGTGGTCGTTGTTGCCTTCTTAGCAGGTCTTGAAGGTATCCTTGACCAATTCCAATTCCACCAACCCCTTGTTGCTTGTACCTTAATCGGTTTGGTAACAGGTAATTTGACTGCCGGCATTATGCTTGGTGGTTCACTTCAATTTATTGCACTTGGCTGGGCAAACATTGGTGCCGCAGTTGCACCCGATGCTGCCCTTGCATCTGTCGCTGCTGCCATCATCATGGTACTTGGGGGAGACTTCAGTACAAAAGGAATCGCTGTCGCTCAAAGTGTCGCTATTCCACTTGCAGTTGCTGGTCTTTTCTTGACCATGATCGTCCGTACCCTTTCCGTTGGTTTGGTTCACACTGCCGACGCTGCTGCTAGAAAAGGGGATATCAAAGGTGTAGAACGCGCTCACTTTGTGGCCCTTCTTCTTCAAGGTCTTCGTATCGCCATTCCTGCAGCCCTCTTGTTGATGATTCCTGCTGAAACTGTCAAAACTGCTCTTGAACAAATGCCAAAATGGCTCTCTGATGGAATGCAAATCGGTGGTGGTATGGTTGTAGCCGTTGGTTATGCCATGGTTATCAACATGATGGCGAGCCGTGAAGTATGGCCATTCTTTGCCATCGGTTTTGCTCTTGCAGCCGTTAGCCAATTAACTTTGATCGCTCTTGGAGCAATTGGTGTTGCCCTTGCCTTGATCTACCTTACTCTTTCTAAGAAAGGTGGCAATGGAGGTGGCGGTGCCGCTACTTCTAACGATCCAATTGGCGACATTCTCGAAGACTATTAAGAAAGGTGTGACACTATCATGACTGAAAAATTACAATTATCTAAATCAGATCGTCAAAAAGTTTGGTGGCGTTCAACCTTCTTGCAAGGTTCTTGGAACTATGAACGGATGCAAAACTTGGGTTGGGCATACTCATTGATCCCAGCTATCAAAAAACTCTACACAAAGAAAGAAGACCAAGCGGCTGCTCTTGAGCGTCACATGGAATTCTTTAACACTCACCCATACGTTGCCGCTCCAATCATCGGGGTAACTCTTGCCCTTGAAGAAGAAAAAGCAAATGGAGCTGCCATTGATGATGCAGCTATCCAAGGGGTGAAAATCGGTATGATGGGGCCTTTGGCTGGTATTGGAGATCCAGTCTTCTGGTTTACAGTTCGTCCAATCTTGGGAGCTCTTGGAGCATCCCTTGCCGCGACAGGTAACATCCTTGGACCACTCATCTTCTTCCTTGCATGGAACGCTATTCGTATGTCCTTCTTGTGGTATACCCAAGAACTTGGATACAAAGCGGGTTCTGAAATTACCAAAGATATGTCTGGTGGGATCTTGCAGGACATCACTAAAGGAGCTTCTATCCTTGGGATGTTCATCCTCGCTGTCCTAGTAGAACGTTGGGTATCGATTAAATTCGTCTTCAATGTTTCTTCTGTCAAATTAGCCGACAAGGCTTATATCCACTGGGATAAACTTCCTGAAGGGTACAAGGGAATCCAAGAAGCCTTCGCTCAAGTTGGTTCAGGCCTATCTCAAACACCTGAAAAAGTTACGACTTTCCAACAAAACTTGGATTCATTGATTCCTGGTTTGATGGGATTGCTTCTTACTTTTGCTTGTATGTGGTTGTTGAAGAAAAAAGTATCTCCAATCACCATCATCATCGCTCTCTTTGTAATCGGTGTATTAGCACACGTTGCTGGCTTGATGTAAGTAAAGATCAACTAAAAAGAAGGTTTCGGCCTTCTTTT
>JAQCUL010000024.1:0-28470 GCA_027685415.1 Streptococcaceae bacterium AF13-5-6.0
CGGCGGAAAGCTAAGCATATAGCTCGCTTCGCTCGTTTATAGCAAAGCTAAAAACTATATAATGATGTTCTTGATTGTTTTAAGAGCTTCATTCTTACAAATCTTCTGCTTTTAGGGGTTTGACGTCTTTAAGAAATGGGTGGTTCTTGTCTGCTTCTGAGACTTCTGCTTCTTCCAAGTTTTCCCATTGGATGTCTAGGCTTGGGTCTGCGTAGTTGACAAAAGCATATTTTGGTTTGAGTTCCAATGCCCAGTAATCATTGACTAAGTATGTATAGGCAACTTTGTCTGACAAAACTTGGAACCCATTGGCTACACCACGAGGGACGAAGATGCCTTTTGAAGCATCGATCACAGTTTGGTAGGTATTCCCAAAGGTCTCGCCTTCACGAAGGTCTACCCAAGTTCCAAGAACCTTTCCTTCATCTGCGACTGAGATGTATTTATCCCAAGGCTCAGCGTGCAAGCCACGTAAAACATTTTTACGTGAGAAAGAAACGTTATTTTGCAATTTTCCTTCTGCAAAGAATGACTCTGGAAAACCGAGTGGCAACATCTTTTCCTTTTGGAAGTTTTCCTTGAACCATCCACGGTTATCTCCATGAACAGGAATATCAAATTCAAGCAGACCTGGGATAGCATCAATCTTGCGGGCAGCTAGTTCTTTACCAAAAAATTGTTCAGTCATTATGCTTCTCCAATCAAACGGAGCAAGTATTGTCCGTATTCGTTTTTCTTCAGTGATTGCGCTAATTCATGAACTTGTTCTTTGGTGATATAACCCATGCGATAGGCAATTTCCTCAAGGTTAGCTACTTGGACATTTTGCAAGCGTTGAACAGTTTCGATATATTGAGATGCTTGCAAGAGACTTTCGTGAGTTCCAGTATCCAACCAGGCAAAACCACGGCCCATGAGCTCAACAGAGAGATCTCCACGCTCCAAATAAGCCTTGTTAACATCGGTGATTTCAAGCTCTCCACGAGGGCTTGGTTTGATGTTTTTGGCAATCTCTACCACATCATTGTCATAGAAGTAAAGTCCTGTCACTGCAAAGTTCGATTTTGGATGTTCTGGTTTTTCCTCGATAGAGATAGCATTCATATCCGCGTCAAACTCTACCACACCAAAGCGTTCCGGATCTTTGACTTGGTAACCAAAGACAGTCGCTCCTTTTTCTTTCGCTTCTGCTCGTTGCAACATCTTGGTTAAGCCGTTACCGTGGAAGATATTGTCCCCAAGGATGAGGGCAACGTGATCGTCACCGATAAAGTCTTCCCCGATGATGAAGGCTTGCGCCAAACCATCTGGACTTGGTTGCTCTGCATAAGAGAGAGAAATTCCTAGTTCAGAACCATCTCCAAGAAGCTCTTCAAAACGAGGTAGGTCTTGAGGCGTCGAGATGATCAGGATATCTTTGATCCCAGCCAACATAAGGGTTGACAGCGGATAGTAGATCATTGGTTTGTCATAAATGGGCATCAACTGTTTAGAAGCCGCACGTGTCAATGGATACAAGCGAGTTCCTGAGCCCCCTGCTAAAATAATACCTTTCATAATGGTAGGCCTTTCTACGTAGTCATTACCCTTATTTTATCATGTTTATATAAAAAAGTCACCTTGCATTTGTGTTACAAGGTGATGACAGGATAAGCATTTGTAGAATCCTCTTTATCGTGATTGAAATAGATAACGTGTACTAGATTATTTTCACATATCCAATAGTGTCTCTATCACTGATTCTCTTCTGAACCATCCGAATATCTCACTTTTACACCCGATTCAGTACCCCCTTTCCTAGACTCTAAAAACCTTCGAAATTCTTGGTCCTCATTATGATAGACCCCCATCTTAATTTTATTCGCATCTTTATCATAAGCTAATACATGTTCCTTGGAACTCCCATCAGAAAATGTGAGTTTCACCTCAGCTCCCCATGCGTCTGAAGGAGTAGAGCTATAAGATGGGTTTTTAATCTCAATTTCTACAATTCCCTTGTAAGTATTCTTCAAGGTCCTTACAAGGCTGACTTCATACTCTTTATTACGTCTCTTCTCCTCTAATTTTTTGTTCATATAAAACATAGAAATCCCAACTACCATAAGGAAAGCCAGAGCGATGACGCTCATCATCCTTTTGCTTTTCTTTTTTAACTTGATTTTTACCATAAGATGATTTTCCTCGCTGACTAAGGTCTACCTCTGAATTGAATCTGATGAATTGTTCTTCATCTTTTCATTCTCAAATACCATGATACCAATCAAAAAGAGAACCTGTCATGATGCTCTCCTTTTCAGTTCCTTATCCCAAAGCGACGTCTAGGATCATCATAATGACAAAGCCAACCATGAGACCGAGGGTCGCAACGTTTGTATTGCCGTTGGTCTGTGAATCAGGGATCAACTCTTCAACTACCACGAAGATCATCGCACCTGTCGCAAATCCCATCATGATGTCCAGTAACTTGCGACTAATATGCTTAAAGAAAAAGACGATGGCTGACCCGACAATGGTACAGCCCCATGTAAACAATCCTGCGAGAAAGGCCTGCAAGAACACGGATTGCGATTGAAACCAATTCATAACAACTCCCATTTTCTTGATGATTCACTTCTTCTATTCTACTATTTTTAGCTTTTAGCCAAATTACGGAAGGTCTTTCGAAAAAAAGAGAGTGGGACAGAAATCGGTAATTCGTTAGAATTCGATTTCGTCGTCCCACCTCCGCACAGTTGAGTAGGGCTGTAAAAGCTGATGAAATCAGCGTAGTAGAGCCTACTCAACCACTGCGTCTTGCTCGACAATCCAAAGACAATTGAGAGGCTATGACTTTTGTCCCAGCCTACTTCTTCACATGCTGTTCAACTGGATAATCTGCTGGATCTAAGCGCAGGTTTCCTCCTACCACGAGTTGGGCTAGATGCCAACCAATGAGGGGACCTGTTGTGAGGCCAGACGAACCAAGTCCACTAGCGACATAGAGGCCTGCTCGATCAGGAACCGCTCCCCAAAATGGTGAAAAATCACTGGTGTAGGCACGAGTTCCCACGCGCTCCCCGATAACCTCGGCTTGAGCTAGTTCTGGATAGTAGGCTAAGGCTTCTATTTCCATCTGATTTAGCAGAGCTTGATCCACCGTCAGGTCAAAGCCCATCTCATTTTCATGGGTGGCTCCCATACTGATCTTACCCTGCTGAAAAGGAATGATATCCAGCTCTCCTTCAGGCATGACCACAGGATAATCAGCAGTATCTATGTCTAACTGATAATCCCTCAACTGTCCTTTTTGCGGACGGACATCAACCTGGTAGCCGAGTGGCTCAAGGATTTTCCCCAACCAGGCACCTGTTGCCAGGATGACTTGGTCATAGCTTTCTTCGGCAATCTGATAACCATCACTTGAGACTGAGAGAGTAACTTCTTCCTTGATTACTCTTGCGCCACTTGCCTGAAGAAGAGTCTCCGTCAGAAGGGCTCCCTCTACATGGGCTCCACCTGATGCATAGAGCAACTTCTCAAAACCTTGCAGACCTGGGAATTGCTGGGCTACTTCTTCCTTGTTTAAAATCGCTAAGTCTCCGATCAAGGGAGATTCTTCCCGACGACTCAGCGCCAACTGATAGAGTTCCTCTAATTTTTCCTCCTTTTTCTTAAGGAGATAAACACCAGTCTGCTGGTAAAAATCTGTTTTAATTCCGTCCTTGGCCAGGTCTTCTACCAATTCTTGGTAGAAATCAGCTCCCAGACGAGCCAGGCGATACCAGGCCTTATTCCGCCGTTTAGAAAACCAAGGGCTAATAATGCCCGCTGCCGCCTTAGTCGCTTGGCCCACTCCATGGTCGTAGACGGTCACATCCACCTGTGCTTCTTTGGATAAATAATAAGCTGCAGTGGATCCCACGATCCCTGCACCGATAATGGCAACTTTCATCATGACCCCTTAGATATGGTAAAAAGGATTGGTGCTGGCTTGACTGCCAATCACCTCAATATCCCACGCTTCTTCAGCCTTCCACTGATTGAGCTTTTCTACTAATTTTGACACAAAAAGAACCTCGATATGGTGTCCTGGATCCAAGGCCAAGAGCCCATCGCTCAGCATGTCCTGAGCCGTATGGTAGTAGATATCTCCTGTGATATAGACCTCTGCTCCCTTGGAGAGAGCATCCTTGTAAAAGGACTGGCCACTTCCTCCACAGATAGCGACACGCTTGATGACCCGTTCCAAATCCGCCGGATCATAACTGACTATGCGCAAAGCATCTAAGCCAAAGGTTTCTTTAACCTTGTCAGCCAACTGGCCAAAAGTTTGGGAAGCTACCTGACCGATGCGACCGATTCCGAATCCTTCCCCAGTCAAACTGAGGGGCTCTGTATCTTCAATGTCCAAGAGCTGGCAAAACCAATCGTTGAGACCATCTGGGACAATGTCAATATTAGTATGGCTAACATAGACCGCGATATCGTGCTTGATCAAGTCGATATAGATCTGATTTTGAGCCCGGTCAGCTACCAAATCTTTAAGCGGGCGGAAAATCGGCGCGTGCTTGACGATGATCAAGTCCACTCCATGAGCGATGGCTTCAGCCACCGTCTGCTCGCGGATATCTAAGGCCACCATGACCTTCTTGATGTCTTTTTGCAGGGTGCCGACTTGTAGGCCACGGACATCTCCCTCCATAGACAATTCCTGAGGACAATAGGATTCATAGCGTTTGATGACTTCACTTGCTAACACGTAGGACCTCCTTAATCTGTGCGATGCGCTCTTCTAACGATGCTCTGGCAGATTGATTCTCAACTGGGACCTGCTCCAAGGCAAAGGCCAATTTCTCCACTTCCTTGGACCACTTTTGGACAAAGGCTGGAGCTTGTTCCTGCATCAAATAGGGACCAAAGCGTAGTTCCTTGGCTGACAACTCTTGAGAACCCTGTTCCACCACGAGGATCTCATAGAACTTCTCATTTTCTTCCAAGATGGCTTCATCAACAATGCGGAAATCATTGTCGACTAACCAAGCCCGCAGTTCATCTTCCCGATTATTGGGTTGGAGGACCAAGCGAGAGACACTGGCTAATTTCACAAGACCTGCGGCTAGGATATCTGCAATCAAGCGTCCTCCCATGCCAGCAATGGTGATACAGGAAATGCCATCTGTTGGTTCAAAGGCAGCCAAACCATTGGCCAAGCGGACTTCAATCTTGTCCTCTAAGCCATTATCCGCAACATTTTGAAGGGCAGATTGATAAGGCCCCTCTACCACTTCACCAGCAATAGCAGCCTCAATCTTGCCTTCTTGTAAGAGGGCGATTGGGAGATAAGCATGGTCACTCCCCACATCCAACAGACGCGCTCCAGCTGGGACGAAGCTAGCCACCAAGTCCAAGCGATTTGATAATTTTGTAAATTCCATGTGCTACTTTCTAAACTTTTATTCCACTCTTTAGTATACCATGTTTGCACCATTAAAAAAAGGCGCGACGGCGCCTTTTCATTATGCATCAATTTCCTTATATTCTACTTCCAAGCCACGTTTCACAGCTGGGCGATTGGCGATTTTCTCTGTCCAAGCCTGCAGATGCTTGTATTCCTTCACATCCAAGAAAATCCCTGCACGGTCCCAGACCTTGTCTTGGGCTAGACGCCCATACCAAGACCAGATGGCAATATCCGCAATGGTATAGTCATCCCCTGCGATATAAGGTTTGGTGGCCAGTTCCTTGTCCAACAGGTCCAATTGACGTTTGGCTTCCATGGCAAAGCGATTGATAGCATACTCGATTTTCTCCGGCGCATAGTGGAAGAAATGACCAAAGCCTCCCCCTAAAAATGGTGCCGCACCCGTCTGCCAGAAGAGCCAGTTGAGCACTTCTGTCCGTTTAGCCAGATCAGTCGGAATTAATTTGCCAAATTTCTCCGCTAGATACAAGAGAATATTCGCTGATTCAAAGACCCGAATAGCTTGATCGCCTGATTGATCCAACATGGCTGGAATTTTCGAGTTTGGATTGATGGCTACAAAGTCACTACCAAACTGATCTCCCTCACCAATCTTAATCCGATAAGCATCATAACCAGCTTCCACTCCCAACTCTTTCAATTCTTCCAGCATGATGGTCACCTTGATTCCATTAGGTGTTGGAAGGGTATAGAGTTGGAAAGGTTGGTCGCCTTTTGGAAGGGTTTGTTCAAAGCGGGCACCTGCTGTTGGTTGGTTCAAGCCACCCCAGGCTCCTCCCATTTGACTCGGTGCTTCCCATACTTCTGGTAATTGATAGTCTGACATCTCATTTCTCCTTTGTCTATATTACTACTAGCATATCAAATCTCAGGCTCCCTTTCAAAAATCTGCTACGCGAACCCTACTTGACTTTTTTTGGCAAAATGATAGTATAGAAAAAATACAAATTTAAGGAGAAAAAACATGTCCACGATCGACTTTCATAGTTTGGCAAAGACAGAATTGCACTGCCACTTAGATGGTTCCTTGTCTCTTCCAACCATTCGCCAATTGGCAGCCATGGCCAATATTGACCTCCCTGCTAGTGATGAAGAGCTCAAGCACCATGTCACTGCACCTGCCCACTGTGAGAATCTCTTGGACTATTTGGAGGCCTTTGACTACATTCGGCCGCTCCTCCAAACCAAGGAAGCCTTGACGCTTGCTGCTTACGATGTGGCCAAGCAAGCTGCTCTTGAAAATGTCGTCTACATCGAAGTCCGCTTTGCACCAGAATTGTCCATGGACCAAGGACTCACCGTCCCAGAAACCATCGATGCTGTCTGCGATGGTCTGCGCCAAGCCCAGGAGGAATTTGGCATTGTTGCAAAAGCCTTGGTCTGTGGCATGCGCCAGTCCGATCAAGAAGTCACCTCTCGCATTCTAGCAGAAGCGAACCAAGTTAGTGATCAAGATTTTGTCGGTTTTGACTTTGCTGGAGATGAGCACAACTACTCTCCAGAAGATATTCGACCTTTAATCGAGCAAGTCAAAAGTTACCATCGCCCTATGACGCTTCACGCAGGTGAGTGTCATTGCCCACACTTTGTTGCCCAATCGATTGCATTTGGCATCAAACGCAATGGCCACGTGACAGCTCTATCTCATGAACCAGCCTTACTCCAATCCTTTATTGAAAATGGGGTTACTGGTGAACTCTGCTTGACCAGCAACTTACAGACAAAAGCAGCGCCGACTATAGAAGATTTCCCTTATTTGAAGATGAAGGCAGCCGGAGCTCGGATCAGTATCAATACCGATAACCGGACTGTATCTGATACCGACCTCACCAAGGAATATGCCCTCTACCATCAGTATTTCCAAACCAAGGAAGCTGACTTTTACCAGCATAATGTCGATGCCATCCAGGCTTCCTTTGCTAGTGACAAGGAAAAACAAGAACTCCTTACCAAACTAGAAAAAGCCTACGCGGACTATTTATAAACGAAAAAAACTAGCACTCAAATAAGTGCTAGTTTTTTTAATCCTTCCACAAATCCATGGCCTTCAAGAAATCGTCTGAAACGGTCACATTGCGTGGGTTGGCTTGTTCGCGTTCTTGTAGTTTCGCCTCTACTTGGGCTAGACTGTTGATGCCTTCACTGCGCCAGTTGCGTAAAATGGCTTGGATATATTTCCAGTGAGGCTTACCGTTAAAGACGGCTTCTCGTAAGGCTGCCTTGATCACATCTGGATCTGTCTGATCCTCGCGTACTGTCTTGGTCAGGTCTTCAATCTCAAAAGGTGTCAAGAGTCGTCCCAGTTCTTGTTGGAAGGTTTCCGCCAAGTCCTTGATGACATTTCCCTTAGTAGGCGCGCTCTGTGTCTTCCCTTGTGTCTGGGCTTCTAAAATCTCATCCAAGCGTTCCAGGGCAATGGTCGCATCAAAGATGGCTTCAATCTCACCATTGAGCTCAATGGTCCGGTATTGAAGAAGTCCCTTGGTGGTCAAATTGGACATAATCCGATTGACCTCTGTCACCGTTTTTCCTAGATGACTAGCAATCTGATTAGGTGTCAAAGCCTCTTGGCCTGTCGTATTTTGAAGGAAGAAAAACTGCCAAACCAAGTAATCATCAGCTTGGTCAAACAACTCATGATAATGAAAAAGTAAGGCACTCGGAAGAACCAAGTTGCCATACTTAAATGCTTGTGAATATGTCATAATTCCCCTTTATAGGTAACCATAAAATGAAATATCTTTTTCCAATTCTTCCAAGCGGTAAGGTGTTTCTTGATAAACCGCATAGTTGATCCAATTACTAAAGAAGGTCGTCGCAGCTAAATTCCAACGAATGCGAGGCTCTGTGCTAGCGTCATCCCCATCAAAGTAATTCTTAGGAACATCCGGATACAAGCCCGCCTTGACATCTCGGTGGTATTCTTTTGCCAGCGTATCGCGATCATACTCTAGATGGCCAAAGCTATAGACCTCACGCATGTCTGGACTAGCAATGATGGAAAGCCCAACTTCATTCCCTTGAGCAATCACTTGAAGATTGCTCTTTTCAAGGACTTCCTTCAAAGGAATATCTGTATAACGAGAATGAGGGGCAAGGAAGCGATCGTCAAAGCCTCTCATAAGAAGACTATCGGGACGCACCACTGCTTGATCATAGATACCGGATAGCTTATCACAGAGCTCTACTTTTTGAATTCCGTACCGGTGGTAGAGACCAGCCTGGGCTCCCCAACAGAGGTGTAAGGTGGAAAAGACATGACGCTTGGCCCATTCAAAGACCTGGGTCAACTCTTCCCAGTAGTCCACTTCTTCAAAGTCCATCTTTTCGACAGGAGCCCCCGTCACAATCAAGCCGTCATAGTAATTATCCTTGATATCCTCAAAGGTCTTGTAGAAGCTCTCCATATGCTCGGCCGCTGTATTCTTGGATTCATGGCTCGCCATATAGAGGAAATCCACATTGATCTGCAAGGGCGTATTGGCAAGGAGCCTTAAGAGCTGGGTTTCTGTCGCAACCTTGGTCGGCATCAGATTCAGAATGAGAACATTCATGGGCCGAATATCCTGGTGAGTTGCTCGAACATCATCCATGACAAAAATATTTTCTGAACGAAGAATATCGACTGCTGGTAATTTTTTATCTAGTGTAATTGGCATAAAAAGCTCCCATCTTACAAGTTCTTAACTAACATTATATGATAGGAGCTTATAGTTTTCAATTATGGTTTTTCTGTAGCCAGTTATAGTATTAGACTATATTAGTAATGCATCAAGACTTTGTAGTCGTAATCGCCGATTGCCTCGCGACCTTTCAATTCATCCAACTCGATCAAGAAGGCACAACCTGCAACAACTCCACCAAGTTTTTCGATCATTTCGATGGTTGCTTTCACCGTACCACCAGTCGCCAAAAGGTCATCAACGATAAGGACGCGTTGACCTGGTTTGATGGCATCTGCGTGCATGCAGAGGGTATCCACACCGTATTCTTTTTCGTAGTCAGCAGAAATGACTTCACGTGGCAATTTACCAGGCTTACGAACAGGCGCAAATCCAATTCCCAACTCAAAAGCGACCGGACATCCAACGATGAACCCACGTGCTTCAGGACCAACGATCATGTCAATTTTCTTATCCGTTGCGTATTGAACGATTTCACGAATCGCATAACTATAAGCATTGCCATCTGCCATCAAAGGGCTGATATCACGGAAGGTAATTCCCTCTTGTGGATAGTTTTCAATGCTTGCAATGTAATCTTTTAAATTCATGGTTAACTTTCTTTCATAAAAAATTTTTTACATTCCATTATACCATGAATTCTACTAACTTGCATCATTTTTTGCCAAATCATTTTCCCAAGCTCCCGCGTCAAAAGCAAAAATCCCACATCCGAAAAAAGATGTGGGATTAGATCCGAAAAAAACTTACTATTCTTCTATCAATTTGTTGTACTCGATTTTCATATCTCCCAAGTTTTTCAAGGAATAACGAGAACTTCCATTCTTAAACCAAGTGCCAAGAATATATTGTTCAGCGGCTTTCTTACTTTGCTTTTTCAACCAAGTCCGGTCTTTGCCGTAGGTAGAAAGTTTCTTTAGAAAATCACTACCCTCTACTTCTTGATCATCTGCATAAAGATAGACTTCTTCTTGAATCAATGCTCTTTTTTTAGAATTGTATTTGAACATCATACGAACCGATACATTTTCTTTTAACTGATATTTATACCTATAAACCCATTCTGAACTATCTCGAAACATCAGCACGGACAGGTCTTCCTGACCACCAACGATTTTATCTGAATAGGGATACATTTGAAATCCTTCATCCTCCTTCCAGATGCGATCACTACCGATCGTCTCTGTAAAGGGCTTAAACATCACATAGCGCATCCATCCACCATTTTCAGCATAGTTAATTTCTTCCATGGGGTTTTTGAGACTCAGGTAGATTCCCAACCAATAAAGAGCAACAAGCAGGAAGGGGCTGAGCCAGAGGAATTTTTTTAGGTGTTTTTTCATGAGGCCTGCCCTGTCAGGTAATCGTAGATTTCACGAACCGTTCCAAGGGCCATCAACTCCTGCTCTTTCACAGTTTGTTTGAGGTTTTGGTAGATGCTGCTTTCTGCGATTTCGCGTTTTTCTGCTTCTTTATTGACCTTCATGATGCCATTTTCAATGGTCACGAAGCCCAACTCTTGGAAGATCTGAATCATTTTGACCAAGAGAATCTGCTGGATCTTGAGATAGGCTGCTAGGTCTTTGAGTTTGTAGCGGACATCGAATTCCGGGTACTGGTAGATGGTTTTATAGAGCTTGGCATACTGGTCCCTGCTACCATATCCTGTCAGATAGTAGGCTTTGGCGATCTCATTTTTGAAATAGACAGCCTGGAAATCATGCTCTTGGAAGATTTGCCGTAGTTGCTCTAAATCCTCAGGGATATTTCCAACTACAACAGCGGGCTCGCCTGTCAGATCTGGCAGTTCTTTAGTAAAATCAAGAACGGGAACACCTGCGGGGAGGCTGGCATTTTTGGAGCGGATATTAAAGAGCTGCACGCCGTCCACACGCGCATCAACCAGCATGAGCTGAAGAGTCGTTTGACCATTCCATTGGTTGACCGACAACTGCACAGCTAGCTCTAGGTCTTGCGCCTGTGCAAACTCTGCCTCTAAGCTTCCCAAGCCAAAGGCAACCACCTCAAAGGTCGCATCTTCTTGAGAAATTTTGAGTTTCAAGTGGGTATTTCCTGCTCCCATCGAGCGTGCCCCTTCTACCTTGAAATTACGGATTAGAAAGACTGGTTTTTTATTGTCCATGCCAAAAGGACTCAAGCGATCAAAGCTTTTCAAGGTCTCAAGCGTTAGTTCTGTTAGATGCAGTTCCTCGTCGATAGCTAAGCTAGACTTGCTGCTGAGATCAATCTTTTGTTCTGCAATGTAATCCGTAAGAGCCTGAGATAGGGCAGGAAGTTGGTCCACCTCGAGCGTCATCCCTGCTGCACCGGCATGTCCTCCAAAGGCGACAAAGAGCGACCGGTAGGGATCGAGGGCTTCAAAGATATTGACCGACTCAGGACTCCGAGCGCTCCCCTTAGCTCGTCCATCTTCGATGCTTAAAACAACGACCGGCTGATGAAGCTCTTCTAATAGACGGCCGGCGACAATACCAAGGACCCCTGGATTCCATCCTTCCTTGGCCAATACTTGGGCGGACAAACTTGGATCGACCATGGTTTTAGCTTCGTCATAGATGCTTTGGACAATTTCTTTACGTTCTTCATTCTTCTGATGAATCATGAGGGCAATCTCATGCGCCTCTTCATCGTCAAATCCTGTCAGTAGTTCGATAGCTGGATTAGGGTCATCAAGGCGGCCAAGAGCATTGAGACGAGGAGCAATCTGAAAACCAACCGTTTCTTCATTGACATCCTCCGGACGAATCCCAGCGATCTCCAAGAGTTCCTGCAAGCCCATGCGCTGGGTATGTTGGAGAACACCCAGACCGTATTTGACCAGGATCCGATTCTCATCTGTCAGGCTCACCATGTCAGCAATGGTACCAATTGCTACCAGGTCTAAGAGATCGACTGGTACTTCCTCTAGGAGGGCACAGGCCAACTTAAAAGCCACCCCACATCCTGCTAGATAATGGAAGGGATAATCCGCATCTGGATGCTCCGGATGGATGATCGCATAAGCATCCGGCAAAACCTCTGGCATAGAGTGGTGATCCGTCACGATGACATCAACCCCCATCGCCTGAGCCATGGCAATGGCTTGATTGCCCGCTACACCATTGTCCACTGTGACAATCAGGGAAATGCCTTGCTGCTCAATAAAGTATTTATAGACACTCTCATTGGGACCATAGCCGTCTGTGAAGCGGTTAGGTAGGTAGACTTGCACCTCTGCTCCCATCTGCTCCAAGGTTTCCTTCATAATAGAGGCCGAGGTCATCCCGTCCGCGTCATAGTCTCCGTAGATGAGGATCTGCTCATAATCTTCGATGGCCCGTCGGATGCGCTCCACTGCCTTGTCCATATCATGGAGTAAATAAGGGTCGTGTAGCTTCTCCAGCTTGGGTTCTAAAAAGTCTTCTAAATCCTCTTTGGTCTGAATGCCACGCTCATACAGCAAGGTTGCTACGGACGCTTCCAGGCCTGCTTTTTTGGCAAGGGATAAAAAGGCGTCATCTGCACTTGGCGAAGCTAACTGCCAATCGTATTTTGAAGTGATCATCTAGCTTTTGGTCTCCTCTTTTTCTTATCTGAATATTATATCATGAAAGGCTAAAATGGCGGGAAATAAAAGGCCGACTTATACAAAAACAAAAATCAACATTTTTCCTTATTTTTGTTGCATTTAACTTGACTTATCACACTAAAAGAATATAATAATGTTGATAATAATCTTTTAAATATGCAATGGGATGATTATTCTGTTAAAATTTGCAACGTTTATTATCACTTTAACATTATGACGCTTGTCATTTCCCTTGTTTTTCTATCTAAACAAACGTAGTTAGAGGGTTTGAGCTGATTTTGTCGGTGGGTTTGTTTTCTTTTAATGCATAAAGAGGAGCATATAATTCATCGATCTATCCTAAACTGAGGCAGCTGGTTTCATGGAGTAGAAATTAGAAGCCTTTCTATTTTAGGATATATCACTATATAGAAAAGCCTCGGAAAGGGCAGGCAGAAGAAAGGAAATGAGGCCAATTGAAATCTCTTTATAAAAAGATAGTTGCATTTGTAGCTATCATCGGTGTGGTAGCCTTGGGCTTGTCTGTGATCAAACCCGTAAGCGCGGCCACTGTTTCACCAACCGTCACCAACTTAAAGGCCCAAACAAATGGACAAAAGGTTACCTTTTCATTTGACTGGGATTTAACTGGTAAATCAGTTAAAGACGGTGATACATTTACCATTGATGCTCCAGAAGGTGTCAATATCACTGAAATCGCAACACAATCACTCCAAGCTAATGGAGCTGAAGTCGCAACCATTTCGATGACAAACAAAAAGATTACTTTTACCTTTAAAAAAGCAATCGAGTCAATGAACGAAAATGTCAAAGGTGGATTCTCATACAAAGCAGAATGGGATAGCACTCCAGGAAATCCTGGAAACAAGACCGCCACTTCTAAAGTCGGTTCAGAATCTGTCATCATTACACGTCCTGACGGCCCTGGCGTATTTGAATCAGTCTTAAATAAATACAACCTTACAGGTGACTATGTAGCTAAGCAATTCAAATTAGACGCATCTGAAAACTATGCATGGATGAATGTTGGTGATGACTACTATCTGACAAAATGGTTCATCCGTATCAACGGGGATGGTAAGAAACAAGCCATCACAAACCCTGTTGTATCAGATAAAATCCAAGCTCCAGCAGTCGATTACTCAAAAATCACTTTTGCTCCTGCCGCAAACCACGCTGCAAATGAATTCTTTGTGGGAACTTACTTGAAACCTTCCTTTACTTTGAGAAAAGGTGGACAAGTGGTGGCTTCAGGTTGGGACTTCTGGAAACATGTGAAATTCGATGCTGACGGCAATGGATTTACCGTGAATTTATCAGATGTCAGTGATGTCTTTAAAACAGCATCTAGCGATGAATTGATCGTTGAATACCAAACATTAATTCCTAAGACAACCATTCGCGTTGACAACAATGCTACATTGACAGCTGATGAAATCACAACACCTCAAACTGACCCAGCCTTCTGGAACAACACTGAATTGAAATTCTGGGTGAGCGGTGACAAAACTATCACTGTTCAAAAAGAATGGGTTGGTGACGATGAAGCTGACCGTAAAGATATTACGGTTCAATTGTATGCGGACGGCAAAGCCTTGGATGGGATGACACAAACCCTTACAAAAGCTTCTGGCTGGAAAGCAGCATTTACGAAATTGCCAGGTATCAAAGACGGTAAGAAGATTGAGTACTCAGTAGTGGAAACCAACACTCCAGAAGGTTACACTTCTAAAGTTGAGAAAATTGATGATGACAACGTGATTAAAGTGGTCAACACATCAAATAAACCAACTACAACTACGACAACCACTACGACTACTACAACCACAACTACTACGACTCAAGAGCCTACAACTACAACTACTACGACTCAAGAGCCTACAACTACAACTACTACGACTCAAGAGCCTACAACTACAACTACTACGACTCAAGAGCCTACAACTACAACTACTACGACTCAAGAGCCTACAACTACAACTACTACGACTCAAGAGCCTACAACTACAACTACTACGACTCAAGAGCCTACAACTACAACTACTACGACTCAAGAGCCTACAACTACAACTACTACGACTCAAGAGCCTACAACTACAACTACTACGACTCAAGAGCCTACAACTACAACTACTACGACTCAAGAGCCTACAACTACAACTACTACGACTCAAGAGCCTACAACTACAACTACTACGACTCAAGAGCCTACAACTACAACTACTACGACTCAAGAGCCTACAACTACAACTACTACGACTCAAGAGCCTACAACTACAACTACTACGACTCAAGAGCCTACAACTACAACTACTACGACTCAAGAGCCTACAACTACAACTACTACGACTCAAGAGCCTACAACTACAACTACTACGACTCAAGAGCCTACAACTACAACTACTACGACTCAAGAGCCTACAACTACAACTACTACGACTCAAGAGCCTACAACTACAACTACTACGACTCAAGAGCCTACAACTACAACCACTACGACTCAAGAGCCTACAACTACAACTACTACGACTCAAGAGCCTACAACTACAACCACTACGACTCAAGAGCCTACAACTACAACCACTACGACTCAAGAGCCTACAACCACAACTACTACAACTCAAGAGCCTAAGACTACTGTAACTACTACGCCTGAGACTCCTGCTACAACTGTTTCAACAGAGGAGCCTAAGACTACTGTAACTACTACACCTGAGACTCCTGCTACAACTGTTTCAACAGAGGAGCCTAAGATTACTGTAACTACTACACCTGAGACTCCTGCTACAACTGTTTCAACAGAGGAGCCTAAGTCTACTACTTCATCTACAACAGAAAATCCAAATAAACCTAGTCATTCTGGTACCACAACGACACCAAGTGCGCCAGGTTCAAATGGTGGAAACAATGGTGGACGTCGCAAATCGCTTCTTCCAAATACAGGTGAAGTTGTTGCATCTGGACTTGTCTTCTCAGGAATTCTTGTCTTAGCAGGTGCTGTTGGAATCAAACGGAAATTGACTGATAACTAATCGTATCATTAGGAACAGTCCTTCCTTCTATCAACCCCCTAACGAAGAAACTTCTACTCTCATTCATAGAAGTTGAAACAAATAGAGAGAACCGAAAGGTTCTCTTTTTTTATCTGTTCTTCCTATAAATAGACTTCAGAGCTAATTTCCTTGTAAAATCTCAATCAAATATAAAGAAGCCAGACGTTAAGTCCTGGCTCCCTATAAAATACTGAATAATTAGATTGACCAACGTTCTAATCGGATACGTAGGATCTTTCTTTAGTTTTGGCCTTCTACTCTCTCTTTTTGATCTTCATAAAAAACAACTTTCCCATCTTTGACCTTGAATGAGTAACTGATGGAATCGGCATAACTACCTTTAGAATAATAGAAATCATAGGCACCATCCGGCAGTTTGCTAGCGTCTAATTTTTTGGCTGCTCCTTTTAAGTCCTGTTCCTTAACGGATACACCATCCTCTATATAAATAGTCATACGGATTAACTCTTGATCGATTAAGGTCTGAAAAGGGATTTGATAGTAACCAGCAAAGTCCTTTTTCCCTTCTTTGAGATTTTGACTTGCGATACTATCTAGAATTTGTTCCTTGTCATCACGGTGAGAGTTCGATAAAAAACCAAAGAAACTAATAGGAAGACCTAGAGATTGCTTCTTTAATTGTCCCTCAATTTCCTTTTCCTTCTTTTGGACAGATTGCTGCTTCAAGTACGCTTCCTTATACTCTGGAAGATGGTCACTAGTTGTATCTGTCCAATCATTATGAAACACCGTATCCGTTTCTAATGTCACTGTTTGTCCATCATAGGTTTTCTCAGAGTAGGTATAAGACACATGATAAGTTGGGATTTCCAAAGCAGTCCAATCCAGTTTGTTTATGGTCACATCCCCATGCAGACCAACCTTAGCAAGCTCACTGCTGACTACTTCCTTCGCCTTTTTATAATCACTCGGTTTCATGATCTTGCAACTGGAAAGAAGAAAGAAACAAAGAATAAGTGGAATTCCTGCGAATAGTTTGAAATAGTTGGGCTTCATAGCCTGACCTCCTTGCGAAATTCAACCTAATCGATTAATTTTTTACAGCAGTCATATCTGAACAACCTATGAACCGATTGAAAATTCTAATGATAATTGAGAAGTTCCTATTATATGACATGACTATTTTTGAACGACCCATTTTGCATCACCATAAACAACCGTAAATGGTCCATCCCCATCTGTTAAATAATTAATTTTATATTTACCCGACTCTCCTGCCTCAAGGACTGTTGGCTGTTTGTAATTTAAAGTATTATTCAACATATAAGCAGATTTGCCATGGCCATCATAGAGATCTACATTTGTATAATCCGGAGTATTTTCAATACTGAGAGGTGTTGTATTCGATATGGTGAATTCGACGATCAATCGATGTTGTTTTTTCCTTGTATCGATACGGTCTTGATCATCCTGAACATCCAAATTTGGATCGTCTGTTACACTATTCAGTGTAACTTCTAAGCCATTAGCAAATACAACTGGCTCTCCAATTGCATAACTTTTAACAGGATTTTTGGGATTAAAATTCTTTAATTTTTCTTTTATCTTTTGTCCGTCATTATTATTTCCAGATGGGATGGTCCAAAAGATATTATTCTCATCTTGCTTACCATACTGATTATCCCCCTTCATTTGTTGAGGGATTTGTAAGAGAATAGCCAAGTTTTTTAAATCAATTCGAACATCACCTTGATTTGTCACTTCCATTTCAACCGTGAATTCCGTAGGCGAAGTTTTACTATAAGCATAACCGGATAATGAGGTTGCCTCGAAATTTTTGTTAACTAACTGTTGTAAAACTGTTGAAAGCATGATATAGGAAATATGATCATCTCGATTTATTTCTTTTTCAGCATACCTTTGATGGAATTCATCGAGCCAATCATAGAAGGCTTGATTGAAATCTGACTCATTAGGATTTTTATAATATTTATTCCCTCTCGGTAAAAGCTCTGGGAAGTACGTTGGTACCTGAATGCGAATAAATACTTTGTTTCCCTTAACTGCATAGCCCTTTAATTCATATTTTTTTCCAAAGCTCAATGCATTCGTCATGAGCTTCAAATACATGGGACCATATATTTTGAGGGGGTACTTCTCACCAAGATATTCCACATAAGTATTTGGATCAAAAGTACTACTGTTTTTTTCAATTTTAGGGATAATATAATCGTTCCAGAGTCGAGTATACATATCCTCTTGATTTTTTGCCCCATTGGCCTTGATTACTGTGTCTATTCCCCTTGGATCTACATAGATTCCTTCAACGACCTGCAAAGCTTTTTGAACTCTTCCTTCCTCAGATAGAGAGACTTCATTCGGTTGCTGTCCATATATTGAAATACCATCGCTATCATCTGACCTCATATATTGTGGAAGTTTTTCAAACGTTATGTATCTGATACTGTTCTTTGCATCCCAATCAAATGTTGCTGCAGGTCCTGTCTTGTCAAAATGAATGTTTTTTCGATCGATTTTCTTCTGTACTTCTTTATTCGAAGAACCTTGTTTTTCTACAGTTCCTTGTTTGCAGGCACTCAAACATACTGGTATAAGTACCGAACATAAGAAAAGGCCCCATTTTATTTTCTTCTTCATTCCATCTCCTCCTAATCTCATCCTCATTTTACCATCAATCACCCCTTTTGTCAGTCAAATAGATAAGAGGCTGGGACAAAAGTCCTAGCCTCTCTATTGTTTTTGGATTGTCGAGCAAGACGCAGTGGTTGAGTGGGCTCTACTACGCTGATTTCATCAGCTTTTACACCCCTACTCAACTGTGAGGAGGTGGGACGACGAAATCGAATTCTAACGAATTACCGATTTCTGTCCCACTTTCTTTATTTCATATAGATCATCCCTGTACAGGCTTGCTCTGAAAGTTCAACAAAGCCCAGGGATTGGTAAAAGGCTAGATTTTTCTCGCTACGTTCAGTGACTAGGAGCCGTTGATAGACAGTGGGGAAGGTCGCTAAAGCCTCTTCTAAGAGTTTCCTTCCGATGCCTTGGCGCTGGTGATCTGGTCGTACCAAAAGGTCCTGCACCAAAAGGACAGAGTGGCCATCTCCTACTAAGCGGATATAGGCGACGAGCTCTTTCTCATCATAGACAGCCAACTGCCAGAGACTGGCTTTGACAGCCTTTTCTAGCATAGCTGGGTTGTTGGTATAATTGGTCCAGCCAACCGAGCCGTAGAGTGCGAGTAGGTCTGTCATCGCTGGAATTTCTTTTTTATAATGTAACATCTTAACTCCTTTTTAATCTATAGTGCTGGAAAAAGGCGATATCCCGGTAAGGGGACTCTTGGCAAACAGCTAGCTCCATCTTGAGCATAGACTCTCGCCAGCCTTCTTGGCCCTTGAAGTGGTTGTCCTGCAAGGCATAAAAGACACGGATTCCTTGGTAGTCCTGAACTTCGAGGGCTAGATCGTCTACTGCTCTATCTAGATCATAGGCCTGAGCCAAGCCCATGGAGTGAGTTTCCAAGTCCTGACCTGCTAGGAGATCAAGCGCCTTCTGAGTATCATTTTCAAAGACCACCGTCTGCAGAACGCGGCCAACCTCATTGTGCTTGACGATAGAGAGCAGGCCTCCTGGTTTCAAAAGACGGGTGAATGCCTTGAGAACCACCTTGCGATCCTCTACATACTCCAAGACATTGTGACAGAGGATGACATCAAAACTAGCATCTTCAAAGCTCTCTATCTGGTCCAGACTTCCGACGAGTTGCTGGTAAGGATGACCCTGGACCCGCAAGGCTACCATTTCCTCATTAGGCTCCACAGCAAGGACTTCATTGTCTTGTGCCAGGTGGTTGGCCACGAGACCGAAGCCACTGCCAAAATCAAGCACTCGCTTGCCTTTGATGTCTTTCAATTGTTCAAAAAGGATATCATAATAGATCTGTCCCCAGGGTTGCTGGAGGTTTTCTAAATAGGCTTGAATATTCGCCGCCATCTATCTCCTCCTATTTGAAATTGAACATCTTGCAGGCTAGCTTGTCTGAGATGCGAGGGAAAAGGGTATAGAGCTTGTGGGTCAGGTTCAAGAGCCAAGGAAGATTGAGCTCGCGTTTTGCTTTTCCAAAGTTCTTCACGATTTTCTTGGCCACAAAGTCCGGTTCCAAAATATAGCGATCCACAGCTTTGACATAGCTTCCGTCAGGGTCTGCCTGATCAAAGAAAGTGGTCCGGATGGGGCCTGGATTGACCGTCGTCACATGAATACCAAAGGGCATCAGTTCTAACCGCAAGGAATTGGAGAAGCCGATGGCTGCAAACTTAGTAGCTGAATAAAGGCTGGATTTGGCTGTTGCGACGAGACCCGCCATGCTGACGATGTTGACGATGTGCCCCTTGCCTGCTTCCTTCATGCGGGCACCCATCAAGCGTGAAAACTGCATGAGGGCAAAGGTATTGACCTCAAACATCTCCTGCACCTGCTGGTCAGAAATGCGATCAAAGGCCTCAAAAATCCCATAGCCTGCGTTGTTGACCAAGATATCAATCTGCCCGTAGCGCTGATAGAGCTCTTCTACCAAATCTTGGACGGCTGAGGAATCAGTGATATCGATCCCGATGCATTCAGCTTGGGGATGACTGGCATAGAGCTTTTCCAGTTTTTCTTGATTTCTACCTAGGAGAATCAGCCGATCTTCAGGGAGGAGCTTGACCATTTCTTGGGCCAAGCCTCCACTTGCTCCTGTTATGAGAATAGTTCGCATCTTAGATCTCCACTTCTTCCAAATCTTTGACGACATAGACATTTTCAAAAATGGTGGACGCATCCTTGCGCAATTGGCTGATGTCTTTTGATAAGAAGCGAGCACTGATGTGGTTTAAAAGAAGGCGCTTGGCTCCAGCTTCACGCGCCACTTCTGCTGCCTGCATATTGGTCGAGTGGCCGTGTTTACGAGCAATCTTCTCATCGCCCTTGCCATAGGTAGACTCATGGACCAAGACATCCGCATTGACCCCGAGGCGGACGCTGGCATCAGTCTTTCTGGTATCTCCAAGGATCGTGATAATCTTACCAGGCCGAGGGGCTGAAATATAATCCGCTGCAATGATCTTAGTCCCATCTTCCAGGGTGACATCTTGGCCATTTTTGACCTGACCAAAGAGCGGTCCAAAGGGAACACCCGCTGCCTTCAGCTTATCTGCGTCCAGCGTCCCTTCGAGGTCTTTTTGCATGATCCGGTAACCCACACAGAAAATGGTGTGGTCCAAAGCCTCCGCATAAACCGTGAATTTATCAGTTTCTAAAATCTTACCTAGAGAATGTTCATCGAATTCATGAAAATGGATGCGGTAAGGTAGCCGAGAGCCTGATACACGAAGACTAGTCATCACAAAGGATTTGATCCCTACTGGTCCATAGATATCCAGATCCGTCTGCTCTTCATTGGCCTGAAAGGCCCGACTAGAGAGGAAACCTGGCAAACCAAAAATATGGTCTCCGTGTAGGTGAGTGATAAAGATCTTGCTAACCTTTCGCGGACGAATGGTCGTTTCTAAAATTTGATTCTGTGTCGCTTCGCCACAATCAAAGAGCCAGACTTCATTAATCTCGTCCAGCAATTTGAGCGCTAGGCTCGATACATTACGGGCTTTTGAGGGTTGCCCAGCTCCCGTTCCTAAAAATTGAATGTCCATTGTCTACTTTCTATCTATATAAATCATGGCCGTCCGGTTCTCTGAACGGAAAGAAAGGTTGCCTGGGTAGGCTTGCGCTAGCTCGAGAAGCTCCTCTTGGTTATATCCTGACAGTTTCAAGCGTCCATCTTCCAAGGTCATCAAGTCAGTTAGGGCTGAGAGGGCTTCTGTTTTAGTGACCCCTTCTGGTTCAGCCTCTTGCAAGCAGATCTTGCCATCTTTTTCAAAGACCAAACAATGTGGAAAGATCTCTGCAATTTGGAATAAAATGGCAGGGGTGATATCCTCTGTTGGATGTTCAGCAAAGACACAGGCTAGCTCTTCATTTACGTAAGCCAAGCCATAAGACTTACCCGACAAGTTGAGGCGAATAAAGGGCTTTCGTTCATCAAAGGTTTGCTGAACTGTGAATAAGTCAAATGCCCGGCTCAGGTCCAAGAAATAATCCATTGCCTCCTTGGGGCTCTTCTTTTGGTAGAGCTCTGCAAAATAGGCGTTGATCACACTTGGGGGAGGCGTAATCACACGGAGACGCAATTCCTCAGGGATCGTGCTTAAAAGATTGGTCAGATAGACCCGATCGAGGCTGGTATAGCCTCCATATTTTATTGCTAAATCAACGTAATCCGTCATAAAATTCTTCCAACTTCCACTTATTTTTCTCTGCGATATAGCCTTGAATGACCTCGACATCCTCTTCAAATTCGCGCTGGTCAATGATCACAACCGTCTCTAGGTCATGGGTCCGATAGGATTTTGAAAAGGGAACGCGAATGGTAAAGGGAACAAAGAGTTCTCTCAATTTTTCTAGAAGCAAAGCCTGGAGATCTTCACGGGCTGTCTCAGAGCGCGCTGAAATCAGGCTAAAAGGTGTCTGGGTTGGTGTAAAGTCTGCAACTTTATCTGCTTTGTTGTAAAGCGTCAAGCGAGGGATCTCCAGCATATCCAGGTCCTTCATGATCGAAAGCACGGTCTTTTCATGCTCTTCATGATTAGGATCAGACGCATCGATGACATGGACCAGGAGGTCTACATTCTTACTTTCTTCCAAGGTCGACTTAAAGCTCGATACCAACTCTGTTGGTAGATCTTGGATAAAGCCAACCGTATCGGTCAGCGTCACTTGCAGATTGCCTGTTAGATGGATGCTCTTGGTTGTGGCGTCCAAGGTCGCAAAGAGTTCATCGGCTTCATACTGGCTCTTACTGGTCAACTGATTCATAATAGTCGACTTTCCTGCATTGGTATAGCCGATCAGACCAATCTTGAAGACAGGTGATTCCAAGCGTTTTTCACGAAGGGTTTCCCGGTTCTTTTCAACTGCCTTGAGCTGACGCTCGATATCGGTGATTTGATTGCGAACGCTCCGGCGGTTCAACTCCAACTGACTTTCCCCTGGTCCACGAGAACCAATTCCCCCAGCCTGACGGCTGAGCATGATCCCTTGACCGACAAGGCGTGGCAAAAGGTATTTGAGCTGGGCCAAGTGCACCTGCAACTTCCCTTCATGACTCCTAGCCCGCATGGCAAAGATATCTAAAATCAGCTGCATCCGGTCAATGACCTTGACCCCAAGGATTTCTTCTAAATTGACATTTTGACGGGGGGTTAGGCGGTTATTGACCACTACCGTCGTGATCTCATCTGCTTCGACCATTTGAGCGATTTCTTCGAGTTTTCCTGAGCCGACAAAGGTCTTGGTGTCGTATTTCTCCCGCTTTTGTGTATAGGAGCCCCGGACATCTCCACCGGCTGTTTTAGCCAGGCTCGCCAACTCCTCCATAGACATATCAAAATTGTCCATGCCTTGAAGTTCCACACCGACCAAAAGGATGCGTTCTTGTTTTTTTTCTGTTTCAATCATGCTGTAAAAACTCCTTTACATCTGCAAGAACCTGCTCCTTGAAGTGGGGGGCAGAAATGGCATAAAATTTTACTTCCATCCGATTTCGAAACCAGGTCAGCTGCCGTTTGGCAAAACGACGCGTATTGCGCTTGAGGATCTCACTGGCTTCCTCAAGGCTCTGTTCTCCCTTAAAGTAAGGAAAGAGTTCCTTGTAACCAATGCCTTTAGCTGCCTGAACTTCCGGATGGTCATCATAGAGCCACCGAGCTTCATCCAGCAAGCCCTCCTCTAGCATGCGATCTACTCGGCGATTGATGCGATCATAGATCAAGGACCGTTCATCATCTAGACAGATGAGATAGGGTTCATAATCGGTCTCTTCGTTTGCGAGGTCCTGCCCAAAATGCGCAATTTCAAGAGCCCGCATGGCCCGACGTCGATTGAGTTGAGGAATCACAAGTCCTTGCTCCGCCACTCTTTGGTACAAGTCTTCGTCCGACAGCAAGTCCAATTGAGCGCGATAGGCCAGAATCTCTTCATGAGGAACTTCACCACCTAGATGATAACCTTCGAGCAGACTTTGGATGTAAAGACCCGTCCCACCTGCAATGATAGGAAGCTTGCCTCGAGCTGTGATATCCTCAATCGCAGCCTTAGCTTCTCTTACAAAATCAAAAGCCGAGTAAGACTCGGTCACCTCCCGGACATCGATCAAATGATGGGGAGCTGCAGCTTGCTCTTCTGGTGTCGCCTTGGCTGTTCCAATATCCAGCTTGCGATAGACTTGTTGACTATCGCCACTGATAATTTCACCATTGAGAGCTTGTGCCAAATCGATCGCAAGAGCTGTTTTTCCAACAGCAGTCGGTCCCACAATCACAATTATCTTGGTTTTCATCGTTTTTCCTTGCAAAATTCACGTTTTTTCGTTACCATATATTATAACATAAATATTTAAAGTTCAGAAAAGGAGAAATTCTCATGGCTAAAGGATTTGGTAAAGGTTTTGTTACTGGTGTTGCTGGTACAGTTGCTGCTGTCGCAGGTGCAGTTTACACATTCAAGAAAAAAGTAATCGAACCAGAAGAACAAAAAGCAGCTTTCATCGAAGAAAACCGCAAAAAAGCAGCACGTCGCCGTGTCTCACACTAATCATTCAAAAAGCTCCGGAAAACCGGAGCTTTTTTTGCTGAAGAAAAAGTCCATTTTGGAAAATTTTCTTTTACTGGTAGGATTTGTTACGATATGCTAACACAAGTAATACTAAAAAAATTAGAATGATATATATTATGTTTGATTCAAACATATACTGAAACTTTCCGCCGTGAGAAAAGTGCTAGAAACACTTTTGTTTCTAGCACTCGGGAGTTTTGAAACTTTAGGTTCAAAACTAAGTCATGGAACTTCGTAGAAGTTCGCTGACGTCCGTACTCACCTGAGGAAAGTTTCTTTGTTGATGTTTATCTTCAATTTGAAAGCTCCGGAAAACCGGAGCTTTTTTGTGTGGTTCAAAGAAGTTTAGATTGAAATTTCACCGTTCTTTGATCATCTTCGTTGCGATCTCCAAGAGTTCCACTCCCATCTGAAAATGCTCGTCTAACAAATCATAGACGGCATCTTCGGACAAGACACCACAAGGAAGATCGGCTGGAAAGTCAGCCTGATTGGACAAGTCCAAGTCATCAAAATAGGCCTGACTACTATAATAATCGCGCAGTTGGATATAGCTATCTTGATGCTCTCTTAGCTGATCCACTGCTTTTTTGGTTTCTTCCAAAGTCTTGGCATAGTCATTCAAATAACCTTCCATTCTTTGGATCCGTTCGATGTTTTCCTGTGCAATTGCCATGATTTACTCCACTTTCACCACTTCTAGATGGGGGCCACCTAGAAGCACGAGATATTTTTCTACTTGCTCTTTGCCATAAGAACGACGAAGAGCTTCTGCATAGAGATCGAGCTGATCCCGGTAGCGTTCGACCAATTGGCTAGGAACCTTGTAGTGATCCGTCTTGTAATCAAAGAGCAGAATCCGGTCTTCTAGCACCAAATAACCATCCAAGATCCCCCGCACGACAAAGTCCTCTCCACTTGCAGGATCTTTCTTCAGCATGGCAAAGGGAGCTTCGCGACGGACTCGAGAGGCTTCTTTTTGAAGCAAGGTCCCCAAAGGCGTCTCATAGAAAGCAAGGATGGCCTCTAGTTTGATACGGGCTTTGACCGCTGGCTCTGCTTGAACTTGCTCTAAGGCTTGATGCAACGTATCCAGCGTGATTTCTTCTCCAAGAGGCACGCGCTGCATGAGTTCATGGACAGCACTACCTACCTGGGCTCCTGTCACAGCTTTTTCTTGCCCAAAAGTTGGAAGCTCAAACTTAGGCGCAACTAGCTTTGCATCCATGATCTGGACGCCATTGGCATCCATGACCGGCTCGTAGAATTTCTTGATCTGACTAGGTGTACGGACACTTGGTAAATGAATAGCCGGAGCATAGAGCTGATTGAGCCGATCAACATTTTCCAAGATATCCAAGGCCCGACGAATATCCTCTGACTGACGGATATCCTTGAGCTGATCGAAGCGGGAATCCTTCTCCTTCTCTAGTGGCTCAAGCTGGTCTGGTGTCAGGTCTTCGTCTGTCACAAAACGTGTGTCATAGGCCAGGGTATTCTTGGTAAACACATCTTGAATAGCAAAGAGCCAGTCCTGATAAGAGGTCCATTCTTTTCGTTTTTCCGGATCCAATTTGCCATTGCGACTAGTCCCCCAATCGGTATCACGCAGTTTGTCTTCACGGCCTTTTCCGACCAGATAGAGCTTGAGCTCAGCCCGTGTCATAGCGACATAAAGAAGACGCATCTGCTCCGAAATCGTGGCCAATTTTGTTTCTTCCACATTGCGTTGGTAGCAAGGCGTTTCGATCTGCAGGCGAATGGTTTCTGGAGCAGCAGGATTTTCTGTCTCAACTGGCAGATTCGCAACATATTTAAAGCCAATCCCTTTTTGACGACTGAGAATGATTGGCCCCGATTGATCCTTACGGTTAAAGGCCTTATCCATATTGAGTATAAAGACATACTTGAATTCCAGCCCCTTACTCTTATGGACGGTCATGAGCTGGACGGCATCTTTTGGCGCCGCAAGAGGGACGCTGGCCAAATCGTGTTCATTTTCGATCACCTTGTCAATCATGGCAATGAAGCGCGACAAGCCCTTAAAGCTGGCTTTTTCATAATCATTGGCCCGAAGCGTCAATGCATAGAGGTTGGCCTGGCGCTGGGCGCCATTTGGAAGGGCGCCGACATAGTCATAGTAATAGCGATCCTCATAGATTTTCCACAGCAAATCATAGAGCGAAGAGGTCTTGGCAGCAGCGCGCCAAGTAGATAACACTTTGAGGAAGTTCTCGATTTTAGCTAGGAGCTTGGCATCAATCAGATTTGCATGCTCTGCAGTCTTTTCAAGGGCTAACTGGACCTTGTGGTAGAAGGCCATTTGCTTTTTCTCTGGAAGGGTCTGCAAGGAAATCCGTGCCAATTCATCTTCATCAAAGTCAAACATGGGGGATTTCATAAGGGCCACTAAGGCATAATCATGCAAGGGATTGTTAATGGTCCGCAAGGTATCCAACATGACCATCACTTCCAGCGACTCAAGATAATGCGCCTGTCCGCTATCTGCCACAATCGGGATACGATACTGGTCAAAGGCTTCCAGAATCGCGTCATTTCGAGTTCGAGTCGCGGTCAAGAGAGTGATCTCTTTAAAGGGCACTTTTTCTACCCGATGAAGGCGTAAAATTTCTTTGATGACAAGGAGAATTTCTCCCTTGGAAACCGTCTCGAGTCCAGAAGCAGCTTCCTCGTCTTCGTTCTTTTCTTCCTGGTCTTGGGTGCCATCATAAAGCAAAAATTCTGCTCGATGTTGTGGCAAGGCCATCCGCTGCTTGTCGCTTCCTGCAACTAGATAGTGGGTTTGATTGTAGTCAATCTCGCCCACCTCTTCGTCCATCAAATGGCGAAAGACATCATTGGTCGCGTCCAATACCTCCACATGACTCCGGAAATTTTCCTTGAGGAGGATCAACCGCCCTTTCGCCCCTTCTTCTTGGAAGGCTTTAAATTTATCATTGAAAATCTGTGGATCTGCCTGACGGAAGCGGTAAATGGATTGCTTGATATCCCCCACCATAAAGCGATTGTGGCCATTTGACAGCAAGTCCAACATCCGCTCTTGGGTGTGATTGGTATCCTGATACTCATCGACCATGACCTCATGATAACGCTCTTGAAAGGCTTGTCTCACCTCTGGGAATTGCTCTAAAATTTGAATCGCAAAATGACTGATATCCCCAAATTCATAAGCTTTTTCTTGGATTTTTCGCTCTAGATAAGCGCGAGCGAAGTCTCTGATAAAGTCCCGCAACAAGGAGAGCATGGGGCCTTCTTCTTGGTGGAAGGTTTGTTGAAATTCCAGCTGATAGAGCTGATTTTCCAAGTCTCTGAGGCGATTGATATGTATGGTTTTGTCTTGGTTATAGGCTGTGACTAGGTCTTTTAACTCTTCTTTTCGGGCTCTGTTGGTCAAGGCTCCCCCATTTGAAGCCCGACTAATCGCCACGACCGCCTTTAGGACAGAGGTCAGTTGCTCTTTATTGACACTACCTGTCAGGCTTCCAATCTGATCGAGCACCTCTTCGACAGCTTCCAAATATTTGGCCTTACCAAATGCTTGGCCCTCATTGGACAAATGAAAGGCAAAAAAGCTTTCTGCCTCATAAAGGGCCTGCTGGATGCTCTCCATCAGATCGCCTTCAACCTGTTCAAAATCAGTCTCCTCATAACCTTTTAGGAAATGCTCTTCCAGCCATTTCTCCGGATCACTGGTCGACTGAAGAAAGTCATAGATCTGGTAGATCTGTTCTTTAAACAAGGTTAAATTTTTGCGCTGTCCCGTGAAATTCTTGACCATCTGGACAAAGGCCTCTTGATTTTCCCCCTGGTAATAGCGGTCAAAAACAGCTTGAAAGACTTCATTTTGTAAGAGGCGCTGCTCACTAGCATTTTGTAAAATGCGAAACTGAGGCGCCAACCCAAGCAAATAGCCATAGCGCGTTAGGACCTTTTGGGTAAAGGAATCCATGGTTCCGATATCGCTGGTGG
>JAQCUL010000024.1:28480-32824 GCA_027685415.1 Streptococcaceae bacterium AF13-5-6.0
AAGGAATCCATGGTTCCGATATCGCTGGTGGCGACATCTGCGATTTGACGGGCCAGGTGTTGCTTGAGCTCTGGATCATCACTCGCTTGCAGGGCTTTTCCAAGTTCACTTTCCAAACGCTCCTTAAGCTCCCCTGCTGCCTTGACCGTAAAGGTCGAGATAAAGAGCTCCTTAATCGAGATGCCACGCTGGATCTGATCCAGTATCCTTTGCACCATGACAAAGGTCTTTCCTGATCCAGCAGAGGCCGACACCAAGATATTGGTCCCCGAACTATAGATGGCATCGATCTGTTCTGGTGTCCGCTTTTGCTCTTTGGTAGAAGCTGCCTCTTGGTCCTGAAGGGCCTTGATTTCTTCTCTTGTCAAAAATGCTTGTTTGATCATTTGTTCAAGACCTCCTTCATCTTCTCGATCCAAGCGGCTTTCACCTTTTCACCGCGTATTCCTTTTTGGTCTAGTTTGGTCAAGAACCGTGCCTGACCTAGGTGACGATCGGCTTCAAATCCTGTGATAGATTTAAACTGCTCCACAAATGGTGCGATATTGCGCCCATTTTCACTATAGGGATTGATGGCAAATTGCCCCTTGAGAATCCCTTCTGCTGCTGTTTTATAGAGATAAGCGTTGTACAAGAGGAGCAAGTCCAGCTCTTCCTTACTCAGCATCATGGCCTTGTTTTTGTCATAGGCCTCGCCCAGATAAGGCGCCTGATCTGCCATAAAGAGCCCCTTGTACTGTTGACTTTTCATGGTTTGGTTGATGACATCCTCTACTGTCTTGGTCTTTTTCAGATCCACCACAGGATCTCCCATTTCCAAATACATGGCTCCAAAAATCCCCTGCTCCTCTTGGTATTCCTTCAAATCCTGAATCGCAGAGAGATAGGTCGGCAATTGAGAATTCAGTCCATTAAAGAACTTGTCATAGTGGAACTGCGTCAGACTGGACTTGTAGTCCACGACTCCGAGGGCTCCCCGATCCCTCAATTGATCAATGCGGTCCACCTTGCCTCGTAGCTGCAGGAGACGGCCATCGGACAATGGATAAGAGGTGTGGGTACTTCCACCAAAGAGGGTCTCCTCACCGATGGTCTCGATGCCATTTTGCTGGGCGAGGACACGCCCCGTTGTTTTCGCGGTATCAAGAAGCAAGTTGCGAATAAACTCGGTCTCTCCACTTTCTCCATACAATTGCTGGAACTCTGCTTCTTGGCTGGTCTCTCGAATCGCCTCGTTTAAACGCCGATCAAACGCTTGATCGGAGCTATCTTTTAAGACTCGTTCAAAGATCCGGTGCAGAAAATTCCCATGACTGCGAGCGTCTGGCCGGATGGTTTCATCCTCTTGTAAGCCCAAGACATAGCGCAGATAAAAGGCATACTGGTGCTTGTAGTATTCATTCAAGGCAGAAGCGGATAAGGTCAAGGCTTTGCCCTCTGGATAGAGCGCTTGAAGCGTATCCGACTGAAGCTGACGGCTCTTTAATTCCGTTGAAATTTGAGGAATCTGGATGCCTTCAGTAGCTAATTTCTTGCGCAAGACCCGTACCACCACACCCCAAAAGCTGGCTTCTTCAGGAGATAACTCACTCGTAATTTCTTCTTGATGGAGTTCGATCACGCGCGCTAAAAGGGCTCGGTAGGTCCCGATATCATCACTCGAAGCTTGGGCTTGTTTGGTCGTCCACTCGATGGCAATAGGTTCCTTGGTCAATTCGACAAGGTAAGGAGAGACACTATCTTCCATTTCATTGACCAAGCTAGGGGCCGATAGGACCAGTTGGTTGGTCGCCGCATTGAGGAGCGAAACTGCCACAAAGCGATTTTTCTTGAGATTTTCGCTGGTCACCACCTGGAGCTCTGCTCCTTCTTGGGTGGCCTCATTGAGCTGCTGGCGCTCTTCTTCACTGAGCAGAGAGGTGTTCTGAGCGATCTTTGGAAAACGCTCCTGGGTCAGCCCGATCGCGTAGACATAAGGCGCTGTCAAGGGTTCAATCAAGTCATAGGACTGAACGGTCACCACATCGACCGTAGCAGGAATTGTCCGGTATTGAGACAATTGCATCCCCGATAAGAGGAGGGCTAAAAAGTCATCTACGGTCAGCTCTTGGTCCTCAAAGACCAGGTTCAACTCTTCTAAGACATGGAGAAAGGCCTTCCAGACCTGGTCATAGTGCTCCTGCTCTTCCAAAACTAGATCCTTGATCAAAGCTTGTAGATTCTGAGAAAGTTGAGCCTCTTGCAGAAATTCTGTGAAGGCGGTTAAGAGATGGGTCACCTTTTGTTTGCGCTGTGAAAAGAAAGGAGCTAGAGGTTCGACGACGCGTTCCCGGAGAGTATTGAGCTCTTCCAGATTAAACTTGCCCTGACGATTGCTAGTAAAAGGCTTGTAAAATTTTGTAGCACCTTTAATTTCCGCAAAGCGAAGGTATTGCTCAAAAGCATCGACTTCTGCTTGCGTCAGATCACTATACAGACCCGTTTTTAACAAGTTGATGACGTCTTCTGTCTGGTAATTGAACTGCTTGATCCGACCTAATGATTCAATGACCTGAATCAAGGGATGGTGGACCATGGCCTCACTTCGTCCCAAGTAAAAGGGAATCTGATACTGGTCAAAAATGGTCTTGAGCTGTAGTTGATAAGCTTCTACATCGCCTAACAAGACCCGAATATCCCGATAGCGGGCCCCATCATGAAGACGCTGACGGATGGATTTGGCGACAAATTCCAACTCTTCTTTTTGCGTGTTGGTTTGCCAGAGTTGGACCGCTGTTCGATCTTGGTCCTCCAGCTCATTTTCCACTTGTGAAAAATCGTAGCGCGCTTCTAACATGCGGGTAATGCGACTAAAGGAGTCTTCGATCGCTTGCCCACAATACTGAGGCTGTACCTCAAAAGTCTTTGCCAGTTGGAGGAGAAAGTCAACACTGGCTTGGTAAAGATTTCCCTCTCTAAAGCTTGCCCGATAGGCTTTTTCACTGGCATAGACTCCGATGACAATCTCCACTCCTTTTCGGTGAAGGAGACCAATCAAGGCCTCTTCTTCTGCAGAAAAACGCGTGAAGCCATCGACAACGATCGCCACATCCTGTAATTGCTCTTCCAAGTGCCCTTCTTCGACCTGATTGAGGAAAAAGGCAATCTTGGACTGGGATTCATACTGATGCTTGACCAGCATCTCAGAGACCGCCTCAAAAATCGCCAAGAGGTCCTCTCTTTTTTCAGCTTCCTCGAGCAACTCTAAATCGGTAAAATCCATCTGGGCCGTCTGCAATTCATGGTAGAGCTGGACCAGTTGCTGGATGAACTGAGGATCCTTGCGCAGGGCCCCGTAAACTTTGAGATCCTGCTCCTTCATCTGGGACAGAGCTTTAAAAAATAGCATGCCGAGACCGATGTCATCCAAGGGTTGCTCCTCAAAGACCTGGTTCAGAATGAAATAACGGGCCATTTGGGCAAAGCGCGTGACGGTAATGGCAAAAGAAGCCTGACCTTCTATATAGGACAAGACCTTGGCTTCTTTTTCAAAGGAAAGAGAGTTGGGGGCAATGTAAAACACACGCTTGCCCTGTTCTACTAACCCTACGGCTTCTTGTGTCAGGACCTGGGTCAAGGGGGTCCGAACATCCGTATAGAGTAATTTCATCCGATCCGTTCTCCTTTTGGCATTTTCTTGAGAGCTTGTTATCTTCTTATTATATCATTTTCACAGGAGGGACTAAAGCAAGAAGTCATGCTCCTCTTGGCCCAATATTAGGAGATTTATGCTACAATAAAAGTTGAAGAGACAGAAAGGATACCACCTATGACCAGCATTTATGATTTTTCTTTAGAAAACCAGCAAGGAGAAGAAATTTCTCTTTCCCACTACCAAGGTAAGGTCCTCATCGTAGTCAATACAGCAACAGGCTGTGGCTTGACCCCGCAATACCAAGGACTGCAAGATCTCTACCAGCGCTACCAGGGAAAGGGGCTTGAAATCCTAGACATCCCTTGTAACCAATTCATGGGGCAAGCTCCAGGAACTGCAGAAGAAATCAACAGTTTCTGTAGCCTCAACTACCAGACCACCTTCCCACGATTCGCCAAAGCCAAGGTCAATGGTAAGGAAGCCCTTCCTCTTTATGACTGGCTCAAAAGCCAAGCAGCCGGGCCACTAGGCAAACGCATCGAATGGAACTTTGCAAAATTTGTCATCGACCGACAAGGCCAAGTCGCCCAACGCTTCTCTTCCAAAACAGAGCCTAGTGCCATGGAAGGCTTGATCCAAGAATTGCTTGAAAAATGAACAAAAAAAGCCTGAGCCAACGCTCAAGCTTTTTTGGTTTAATCAATTTCAAG
>JAQCUL010000025.1:0-29460 GCA_027685415.1 Streptococcaceae bacterium AF13-5-6.0
CTTTAGGTTCAAAACTAAGTCATGGAACTTCGTAGAAGTTCGCTGACGTCCGTACTCACTTAAGGAAAGTTTTGAATATGTCTCTATCTTCAATCTAAGCATTTTCAAATCTGAAAATGCTTTTCATTCTAACTAATCTGTTGCTGAGCTGTCTGCATCTTGTAGTAAACACCTTGCGCTTGCATTAGCTCTTCATGAGTGCCATGCTCAACTATATCACCATCCACCATGACAAGAATCATATCGGCATTTTGAATGGTCGACAAGCGGTGAGCAATGATAAAGCTGGTCCGTCCTTTCATTAGTTGATTAAAGGCATCTTGAATCAAGACCTCCGTCCGAGTATCGATGGAGGATGTCGCCTCATCCAAGATCAAAATCTTAGGAACTGAAAGGAAAACCCGCGCAATCGTTAAGAGTTGGCGTTGACCTTGAGACAAAGACTCTCCAGCATCTGAAAGATAGGTATCGTACCCTTGTGGCAACTGCCGGATAAAGAAATCTGCATTGGCCGCTTTGGCTGCTTCTATGACTTCTTCTCTACTTGCATCTGGACGAGAAAAGGCGATATTTTCATGAATGGTCCCAACCTTGAGCCAGGTTTCTTGCAGAACCATACCAAACTGTTGGCGGTAAGAAGCACGGGTGTAGTCCGTAATTGGCACCCCATCAATCGTGATCTCTCCAGAATTAACAGGGTAGAAACGCATGAGCAGATTAATTAAGGTCGACTTTCCTGCTCCTGTAGGCCCTACAATGGCCACTTTACTGGCAGCTGGAACCTGAATGGTTAAATCTTTGATCAAAGTCCGCCCCAAATCATAGCCAAATGCGACGTGTTCAAAACCAATCGCACCTTTAACATCCTGACTTTCCAGGACCCGTTGCCCCGTCTCTTCGACCTCAGCTTGATCCAAGACGCTGTACAAGCGCTCTGCGCAGGCAAGGGCACTTTGGAGTTCTGACAAGACAGAGGAGATATCATTAAAGGGCTTGGTGTATTGGTTGACATAATTGAGGAAGGTCACCAATTGACCGACAGTAAAGTGAGATCCTGAAATAATGCGTACAGCACCAAATCCAGCCACTACTGCATAAATCAAGGCATTCACAAAGCGAGTGGCAGGGTTGACAGTTGAGGAATAAAAGACAGCAGATTGGGAATAATTGGCATAGCTTTCATTAGTCCCTTTAAAAGCCGTACGGAATTGATCCTGAGCATTAAAAGACTGGATCAAACTTTCCTGGGTCAAAGACTCTTCGATCAACTGAGTTTGAAGACCACGCGCCTTGGTCTGCTTTTGGAAAAGCGTATAAGAACGCTTGGCAATAAAACGAGCAATCACAAGGGATAAAGGAGTTAAGACCAGAACCGCCACCATCATAAAGAAATCCAATTCTGCCATGGTCACGATGGTGACAAGAATGGTTAGGAGGCCAACAAAAAACTGGTTAAAGACCATCAGAAGACCACTATTGAGTTGCTCTACATCGGTCGTGAGACGACTGACAAAGTCTCCGCTCCCTTGTTTATCTAGATAAGACAAGGGCAAGCGGTGTACTTTTTCCATCACTTCTGCTCTCAGGCTTTGGCTATACCGATAGACCAATTGATTGTAGACAAGAGGATTGATCCATTGGATCAGGGTATTGGCCACAATGACCAGAACCATTTTGATCAAAACAGGCCATAAGACTGTCATCCCTTGAGGATTGATGACTAAATCAACCGCATGTCCGATCAGGATCGGTAACCAGACCGTTAAGGCCACTTGAACGATGGTTCCAAGACTAGCTAGGATCAGGGGCCCGGGATGGTGAGCAAAATCTCTAAACAGACGTTTTAAATAACTAGAACGTTTTTGACTCATGCTTCCTCCCTCCCGTGTTGTGAATAATGAATTTCTTGATAAATCTCATTGGTAGACAAAAGGAAATCATGATTCCCCAGTCCTACTTGATGACCCTTGTTCAAGACCAAAATCTGATCAGCAGACTTGAGACTATTGGTTCGTTGTGATACTAAGATCAAACTCGTATCACTCAATTCTTCTTTAATCGATTTTAAGAGACGAGCTTCCGTCAAATAATCCAAGGCAGAAGTTGAATCATCCAAAATCAAGAAAGGAGCCTTCTTCAAAAGGGCACGCGCAATTGTCAACCGCTGGCGTTGGCCGCCTGAAAAATTTCGACCAAAGGCTTCCACTGGCTCATCGAGTTGTCCTTCTTTTTCACGGACAAAATCAGCCGCCTGAGCTGTTTCTAGCGCCCACCACAAATCTTCATCCGATAGATTTTCTTCCATTCCAAGTAAGAGATTCGAGCGGATGGTTCCTCTAAAGAGCTCTGCCTTCTGTGGGACAACAGCTACCCACTCCCGCCACTCCTTGAGAGTTTTAGGAGAGTGACCTTGATGATAGAGGGATAATTTCCCTTGACTCACGGCATACAAATGACTCAATAACTGAACCAGGGTAGACTTCCCAGATCCTGTACCACCGATAATTCCCAACATCTGTCCATGATCCAGATCAAAGGAAATATCTTCTAGAGCTGGGCTTGAAGCCGTTGGATAAGTGAAAGTAACTTTCTGTGCGCTGATCGCTTCTTGCTCTCTTGCAGTTTCTTCTGGCAGAGCTTCTAAGAGGTCTTCTTCCTTCAAATCAAAAATCTCTTGAACACGCTTAGCTGAAATATAGCTGACATTTAAAGACGTGACCAGCATCGCCAGTTTGATCAATTCTGTTAAAATTTGTAATAAATAATTGACCAAAGCGACCAACATCCCTTGGGTTAAAAGACCAGCAGAGATATTCAATTGTCCTTGCCAAATGACACAAACCAAGGTCGTATTGACCACAAGGAAGGTCAAGGGACTGACCAAACTAGACCAGATACCAGCGCGAATTTGCCAGATCTTGTAGTCCTGATTGACCTCTCTAAAGTCCTCTAATTCACTAGACTGTTGTCCAAAGGCCCGAATCACCCGCATCCCTTGAAATTGCTGACGCGTCACTGTGACCATTCGGTCTGTGATTTTCCGGATCTTGGCAAAAAGAGGATTGACAATCCGAGACATGATCACAATAATCAAGGTTAAAATCGCCACCATCCCCAAGAACCAAAGGGTTAGTTTAGGACTGATGGTGAAAGCCATGATGATAGAACCAAAGACAATAATCGGTGCTCTCAAAAAGAGGCGCAAGAATTGGTTGATCCCAACCTGAATTTGATAGGTATCAGAAGTGAGACGGGTTACCAAACTAGAAGTCCCGATCCTATCGCGCTTGTCCTTTGGAAGTGATAAGATCTTCTCATACAAATCCTTGGTCATCTCGCGGGTAAAGCCGACAGCTGCTTTAGAAGAAAAATACTGGGCCGTAATAGCTACGACGACACCAAAGCTCGCAAATAAAAACAAAACACCGACCGTCATCACCACTGCGCTCGTTTCCTTTTTCGGAATGACCTGATCGACTAAGTGGGCGATGATTAAGGGGACACACAATTCAAAAATAGCTTCTAAAAGCTTAAACACGGGCCCTAGAAAAGTTTCCCATAGATAGCCCTTAAAATACTTCAATAATGATTTCATACAACTCGATTCTTTTTAAATAGGATATACCTATTTTACCACAATTATAACTGACAAAAAAACTCTCCCTGCCAAGCAGAGAGTATGAGAACGTAGACAAACTGCTCTTTTATACAAATTAATTAACTTCTATAAAGATAAAATAATTTTATTTGTTAGAGCTATTCAATCATCTACTGAAACTTTCCGCTGTGAGAAAAGTGCTAGAAACACTATTGTTTCTAGCACTCGGAATTATTGAGACCTTAGGCTCAATAATTAGTCATGGAACTTCATAGAAGTTCGCTGACGTCCGTCCTCGCCTAAGGAAAGTTTCTAAGATGACTTTGTCTTCAATCTTACTATTCCTACATAGCATAGAAGGATTGTTCAGTTTTTCTGCTATTTAAATCTTGTTAGACTCAAGAACCCTATAAGTTTTATTCAGTCTTTGTCACATCGCTTAAGGTCTTGCCCATTCTCCCTAAACCAATCAGTAAGAGAGGGAAAGATAGGAATGTTATAAGGCCTAGCACAAGAAAGACTGCTACAAATCCACAAGTATCGATCAACCAACCAGTCAGTGGGAAAATCACGATCATAGATAAACTAAACATCATTGAATTGATACTCAGCATAGTTGCTCGTACACTGGATGGCAGATAAGCTTGTAAATCATTGTAGTAGATAGGTTGATAAACGGCATAAAGGGCATTGGTCAAGAGATAGACACTCAGATAGGCAAATGGAGTCTTTAAACCTACCAAAAGCAAGGTCAACCCTGTCAGTGCAACCAGAATCGGAAAGACTTGATTACTATTCCATTTTTTCCCGATTTGACTAGCCAAATAAACCGCTAGGAGATTGAATCCACTACCAATTAACATGATGAGCGAAACTTGCCAACTAGCTAAGTCACTAATTTTCTGTTGGTAGTAAAAATAAAACATACACATGATGGTCCCTACCAACTGATAGGTGAGCATCCAGTAAAACAAGACTGTTTTTTCCTGCCATTCTTGTTTCACTACCTCCAATATCCGCTTTAAGGTCAAATGATTTCTTTCATCACTCTTGCTCTCTGGCTCTTTCATCAGAAAGATCAAAAGAATGGAAAGCAAGGAAAGCCCAATAGCAATATAATAGGTCCAAGCCAATGCTCCGTGAATAAAGAAGCCTGCCACAACTGTACCTAACGTTCGGGTGACTTCGGCCACACCAGACAAGAAGCTAGAAATCTGAAGATAACGGTCTTTTTGACCTGCTTCCACCGCTGAATCAAATAAGAAAGCGGTACTGGTCCCCGAGTCAAAATTATAAGACCAAGCATTGACCATCATGGCAATGGCATAGATCCAAAAATTCCCCTGACCAAATAAAATCAAGATAGAAGATCCAATACTGGACAAGCGAGCCAAATAGAGATTGGTCTTGTAGCTAAAGCGATCAGCTAACATACCAGATGGGATCTCACACAAGAGACTCGTCCCATGAAAGATACTCTCTAATAAACCAATCTGAAGCAAAGAAAGACCATTTTGAATAAAAAAGAGAATCCAAAAACTGGTAATTCCAAAATAAGATGTAAATTCCAAACCTGCTAGGAGTGAAATATTGCGTTTGTAAGTTCTTTTAAACATTGTTTTTCCTCTTTCAATAGATTATATGAGTGTTTCTAAAAGACTTACTTAGATTTGCCTACATCTTCTCCACCTCCTTCATTTTTCTTGATTCATTTCTTGACGCAGCTGGGCCACTTGATTAGACAAGGACACCAACAATTCGGTTTGCAACTTTTGAATTTCCAGTAAATCCGTCTGGTCTTGTTGCACCATATGGTCAATTTTCGTATGCAGTAAGCGAATTTCCCGTTCAGACTCCATATTGACGTTAAAGTCATTTCGCGCTTGCAGGCGATCATAATCTGCTGCCCTGTTTTGGCTCATCATGATCAAAGGAGCTTGAATCGCCGCAATCGTAGAAAGTGCTAGATTCAGCAAGATGAAAGGATAAGGGTCAAAATTCCAGCCAAAGGGATGCAAGACATTAATCAACATCCAGATAGCCATCATCAGGATAAAACTAATGATAAAAGTCCATGACCCACCAAAGCGTGCAACCGAATCCGCTACCCGCTGACCGAAGGTATAGCTGGCTGTCAAGCGGTCTTCAACGTTAAAGGGGCGCTCGCTTTCGGGCATGACACCTGTCACCTGCTGTTTAATGGCTTCGTTTTTATCATTGGCACGCTCAATAATCTGTCCAAGATAATCCATACAATACTGGCTCAAATTTTTATACGTGATAAAATCATCCATTTGACTTTCCGGGTAGGAGGTCTTGAGCATCTGTTGAATGCTATGGTCTAGATCTGCGATCAAAGACCCCTGACCATCCTCGTATTCTTTCCCATCAATGATATCTATTTTCAGCATTGAAATTCCTTTCATAGTTTTTAGGAGCAGATATAAAAGTTAAAAACGCCTAATGGCGTTTTTACGTCTATTAAGGTTTGATACGATGCAACATACGTGGGAACGGAATGGCTTCACGGATGTGTTTAGTACCAGCTGCGAAGGTTACCATACGCTCGATACCGATACCAAATCCACCGTGTGGGACTGTACCGTATTTACGAAGATCAAGGTAGAATTCATACTCTGTAAGATCCATGCCAAGAGATTCCATCTTCGCAACAAGGGCGTCGTAGTCTTCCTCACGCATAGATCCACCGATGATTTCCCCGTAGCCTTCTGGTGCGAGCAAATCTGCACAAAGCACGCGGTCTGGATTACCAGGAACTGGCTTCATGTAGAAGGCTTTGATATCTGATGGATAGTTGATCACGAAGGTTGGTACACCAAAGTGGTTTGAAATCCATGTTTCATGTGGTGAACCGAAGTCATCTCCATGTTCCAAATGCTCGTAATCAGCATCTTCATCGTTTTCATGCTCTTGCAAGAGATCAATCGCTTCATCGTAAGTGATGCGTTTGAATGGTTCAGCAATGTAGCGTTTCAAGAGCTCCGTATCACGCTCCAATGTTTCCAAGGCTTGAGGAGCACGGTCCAAGACACCTTGAAGAAGAGCCTTGACATAAGCTTCCTGCAAATCAAGTGACTCATCGTGTGTCAAGTAAGAGTACTCAGCGTCCATCATCCAGAACTCAGTCAAGTGACGACGAGTTTTTGATTTTTCAGCACGGAATACTGGACCAAAGTCAAAGACGCGACCAAGTGCCATAGCACCTGCTTCCAGATAAAGCTGACCTGATTGACTCAAATAGGCTGGTGTTCCAAAGTAGTCTGTTTCGAAAAGTTCTGTAGAATCTTCTGCAGCATTTCCTGAAAGAATTGGGCTATCAAACTTCATGAAGCCATTCTTATCAAAGAACTCATAAGTTGCATAGATAATGGCATTACGGATTTGCATAACGGCAACTTGTTTGCGTGAACGCAACCACAAGTGGCGGTTGTCCATCAAGAAGTCTGTCCCGTGTTCTTTAGGAGTGATTGGGTAATCTTGAGATTCACCGATCACTTCGATGTCTGTAATATCCAATTCGTAACCAAATTTAGAACGCTCGTCTTCTTTGACAATACCAGTCACAAACACTGATGTTTCTTGGCTCAAGCGTTTGATGGTATCAAATTTTTCAAGCCCCACTTCTTCGCCGAATTTTTCGATAAAGTTTGGTTTAAAAGCCACACCTTGGAAAAAGGCAGTCCCGTCACGCAATTGCAAGAAAGCAATTTTTCCTTTACCTGATTTGTTGGCCACCCAAGCACCGATGGTCACTTCTTGACCAACATAGTCTTTTACTTCGATGATAGTAATCCGTTTTGTCATCATTCATCTTCCTTTTCTCGTTAAACTTGTCCGAAGACATTATCTTCTTAATTGTATCATAAAAAGGCTTTCAGTGCTAGGCTCTACCTGTGAAAACCAGATTTTTTTTAAAGAAAAAGATCCTCAGCTCATTACTAAGGATCTTGCGATTTTATTTTTCCATAAAGGCCTTGAGTCGGCGAACAGCCTCTTTCAGGGTGTCCAAATCTGTCGCATAAGACAAGCGAATATTTTCAGGGGCACCAAAGCCAGCTCCCGTTACTAAAGCAACCTCTGCTTCTTCTAAAATTGCAGTGGTAAATTCCGTCACATCCGTATAGCCCTTCATCTCCATGGCCTTCTTGACATTTGGGAAGAGATAGAAGGCTCCTTGAGGTTTGATGGCTTCAAAACCAGGTACTTCATTCAACAAAGGATAAATAGTATTCAAGCGTTCCTCAAAAGCTTGACGCATGATCTCAATAGAAGATTGGTCTCCTGTGAGGGCTTCGATTGCGGCATATTGGGAAACGGTTGTTAAGTTGGAAGTTGTTTGGCTGATCACCTTGGCCATAGCTCCGATAATCTCAGAATCTCCTACAGCAAAACCAACCCGCCAACCAGTCATAGCATAGGTTTTAGAAACTCCGTTGATCACGATAGTTTGCTTGCGAATCGCTTCTGATAAGCTAGAAATGGGCGTAAAGGTGTTGCCATTGTAGACCAATCGACCATAGATATCATCCGCTAAAATCAAGATATCATGTTCGACAGCCCAGTTTCCAATTGCTTGGAGCTCTTCTTTACTGTAGATCATCCCTGTTGGATTGGATGGCGAATTCAGCAAGACAACCTTGGTCCTGTCTGTCCGTGCTGCTTCCAGTTGCTCTACCGTTGCCTTGAAATGATTTTCTTCTGTTGTTTGGAAAGTAACAGGTGTGCCTTCTACCATCTTGACCTGGTCTACATAAGAAACCCAGCAAGGGGTTGGAATGATGACTTCATCACCTGGATTGATGACAGAAGTAAAGAAGGCATAGAGGATAAACTTAGCACCAGTACCGACCACAACCTCATTTCGGTTCACTGCATAGCCATAAAACTCTTTCATGTAGTCGCTAATAGCATCCTTCAATTCTGGAAGTCCAGATGCGACCGTATAAAAGCTGGCACGACCATCCTCAATGGATGCGACTGCTGCTTCTTGAATATTTTTTGGAGTCGCAAAATCAGGCTGCCCCAGGGTCAAACTCAAGATGTCACGACCTTCTGCCGCCAAAGCTTTAGCACGCGCATTTGCAGCCAAGGTCACACTTTCTTCCATTTCCAATACACGATTTGATAATTTCATATTTCCTCCTCAAATCTTAAAAAACACCGGTGACTTTCCCAGTCTTGAAATCCACCACATAATAAGAGCTCCCAGCCTTGACTTCCCAGATCGGTTTGCCTTTAAAGCGTCCAAAAGTTACCCGATCAATCGCGTCCTGACTCTTCTCTTTGACGACAGAAGCTGCCTCTTTGGAACTAACTCCTTCTTTCAAAGGGTAGGTATAGACTGCATCATCCGCCTGCGCCACCAAAACCGCTAGTTCTTGCCCCTCTTGGTCCTTGCCAATAAAGGAAAGATAGGCTTCTTTGCCATGAAAGAAACTCTCCGTCTCAATAGTAGCAATCGAAGAGTGAGACAGAGCTATTTTTCTTGCTTGCGCCATTTGATCCTGCAAGCGATCAGAAGTTTTTTCAGCAAGAAATAGCCAAGAAAAAAGGATCGTCAACACTAAGATACAGATTCCTATTATATGTTGCCATATTATAAAAAGATTATTTTTCTGTTTCACTCCCCCATTATACACCAAAGCCACCTAGAATTCTATAGATTTTCAAGAAAGAATTGTTACTAATATTTCATACCTATTACAATGTTTTAGTATAAAATTGTTTGATAAACAAACTAAAATTAACACCTTGTATATTTTATGTTCATAGTTCAATAAATTTGTCACAATTTTGTAACTAATTTGAAAATAAAATTAAACGACAGAAACACTATTTATTGATAAAATATAGATATGGAAAATTTAAAGAGATTATTCAAAGAAGCAAACGTAGATTTAAAAACCATGATCGTCTTCCACAAGGCAGAACGATTGATCCGTGCGTCTGAGGCTCATATCTTTAAAAAGCACCAGTTGACACCAACTCAATTCTCTGTTCTTGAGACCTTGTACAGCAAGGGCGATCTCCGCATTCAAGATCTGATTGATAGCATTCTTGCGACCTCTGGAAATATGACTGTGGTTATTCGCAATATGGTCCGCGATGGTTGGATTACACGCGAAACCGATCCAGAAGACCGCCGTGCTTATCTTGTATCTATTACAGATGCCGGTCGTAAAAAGATCGAAGAAGCTCTTCCAGATCATATCAAAAATATTCAACGCTTGATGCAAGTCTTTAATAGTGGCGAGCAAGCTGAGTTGACAGAACTCTTGAAGAAATTCAAACATATCGCCTAAGCCTACTGCTCAAGACGATTCTGACTCCAAAATCCTCTATTTTGGAGTTTTCATCGTGCATTCTCTTTATCTAACAGATCAAAAAAATATTCCTGACGCTTCTCAGGAATATTTTTATTTATTCTTTCACAAAGACCCATTCCTTCTCTTGCGATAAATCCTCACGATAAGAGAAACCTGCTACTTCTAATGATTTCAGATCTTCTAGATGGGTGATTTCTTCCTTCATCATAGCTGTCACCATAGCCCCACGTGCTTTCTTTGAAATCGTTGAGTGAATCTTTAGTGTCCCACCACGATTCTCCATGAATTTGATCCGAATCATTCGCTCACGAATGGCTTTTGAAAAGACCTGTTCAAACTCAGAAGACAAAAGGGATAAGATCTGCTCCTCACCTTCTACTGCCTGATCATAGTCCTCTTTCCAGAATGCCTTTAGAGATTTTCCAGCTGGTTTTAGCTTCATCATAAAATCCAAGCGATGGGGAGCAATCCCTTCATAGGCAGGTAGTACACCATATAAAGCGGTCGTGATTAACAAATGCTCCTGCAGATAAGCCTGCTCTTTTTCGGATAAGTCTTGACGCTCGATACTACGATACATAAGGCCATCAAACAGTTCCAAAGCAGGATAGGTTTTAGCACTCCCAGTTAACAAAGCCTCAATTCTTTCTTTTTCTACTAGGGCTCTTTCCTCTGAGATCCCGTAAAAGGTCGCTAATTCTTCTAGCGAGAATGCCTTCAAAGCTTGGAGGATGGTTTTTGTGTTCTCTGACAAGGGTTGGGGCTCGACGATACGAGCCTGTTCGTTCAGTTCTTTGGCGGATGGAATTAATAGTTTCATAGGTCTATTGTACCATATTTTTCAAATTTTCTTGACAGGAGTTTTTATAAATGTTATTATCTAGTTATGAAAACTAGATTAAAGAAAGGTGAAGATTTAGTGTCCACTTTTTCCTATCCAACGTGGGAGCAACTACCTGAGCTAGACCTCTATCTTGATCAGGTCCTACTTTATGTCAATAAAACCTGTGCACCTGTTCACTCTTCTTCAGACAAGGGCTTGACGGCTGCCATGATCAACAATTACGTAAAACATGGCTATGTCGAAAAACCAGATAAGAAGAAATACCAGCGTAGACAGGTAGCTCGCTTGATTGCTATTACAACCTTAAAAACGGTCTTTTCTATTCAGGAGATCGCTTCTACCTTAAATTTCTTGCAGGACCAGGCAAGCTCAGATCTTCTCTATAATAGCTTTGTCGCTTATCTCAATGAGCAAAAAGAGCCGATCGCTCCCATCATTCGCTCTGCCTGTCAGACGGTTCAACTTTATCTTGAAACCCTATCTTATATTCAACCAGTAAAAACGGAGGAAGAAACTGATGAATTACACCATGAAACTAAGTAAAAAATTATCCTTTGGAGAAGAGATCGCTAATAGCGTAACCCATGCTGTTGGCGCCCTCCTCATGTTGATCTTGCTTCCGATCTCAGCAGTCTATAGCTTTGAGCAACACGGTCTGCTCAGTGCTTTTGGGACTTCTATCTTTGTGATCAGTCTCTTTTTGATGTTTCTTTCTTCGACCGTCTACCATGCCATGTCTTACGATTCACCTCAAAAGTATGTGCTTCGCATTATCGACCATTCCATGATCTACATTGCGATCGCAGGTAGTTACACACCAGTCGTCCTTACCTTGATGAACAACTGGATGGGCTACAGCATTATCTTGATCCAATGGGGGACCACCATCTTTGGTATTCTCTACAAGATCTTTGCCAAAAAAGTCAATGAAAAGTTCAGTCTCGCTCTTTACTTGATCATGGGCTGGTTGGTCATCTTTATTATTCCCCAAATCGTTAGCCAAACCAATCCGATCTTCTGGGGTCTCATGCTCATGGGCGGCCTGTGCTACACGGTTGGAGCTGGCTTTTATGCTAAGAAAAAACCATACTTCCACATGATTTGGCACCTCTTCATCCTGGCAGCTTCTACTCTTCAGTATTTAGCGATTGTATATTTTATGTAATATGCTCACCACTCTTATGAGTGGTTTTTTTTTGATTTTTTCTGTACAATAGAAAAAAACTGTATGGGGACAGTCAGGATGAAGATGAGCAAATATCAACAAATTATTCATGTTCTAAAAGCAGCCATTCAAGATGGAGAACTGGAAACTGGACAAAAAATTCCCTCCGTTCGCCAGTTAGCTAGTCAATTTTCTTGTAGTAAGGACACAGTGCAACGAGCCTTGCTGGACTTGACTTACCAGCACTTCCTCTATGCTAAGCCTCAAAGTGGCTACTATGTTTTGGAGCAAGAACCTAATCGACATGAGGATCTTCCTCTAAAATTAGAGAAAGACCGCAACCAGGCTTTTGAGGACTTCCGGACCTGTATCAATGAAACCTTGATTGGACGGGAGAATTATCTCTTCAATAACTTTTCGGACCAAGCAGGATTACTAGAGGTACGCCAATCGATCCAAGACTTATTGAAGGAAGAAGGTATTTATACGACTGCGGATCAGATTGTTTTGACTGCTGGTACCCAGCAGGCGCTCAATATCCTCAGCCAGATTGACTTTCCCAATAAAAAGTCTCAGATCTTGATCGAGCAACCGACTTATCATCGGATGAACCAACTCTTAGATTCGCAGCAACTTGCCTACCGTACCATTCAACGAAATTTAATGGGAATTGATCTCGAGGAACTTGAAGAGATTTTCAAAAGTGGTCATATCAAATTCTTCTACACTATCCCCCGGTTTCACTATCCGCTTGGTCATAGCTATTCGACCAAGCAGAAAGAAGCGATCTTGCAACTAGCTGACCAATATGATGTCTACCTTGTTGAGGATGACTATTTGGGAGATCTTGATGGCAGTAATGCTCCATCTTTTCATTATTTGGATCAAAAGGGCCGAGTCATCTATATCAAATCTTTTTCGACCAATCTTTTTTCTGCTCTTCGCATCACTTCCATGATCCTTCCCCAAGACCTTCTTAAGCCGGTCTTGACCTATAAGACGATTCTGGACTATGATAGCAATCTGATCATGCAAAAGGCCTTGAGTCTCTACATTGATAACGGTATGTATCTGACCAATAAAAAGCGACTCCTAGCCAGAAAAAAAGAGGAAGAAGCCAGTCTAAAGACCTTGATGGCCCAGTCTTCTCTTCTACCACATCTGACCCCGACCCACGATGGGATCCTACTAGATCTTCATCAGGTCAAATCTCTTGCTGCCTTAAAACACAGTGGACTCCCGCTTGATTTCTTTGAAGCAGCCTACATCACTGCTTGTCCTTATCAACTCGCCAAGATCAAATCAGCAGATGCGGCCAATGTTATACCAAAGCTTACAACTTTTTTTGTCTTGAATGTCGAGAATTGTTCATATAAATAAATCAAATTGGTTTTCTTTAATTCTTATTAATTAGAATAATTCAATATTATCTGAAACATTCCGCCGTGAAAAAAGTGCCTGAAACCATTAAGTTTCAGGCACTCGGAATTATTGAGACCTCAGGCTCAATAATTAGTCATGGAACTTCGTAGAAGTTCGCTGACGTCCGCATTCACCTAAGGAAAGTTTCTTAGAAAATATTTTTCCAATCTGAAAGCTCGTTTAGTTAAATACTAGACGAGCTTTTTATCTATTTCTTCAATTGCTCATAAACAAGTTTGGCATTTTGAAGGCCGATCCGATAATCGAGACGAATCAGGCGAATCGCTTCCATCTCTGGTTCTTTGAGGTACTTCTCTCTTTGTTCCTTGGAAATACTACCTGGTTTAAGAAGATAGTGAGTGAATTGATTTCTGACTTTATTGAGCTCAACTTGAAGAGTGAAATAAAGTCCAAATAAGACAATGACAACTCCCATCATGATCAGATCGTTTGACATGGTGTATGCTCCCTTTTTCTGTTCTTTTCTTTATTTTACAGCTTTCAAGCAAGAAAAACAAGGTTAAATTTGCATTTAGACCTTGTTTGTCCTTATTTCATCATACCAGCCTGGAGGTCATACATTTTCTTATACGTTCCTCCTAGAGCAATGAGTTGGTCGTGATTGCCCGATTCGATGATTTTTCCCTTATCTAGAACATAGATGCAATCGGCATCTTGGATGGTAGAAAGGCGATGGGCAATGGCAATGGTTGTCCGCCCTTGGCGCATCTTCTTCAGAGAGTTTTGGATCATCTCTTCCGTCTCTTGGTCGATATTGGCAGTGGCCTCATCCAAAATGAGGATCTTTGGCTGGGCAGCAATGGTTCGAGCAAAAGCCAGAAGCTGACGCTGACCAGTCGATAAGGTAGAACCCCGCTCTGTTACCGGATGATCATAGCTACCAGGTAGACTCTCAATAAAGTCTGCTACATCCACAAATGCAGCTGCTTGTCGGATTTCCTCATCTGTCAGTTCTTCATGGTACATCCGGATATTAGAAGCAATGGTTCCATGATAGAGGAAGGGTTCTTGCAACACTAGACCGATGGACTTGCGCAAGGCTTCCTGGCTGTAGTCCTTGATATCCTGTCCATCAATCAAGATCCGGCCACGATCAAATTCATAAAAGCGCATGAAGAGATTGATAATAGAAGATTTACCAGAACCAGTATGACCGACAAAGGCAATGGTTTGTCCATTTTTGACCTCAAAGGAAATATCTTTTAGGACATCCCGTTTGCCATCATAAGAAAAAGATACATGCTCAAAACGAATATCTCCCCGCTCGATTTCTTTCAGGCTACCAGCTTGCTTGGGCTCATAGTCGTCTCGATCCATCATCTCAAAGACACGACCTGCAGAAATGGTTGAGGTCTGCAAGGTTGCAAAATTTTGGGTAACATCAATCAAGGGCTGGAAAAGCTGGCTAACATATTGGATAAAGGCATAGATAAGACCTGCTGTAAAGCCTGAGGACTGCCAATTTAGGCCGAAAAAGGTCAGAATGACCGCATAGGCCAGGACCTGTAACAGGGTCATAGCTGGTCTCAAAAAGAGGGAATTGACATCCACAGATCGGTTGGCGTAATCCAAATGTTCCCCATTAATCTGTTCGAATTCATCCGTCAAGCGCTTTTCTTGACGAAAGGCCTGCACGATCCGCATTCCTTCAATAGATTCCGATAATTTCACATTGATATCTGATAATTTTTGTCGGGTCATCTTGACCAAGCGATTGGATAACTTGCGATAGAGACGGATGGAAAACCAAATGATGGGAAGAAAAGGCAGGATCCAAATGGTCAAATGCCAGTCCAAGCTAAACATGGTTACTAGAGTGACTAAAAAGAGTAAAAAGGATGAAACCAGGCTTGAAAAGACCGTAGAAAACATATCTGCGACTGCCTGTGTATCATTGGTCACTCGAGAAACAATCGAACCTGCTGCTGTCTGGTCATAAAAGGACATGCCCAGCCTTTGAAGATTTTGGAAAATATCTAAACGGATATCTCTTACGATAGAATTGGATACACGCGCAAAGGTTAACTGACTCAGATAAGTTGCCAGCACGCGCCCAATGAATAACCCATAGTAGAGAATGAGAAACTGAAAAGCTGTTAGAACTGGAGAGCCTGCTTCTGTTGGATCCACTAGGTGGTCAATATACCAGCGAGCTGCAAGAGGGATCGCCGTCAATAACAGACTAGTCAGGAAGGTAAAGGCTAAGGCTAGGGCTGTTAACCATTTATAACGCCACATGTAAGTCAAGAGCCGCTTCATCACATGAGCTTCAGATGTTTTCATTCAGCTTTCCCTCCATTTCTTCTGATAATTGTTGGGCTTGGTAGGTTTCATAGTACCAACCTTTTTGAGCCATTAATTCCTCGTGATTTCCTCGCTCCTTGATCTGTCCATTCTCCATTACCAGAATCAAATCCGCATGAACGATCGCTGATAGGCGGTGGGCTGTGATGATCGTTGTTTTCCCCTTGCGTTCCTGCTTCATATTTTCAATGATCTGGTGCTCCGTTTTAGCATCTACTGCAGACAGGGAATCATCCAAGATCAAGATCTCAGGATTCATGACCAAAGCACGACTCATGGCAATCCGTTGCTTTTGTCCGCCAGAAAGAGAGACCCCTCGCTCTCCCAGCACTGTCTCCATCTGGTCTGGCATGGCCAGAATATCTTCATATACTCCACAAGTTCTCAGAGCCTTCATCACCTCTTCTTCCTTGATCTGTGGATCTGAAAAAGCGACATTCTCGCGAATGGTCATGGCAAAGAGAATCTGATCTTGAGGGACGTAGCCGATCAAGCTTCGAAGATCTTCTAAACGATAGTCTTTGATAGAGATTCCATTGAGCAAGATAGCTCCCTGCTCCAAGTCGTGCTCTCTAAGCAAGAGACGCAACAAGGTAGTCTTTCCAGATCCAGTTGGTCCTACAATTCCAAGGGTTTGCCCTTTTTCTAAATGAAAGGCAACCTTCTCAAGGACAGGCTCTTTCTCATAGGCGAATTCTTTTATGTCATATTCCAGATCGCCATTTTGAATGTTTGTGACTGGTTGACTTGGATCTTGGATATCAGGTGTTTCTGCTAAAAGTGTCTCAATCCGATCATAGGAGACGCTAGCACGCTGACTAATATTAAACAAGAAGCCCATGGCTTGAAGGGGCCAGACGAGCATATTGAGATAGGTAATAAAGGTTACGATTTGTCCAACCGTCAGGCTTCCTTCCTGAACAAGTAGCCCCCCGAAGTAGAGCGTCAAAACATAGGAGAGACCGACAAAAAGAAGAGTAGTCGGATCAAACAAAGCATTGTAACCGGCTGAAGTCATATTCTTTGAAAAGACCATTTGATTGGTTTTTTCAAAAGCCTGAATCTCATCTGCCTGAAAGCCAAAGGATTTGGTCACCTTGACTCCTGATACTGATTCCTGAACAAAGTTGTTCAGCTCTGAAAATCCTTCTTGGGCCTCTTTGAAGGCTTTGTGATTTTTGCGTCCAATGGCGGAAGTCACTACCACCATAACCGGTAGGGGCAAAATAGCTAAGAGCGTTAAGCGCCAATCAATCATGAAAAACATGCTGACCAGGGTCACCAAGGCTGTCACAGAGGCATCCACTGCAGACATAACCCCGCCACCAGCAAACATGGTTACCGCATTGATATCATTGGTGGCATGGGCCATGAGATCCCCTGTCCGATAACGCTGATAAAAAGATGGAGACATGAGCGTAAATTGCTGAAACAAACGGTAACGCAAGATCCGAGCCAACTTATTAGCCGTTCCAAAAATATAGCGTCTCCAGACAAAACGAAGGCCATACATGGAAAGAGCTGCTAGGACCAAAAGGGCAATATCCATAACTAACTGCCCCAGTGTCAGCCTTCTTTTATCGATCAAATCGATCACAAGCCCCATGATTCTTGGAGGAATGAGGTTTAAAAAACTAACCAAGATCAAGGACCCTATCCCGATCAAGTATCGCTTCTTCTCTAAATTAAAAAACCAAGATAATTTCCTCAACAGATTCATCTTATTTCCCCTTTTTGGTGAGTTGCCAGCTACTATCCACTAGAGCAAACAAGTCCTCATCAGCAATTGTTCCATCTAAGGGGATACTCACCCAATATTTTTTATTCATATGAAAAGCTGGATAAATCCCTTTCTGCTGGATGAAATGGGCTACTTGATCAGACTTAACATTCAAAACTTCTATTTTCCCAGACTTGCTAGCATCCAGTTTTTTCCAATCAATGGTCATAAAGACACCATACCACTTGAGGGTGTCTCGGTGGCGAATGGCACCCGATTCCGGAGATCTCTCCCACAAATACTCAATCGTCCCCTGATAGTGCAGGGAGATATAGGTCATGAGACGCTTAGCTTGAGGATAGAGAAATTCTTCTACCTCAAAACAAGCTTGGCGAATCCTTGCAAGACTTTCCTGACAGGCTTCCCTGACTTGGCCGACGAAATTTCCTTGTAACTGTTCCTGATGGATCTGGATATACTCGTCCCCTGTATCCTGATCATAGACCTGAAAAGATATCTTCTGGTCGCAGACACGGAGCTTTAATAGAAAAGAGTCCGATAAGACGGGACACTGGTACTCATAGTCTGCCCCTCTCTTCTCAAATCCATAAGCCAATCCCTTTTCTGGCTGAAAGGTGTAGCGGTCAAAATAATGCTCTAAAAACATTTTCTCTCCCTTATTCATTTTTGCACTAGAAGAGGCTGGAAACAACGTCCCCAACCTTGATAACGGATCTTCAAAACTACTTCAAGCAGTGATCGTTTCTTTTTTAAAACACGATGCGCGTGCCATGCAGTTGACAAACGCCCAATTGCTCCAAAAAGAGCTGACGATTGTCAAGGGTCACACCTCCACCTGGCAGGATCTGAATCTTTCCCTTAGCCGCATCTAATAAACGATGATAGTGTGCAAAACGTTGCTCTAGTGGGTCACCTGGACTTCCAGCTCGTGTTAAAATACGGGCCACACCCTGATCAGAAAGCCACTCAATCGCTTCTAGCTGATCTGTATGAGCTAACTCATCAAAGGCCATATGAAAGACCACCTCTGCCTCTCCACAGGCTGCTAGTAAAAGCTGCATGATCCTCTGGTCCAACTTTCGATCGCTCGTCAGCGCACCCAGCACAAAACAAGTAACCCCTATTTCTTTCGCAGCCCGAATATCCGCTAGCATAGCTTCGACTTCCAGCTCAGTGTAGACAAAATCGCCACCACGGGGCCGGATAATGACACATAGATCCACGGACTTCTCTCTTGTCAGTTTGATTGCTTCATTGATCACACCTATACTTGGTGTGGTCCCGCCTACTGCCAGGTTGTCGCACAGTTCAATGCGACCTGCCCCAGCAGCAATCGCCTTATCAATAAAAGTTAAATTCTCTGCACAAAATTCAAAGACAAGCATGACAACTCCATTTTCAAAGACTTAAAACAAGGATATGCTAACAGTTACCTTAGCATTGCCATTCTCCACTCTCGCTTTTGAGATACTATAGCCTGCTTGAGGGATCTCAAGGGTGATTTGATCACCATTCACTGTGAAGCCGCCTCCATTTTGATTGGATTGATCCTTCAAATAGTTGAGAACCAAGAATTTTGGAATGGGCATTTTCCCTAATTTAGCACCGGTCACGGTCAAATTCATGACATTGTTTTCAACTTGACCGGTCATGGTTAAATCTAGATAGCTATCAACTGGCCCTAAGGAAACAGGAACTTTGACGTGAAGGTCATTGCCATCCATTCCTAGTGCCATCTTTTGATAGTCAGAATTGTCAAGGGCAGAACCAGCACTTGATTTTACGACCTGACTCAATTGCACTGAATTGAGACTTAGCTCAGTTGAGAGCCCTTCAGTGCTCACAGAGGCATTTGAAACAGCATTTTGAGCCAACTCAATCAAAGAACTCCCTGCCTGCACATTTCTCAGTTGCTCCCCTTCAGGGATAGATCCAGGAACCAACAAGATCACTAATAACATAAATAAAACGATCACCATGCCAATTAGGCGTCTTATCCACTTAAACATCTGCTCCTCCGATACATGAAAAGTTGTATTCTTATTGTACCCTAAATCTAAAGAAATTGCGACTAAGAGGGGCCTTTACAAAGCAAAAGAGAGCGTGGGACAGAAATCGGTAATTCGTTAGAATTCGATTTCGTCGTCCCACCTCCGCACAGTTGAGTAGGGCTGTAAAAGCTGATGAAATCAGCGTAGTAGAGCCCACTCAACCACTGCGTCTTACTCGACATTCCAAAAACAATTGAGAGGCTAGGACTTTTGTCCCAACCTCTCTCTGTGCATTATTTCGATTTAATGTAGTTAACACCATCTGCTTTTGGTGCAACTGCTTGTCCAAAGAAGGCTGCCAAGACAACCATGGTCAAGACGTAAGGCGCAATTTGCAAGTAGATAGATGGGATACCTTTAAGCAAAGGCAATTGATTCCCGATAACAGCCAAACTTTGTGAAGCTCCAAAGAAGAGACTAGCAAGCATGGCCCCGATTGGGTTCCATTTCCCGAAAATCATAGCCGCAAGGGCGATAAATCCAGGACCTACAATAGTAGTTACTGCGAAGTTAACAGAAACTGACTGAGCGTAAATGGCTCCTCCGATTCCTGCTAGGGCACCTGAGATCATCACTCCTAAGTAGCGCATTCTATATACATTGATTCCCAATGTATCTGCTGCTTGAGGGTGTTCACCAACTGAACGAAGACGCAATCCAAATTTCGTCTTGAACATGATAAACCAAGCAAAGAATGAAAAGAGAATCGCAACCCAACCAATGATGCTGGCATTGTTGAAGAAAATATCTCCAATGACCGGAATTTTAGATAAGACCGGAATCGATGTTTTCCCAAAGGCAACTTTGATATTATCAGTTTGTCCCTTGTTGTACATCGCTTTGACAAGAAAGACTGCCAATGGGGGTGCCATCAAATTCAATACCGTACCTGAGACGATATGGTCAGCGCGGAAATGAATGGTTGCTACCGCGTGGATCAAGGAGAAGAATACTCCAATCCCAGCAGCAACAATCAAGGACAACCATGGTGTCAAATTCCCTAAGCTAGGCTCAAAAGTCAAGTTAAAGACAATACCTGAGAAGGCTCCCATAACCATGATTCCTTCCAAACCAACGTTAACAACCCCAGCGTGTTCTGAGTATGCTCCTCCGATACTTGTGAAGATCAGCGGCGCCGCATACACAATCATAGAGGAAACAAGAATACTTAAAATCGTTACAATACTCATTAGTTTGCTCCTCCTTTTTTAGCTGATCGCATCGAGATCATCTTTTCGATAATGTAGTGGGCACATACGAAGAAGATGATAGATGCTGTCACAATTTGAACGACTTCTTCAGGGATGGCAGCTGGCTTCATACCAACTCCCCCAATTTGAAGCGCTCCAAACAAGAAGGCAGCAAATGGAATACCAATTGGTGAATTCATCGCAAGAAGGGCAACGGCCATTCCGTTAAATCCAACACTCATCGAGCTGGTTTGAACATAGACATTTGAGTAAATCCCCAGACCTTCTACTACCCCACCGATACCAGCAAGAGCACCAGAAATGATCATAGAAAGGATAATGGTCCGTTTTGCAGACATCCCCGCATATTCCGCTGCATTCGCATTGAGACCAACGGCACGGATTTCAAAACCAAGTGTTGTTTTCTTCATCAAGAACCAGATGACCACCAATGCGATGATGGCAAAGAAGATTCCGATGTTCATTTGTGATTTGTCCGTCAAATTACGCAACCACTCCGTCTGGTAGACAGCGTTAGCTCCCACATCAATGGTTGAGTCCTTGTTTTCCATCAAGGAAGCTGGGAAGCTATGAATCAAGGCATTCCCACCATAGAGAACAATGTAGTTCATCATAATGGTGATAATGACCTCACTGGTTCCGAGATAGGCACGAAGGAAACCAGGAATCGCTCCAATAAATCCACCTGCGATAGCCGCAATCAAAACGGTCATCGGAATCATCAGTAAGCGAGGCATATTTGGGAAGGAAAGGGCAAACCAAGTCGCCATGATCCATCCTGCAAAAGCCTGACCAGGAAGTCCAACGTTAAAGAAGCCGGCCCGGCTAGCTACCGAAAATCCAAGAGCAACTAAAATCAGTGGCCCCATAGCACGGGAAATATTACCCCAACTCTTAATCGAACCAAAGGCTTTCTTAAACAGCAATTCATATCCCCAAAGGGCATCATAGCTGAAGGCCCACATAATAATGGCACCTAAGACCAGTCCTAAAAGGACAGACACCAATGGAACGGCAATTTGTTTTAAATTCTTATTCATTTGATGCTCCCTCCTTTACTTGTCCTCCTGCCATGAGGATTCCAAGTTCTTGCTTATTCGTTGTTTCAGGGGTTACGATCCCTTGGATCTTCCCATCATGAATAACTGCAATACGGTCAGAAACATTCAAAATTTCATCTAATTCAAAGCTGACAACCAGAACGGCTTTTCCATTATCCCGTTCTTGAATCAAACGCTTGTGGATATATTCGATCGCTCCAACGTCCAATCCACGAGTCGGCTGGCTGACGATTAAGAGATCTGGATCGCGATCGATTTCGCGAGCGATAATGGCTTTTTGCTGGTTCCCTCCTGAGAGAGCCTTAGCAGGTACCACTTCACTGGCTGCACGAACGTCAAACTCTTCCATCAACTTCTTGGCATAAGAGGTAATATTTGGATAATTTAAAATACCATTCTTGCTAAGAGGTTCTTTGTAGTAAGTTTGAAGAGCCATGTTTTCAGAGATCATCATATCAAGGACCAAACCATCCCGGTGACGGTCTTCAGGGACGTGCCCTACCTTCATTTCTGTGATTTGACGTGGACGTAGTCCTACAACATCCTTGCCTTTAATCTTAATTGAACCCGATTTTACCTTCCGTAGACCTGTAATGGCTTGGATCAACTCAGACTGACCATTTCCATCAATCCCTGCGATCCCAACGACTTCACCAGCACGAAGTTCCAGTGACAAATTCTTAACAGCTGGGACACCACGGTTTTCGTTTACAACCAAGTTTTCGATCGACAAGACCACTCCTTTCGGTTGAGAAGGACCTTTTTCAGTCTTAAAGGAAACAGAACGGCCGACCATCATTTCGGCCAAGTCTTGGTTAGTAGCTCCACCAATCTCTACTGTCTCAATAGATTTCCCACGGCGAATAACCGTTACGCGGTCTGAAACAGCACGGATTTCATCCAACTTGTGCGTAATCAAGATAATGGATTTTCCTTCATTCGCCAAGTTCTTCATGATTGTCATCAATTCTTCGATTTCAGCTGGTGTCAACACTGCAGTTGGTTCATCGAAGATCAGGATGTCGGCTCCACGATAAAGCGTCTTTAAGATTTCCACACGTTGCTGCGCACCAACGGAAATATCCTCAACTTTAGCATGTGGATCTACTGCCAAGCCATATTTTTTAGACAAATCAAGGATATCTTGGCTGGCTTTTTTAAGGTCCAAAACACCATGTTTAGTGGTTTCAGAACCAAGGATGATATTTTCAACAACAGTGAAGGCTTCAACCAACATAAAGTGTTGGTGCACCATTCCAATTCCTAAAGAAGCTGCTTTTGAAGGTGAGTCTAGGTTAACAGTATTTCCATTTACCACAATGTCTCCGCTTGTTGGTTCCAACAAACCAGCCAGCATATTCATCAGGGTAGATTTCCCTGCACCATTTTCTCCAAGAAGTGCATGGATTTCACCTTTGCGCAACTGAAGATTAATCTTGTCATTTGCTACAAAGTCACCAAATTTTTTGGTAATCTCACGCATTTCGATGACATATTCATGTGTCATGGGGGTGTTTCCTTTCAAATCTATTTTTATTTCAATAAAATCTACTAGGGTTGCTAATAGATTTTACTGAGACAAAAATGTCTCAATTTATTAAAAGGAACGGCCCTTGAAGGTCGGGCCGATCCAATCAAATATTATTTTTCAGGAACTTTAAGAGACCCGTCAAGGATTTTAGCTTTAGCATCTTCGACTGCTTTTTTAGCATCTGCAGAAAGGTTGTCAGTTGTCAAATCAACTCCACCATCTTTCAAGCTATAAGTAATCACTTTACCGCCAGGGAATTTACCGTCAGCAGCTTTCTTAGCCAAGTCTTTTACAGATTCTCCAACTTTCTTCAAGCTTGAAGCCAATACAAAGTTAGATTTTTTACCATCTTTAGAAGTGTATTCACCTTCAGCTTTTTGGTCACGGTCAACACCAAGAACCCAAACTTTTTCGTCTTCATTTTTCTTCTCGTTCAAGTCTTTAGCTTCAGAGAAGACACCTGCACCAGTACCACCAGCTACTTGGTAGATAACGTCTGCACCTGCAGCGTATTGTGCAGCAGCAATTGTTTTACCTTTAGCAGAGTCACCGAATGAACCAGCGTAGTCTACTTGAACTTTGATAGATGGGTCAACAGATTTAACACCAGCTTCAAATCCAGCGCGGAAACGAGTGATAACTTCACTTTCCATACCACCTACAAAACCAACTTGTTTAGTTTTTGTAGTTTTTGCAGCAGCGATACCAGCAAGGTAACCAGCTTCGTTATCGGCATAAACAGCAGATGCTACGTTCTTTTGTCCTTCAATACGGTCATCGATGATGACGTAGTTCACATCTTGGTTGTCTTTTGCAGCTTTTTTAATAGAGTCGCTCAAGGCAAAACCAACACCAAAGATCAATTTGTAGTCGTTAGAAACAGCTTCATCAAGGTTTGTCGCATATTGAGATTGATCTGTTGATTGGAAGTAGTCAAATCCGTTTCCTTTAGAAAGACCGTTTTCTTTACCCCAAGCTTGCAAACCTTCCCAAGCAGATTGGTTGAATGATTTGTCATCCACACCACCAGTATCGGTAACGATAGCAACTTTCAAATCTGTTTTAGATTCTGAGTTTGCGCTATCTTTTTTAGACGCACGATTTCCACATGCTGCAAGTCCGATAGCAGCGACAGTTACTAGACCAAGGCCTAGCCATTGTTTCTTGTTCATTACTGAACCTCCTAAATTATTGTGCAACATTGTTGCGAAGTATTGAAAGGGTCAAAAGACCGCCTCACAGACCTATTAAGTCAGGTCTGTAAAGGAATATGGAAGTAATTCCTTGACCGTCATCACGACCGTCGATTTATCTTTAGATACTAAGGTTACAGGAAGGTCTGGCTCAAAAAATTCAGCCATAACCTGGCGACAAGCACCACATGGAGAGATGGGCTTTTCTGTTTGCCCGTAGATAATGAGCTCTTTGAAATCGCGAGCTCCTTCAGAAACAGCTTTAAAAATGGCTGTCCGTTCTCCACAGTTGGTTAGTCCGAAACTCGCATTTTCGATATTGACACCTGTATAGATTTCTCCATCCTTCGTTAGCAGTACAGCTCCAATTGGGAAATGAGAGTAAGGCACATAGGCTTGTTGACTCACTTCAACTGCTAAGTTGATCAACTCAGTAGTCGCCATGAGCCACCTTTCCTTCCATGATGGCTACACCAGAAGAAGTCCCGATACGGGTCGCACCTGCTTCGATAAAAGCAAGAGCATCTTCATAAGAGCGAGCACCACCAGAAGCCTTAACACCCATGTCAGGTCCAACTGTTTGACGCATTAAGGCCACATCTTCTACCGTTGCTCCTCCAGTTGAGAAGCCAGTTGAAGTCTTCACAAAGTCTGCACCAGCTGACTTAGCAATTTGGCAAGCAACAATCTTTTCATCATCTGTTAAGAGACAAGTCTCAATAATGACTTTGACCAGCTTATCACCGCTCGCTTCGACTACAGCTTGGATATCTTCCTCAACTAGTGCTAAATTCTTAGACTTAAGAGCCCCGATATTAATGACCATGTCAATCTCATCGGCACCATTTTGAATCGCATTTTTTGTTTCACACGCTTTGACAAATGGTGTATTTGCTCCTAAAGGAAAACCAATGACGGTACAAACTTTAACGTCTGAATCACGCAAGCCCTCAGTCGCAAAATTCACCCATGTCGGGTTCACACAGACACTCGCAAAATCATAAGCCTTAGCTTCTTCGATCAGCTTTTCGATCTGTTCTTGTTGCGCATCTGGTTTTAAAAGAGTGTGATCGATATATTTATTTAACTTCATACAATCTCCTGAGCTGCTTAAGATATTATTTCAATAATTTCTTTAACGCTTTCAGCCCTTTCTAGTATTTTAACATTTTTTTTGAATTCTGTAACTCTTTCTTGTGAATTTTTTTCATTCATGAAAATACGGGCAATGCGTTCCCCTTTTTTGACGTGCTCTCCCACTTTTTTGTCAAATACAATCCCTGTTTCGTAATCGAGGGGATCTGATTTGACAGCACGGCCAGCACCCAAGCGCATGGCAAACAAGCCAAACTCCATGGCAGGTAAAGCAGCAATGACGCCATCTTGGTCCGCTGTTACTTCAAGGACCTGATCCACTTTGACGGGACGATGCAAATCTTCTAAGTCTCCACCTTGAGCCACAACCATTTCTTCAAACTTCGCTAAAGCCTGACCATTGGTCAAGTGTTCATGGATGGCTTCAATCGATTGATCTACATTGGCCAATTTCAACATGATTTGCGCTAATTCACAAATAAACTCTGTGACATCTGCACGCCCCTGCCCTTTCAGAATATCCAGGGCTTCTAAAATTTCTAAACGATTGCCAATACTGGTTCCCAAAGGTTGGCTCATATCTGTAATGACAGCGATGGTTTTCCGACCCACTGCATTTCCAAGATCCACCATGGTACGTGCTAAGCGACGAGCATCCTCAATATTCTTCATGAAGGCACCCTCGCCTACCGTCACGTCCAAAAGAATAGCATCCGCACCAGCAGCAATTTTCTTACTCATGACCGAGCTAGCAATCAAAGGAATGGTGTCCACTGTCGCTGTCACATCACGCAGAGCATACAAGAGTTTGTCTGCTTTTACGAGTTGGTCGGATTGACCAATGACCGATAAGCCGATCTCCTGCACCTGCTGGATAAATTCCTCTTGGGTCCGTTCAATCTGGAAACCTTTAATGGATTCCAACTTATCGATGGTTCCACCTGTGTGTCCTAAGCCACGACCGCTCATTTTGGCAACCGGCACTCCGAAACTTGCAACCAAAGGCACCAAGACCAAGGTTACCTTGTCTCCCACACCACCAGTCGAATGTTTGTCCACCTTGATCCCTGGAATAGCTGACAGATCAAACTGTTGCCCCGTTTGGACCATCTTCATGGTCATATGAGAAATTTCTTCCGTCGTCATCCCTTTAAAATAAACGGCCATAGCAAAAGCAGACATTTGGTAATCTGGTACTGTTCCAGCCACATAGCCCTCAAGCAGCCATTCAATTTCTTCCTTGTTTAAGGCAAGACCATCTCTTTTTTTCTGAATGATATCTACTGCTCTCATGATTCTTTCTCACTTCTTAAAATATAATAGCCTTTGTCTTTTTTTACGATTTCACAATTGCCAAAGGTCTCTTCCATTTTGGCCTTAGCGCTCGGAGCCCCTTGTTTTTTCTGAATAACAATGGTCAAGTCTCCACCTGGTTTCAAATGTTCAAAACTACCGGTGATCACTTGGTGGACCACTTTCTTACCAGCTCGGATCGGCGGATTACTGATTACATGGTCAAAGACCCCTTCTACTGCTTCATAGACATCCGAAGAAAAGATCTGAGCTTCCACGCCGTTTCGACTGGCATTTTTCTTAGCCAAGTCCAGTGCCCGCTCATTGACATCGACCATGGTCACTGCAACTCCCTGGGCTTTAGCTAGAGAGAGGCCGATCGGACCATAGCCACAGCCAACATCAAGGACACTTTCCCCTTCTTGAAAATCCAGGGTTGATAAGAGCACCTGGCTTCCATAGTCAATCATTTTTTTACTAAAGACGCCCGCGTCCGTATAGAAATTCATCTTTTGCCCCAATAAAACAACAGCCAGATCATGAATATCATGGGCTGCATCTGGGTTTACATCGAAATACATTTTACTCATAAGGTTATTTTAACATAATTCATTCCTTTTTTAAATCGTTTACACGACCTCTAAAAATTGGTATACTAAAGACTACAATAGGAGTGACATATGGACAAAGAATTTCTACATTTTGAAAAAATTAATCGGGAAACTTGGCAGAATTTGCACCGCAAAACCACCCCACCACTCTCTCAAACAGAGCTCAATTCTATTAAAAGTTTTAACGACCGCATCAACCTCCAAGATGTACGAGACGTCTACCTGCCTTTGACAAACTTGATTGGAATCTACAAGCGTTCCAAAGAAGATTTGGCCTTCTCAAAAGGTATTTTTCTCCAAAAAACGAGTGAACGCCAACCCTTTATCATTGGGGTTTCAGGGAGTGTTGCGGTTGGAAAATCCACCACTAGCCGTTTACTTCAAATCCTGCTATCGCGAACCTTCGAAGGCTCGACAGTAGAATTGGTGACAACGGATGGCTTCCTCTATCCAAATGCTATCTTAAAAGAACAAGAGATCCTCAATCGAAAAGGATTTCCGGAAAGCTATGATATGGAATTGCTCCTTGATTTTCTCAATCAAATTAAAAACAACAAGAGCGTAGAAATCCCTGTCTATTCCCACGAAATATACGATATTGTTCCAGATGAGAAGCAAACCATTTTACCAGCTGATTTTGTCATTGTCGAAGGGATTAATGTCTTTCAAAATCCGCAAAATGACAGTCTCTATATGACCGATTTCTTTGATTTTTCAATCTATGTGGATGCCGCAGTTGATGATATCGAATCTTGGTATATCGATCGTTTCCAAAAACTACTTGCATTAGCTCAAAATGATCCTAATAACTACTACTATCGATTTACAGAGCAACCCCTAGAAGAAGTTTTAAGCATGGCCCATCAGGTCTGGGAATCCATTAATTTAGTCAACTTGCAACATTACATCCAACCAACCAGAAACCGAGCTGATCTGATTCTCCATAAAGCAACCAACCATGAAATCGATGAAATTTATCTCAAACGCTAGAGAAAATGGCCTGTTAACGGTACTTTTTTAAGGAAAAGCTATTTTAGGCTTGTCAAATCTTAACTTTTCATATATAATGAGATAGTTAGATTATCAATGGAGGTGAATAACTTGGCAAACATTAAATCAGCTATCAAACGCGCTGAATTGAACGTTAAACAAAACGAAAAAAACTCAGCTCAAAAATCAGCTATGCGTACTGCAATCAAAGCTTTTGAAGCAAACCCATCTGAAGAACTTTACCGCGCTGCTAGCTCAGCTATCGATAAAGCAGAAACTAAAGGTTTGATCCACAAGAACAAAGCTAGCCGTGATAAAGCACGTCTTGCAGCGAAACTTGGTTAATCAAGAACAGCATAAAAATCAAGCTCTCCGGAGCTTTTTTTGTGCCTAATTTTTTGAGAGGTGCTTATGAAAATTGTTATTATCGGCTATTCTGGCTCAGGTAAATCTACCTTGGCTGAAAACTTATCCCGCCACTACTCCATTCCCAAGCTACATATGGACACCCTTCAATTTCAACCGGGTTGGATAGACAGTGACCGGGAATGGATGGAGAAAGAGATGAGACAGTTTCTCAGCGATCATAAAGACTGGGTCATTGATGGCAATTATTCTTGGTGCTGCTATGAGGAGAGAATGGAGCAAGCCGACCAGATTATCTTTCTCAATTTCTCTCGTTGGAACTGCCTCTTTAGAGCCTGGAAACGATACCGCCGTTATAAGGGACGCGTCCGTGAGAGTATGGCAGCAGGCTGCCCTGAACGCTTTGACTGGGAATTCATCCGTTGGATTCTTTGGGACGGACGAACAAAAACTACCAGAGAAAGGTATCAAAACATCCACTCCACCTACCCCGAAAAATTTATCCCTCTCAAGAACCAAAAAGAGCTGGATGCGTTTCTAAAAAACATACAATAAAAAGGTTGGGGATTTTAACCCCAACCTCAGATTAAAGACAAAGTCATATTAAAAACTTTCC
>JAQCUL010000026.1:0-1953 GCA_027685415.1 Streptococcaceae bacterium AF13-5-6.0
CCAAAAAGTGGAGGCAGCGCTGGTGGGCAATATGCAAGATTTCGTGATGGCCAAGTCCCTAGAGAGTGACCTCATGGTAGAAGAAATCTTCGCTGTACCGACTCGAGAAGTGATGCTCCATATCGAGGAAGAAAATGTCATGAGTGTGCGCGTGCCCAAGCTCCATGCTCGTATCGAAAATCCATACGGAGATGATGAAGGGGACGTGGTTTATAGCTACCTCGCCTCCAACAGTCAAATGGACAGCACCATTCAAGAAATGGGGGATCTACTCCCTGATTTGCTTAAGTTAGCGGAAATCGAAAAAAGCTGCCAACTCATGGCAGATGAAATCGAGAAAACCCGCCGTCGAGTGAATGGACTTGAGTATGCGACCATCCCAGATCTCAAAGAAACTATCTATTATATCGAAATGAAACTCGAAGAAGCCGAACGCGCCAACCTCGTCAGAATCATGAAGGTGAAGTAAGATACAAAGCCGTTAAGCAACTCAAAGGAAAATAGGGAGCAGGACAGAAGCACTGTTGTATAGAATGCTTCGTTGTCCTGCCCCCACAAGGCTGATTAGTATTTTTCCGAGCTCTTAAAGCGAGGGAAAAATCCAATCAGCTACTGTGCCTTTGAAGTTAGTACTATTACAGTTTGCGTTTTTCACCCAGCTTTTCAGCCGGCCTCAATTACTTAAAAAATACAAGAGCCTCATCAAGAAACCATTTCTAGATGAGGTTTTTTTACGCCCTCGCCCTCTTCTTCCGCCACCCTTTTTTTATGTTACTAGTTTGTAACAATGTGACAAGAAAGACGAAATGTTACAAGAAAAATACAGTTTTGTTAAATAGCCAAAAAGGCCTTTTATTATTTATAAATTGTGATAAGATAGTATAGTAGTTAATTTGTTCAAGAAAATCTTGAGCAAAAAAACAAAGAAAAAAGAGGATAAAAGATGAAATTAAAAGTTAATACGAAAGCCTTGATCGCTTCAACAGTAGCTCTTGCAGTGATTCCATTTACAAAAGCCACTGCAGAAACACTTGAAGATTGGGTAGCTCGCTCAGTAGATGAAATCAAACATGATATCCAACAAAGCGGTGAAAACCAACAAACTTATACCATCAAATATGGTGATACATTGAGTTCGATCGCAGAAGCGCTTGGAATCGATGTACATGTGTTGGCAAACTTGAACAACATCAGCAACATGGATTTGATCTACCCAGGTACTGTTTTGAAAACAACAGTAAATGATCAAAAAGAAGTAACTTCAGTTGAAATCCAAACTCCTCAAGCAGGTGCGACAGATACAACCGTTGCAAGTGCTGACTTGACAACAAACCAAGTGACAGTTGATGACCAAACAGTCGCTGTCAACGATTTGTCTAAACCAGTAAACGAAGATAACAAAGCTGTTCCAGTAGCTCCAGCAGCGGAAACTCAAGAAGCCCCAGCGGAAGCTCCTGTAGTTGAAGTACCAGCAGCAGAAACACCAGCACAACCAGCTGTTCCAGAAACACCAAACTACGGTGCTCCAGCTGTTAATGTTGAAGTGCAAAATCAAGAAGCAGCCCCGGCTGCTGCTCCTGAAGCTCCAGCAACTCCTGAAGCTCCAGCTGCTCCTCAATCTGCTCCAGTAGCAGAAGAAGCTCCAGCACAACCAGCAGCAGTAGAAACTGCTGCAGCACCTGAAGTGCAACCAGTAGCATCAACTCCAACAACTGGTAATGCTATTCCAACTGATCCAAACCTTCAACCACAAGCAGAAGCTTTCCGTCAAGAAATCGCTGCAAAATTTGGTATCACAAACATTGGTGGTTACCGTGCAGGTGATCCAGACGATCATGGTAAAGGACTTGCAGTAGACGTAATGGTTCCAACAAGTTCTGAACTTGGAGATCAAGTTGCTCAATATGCAATTGACAACATGGACCGTGCAGGCATCTCATACATCATCTGGAA
>JAQCUL010000026.1:1963-28600 GCA_027685415.1 Streptococcaceae bacterium AF13-5-6.0
CACAACCAGCAGCAGTAGAAACTGCTGCAGCACCTGAAGTGCAACCAGTAGCATCAACTCCAACAACTGGTAATGCTATTCCAACTGATCCAAACCTTCAACCACAAGCAGAAGCTTTCCGTCAAGAAATCGCTGCAAAATTTGGTATCACAAACATTGGTGGTTACCGTGCAGGTGATCCAGACGATCATGGTAAAGGACTTGCAGTAGACGTAATGGTTCCAACAAGTTCTGAACTTGGAGATCAAGTTGCTCAATATGCAATTGACAACATGGACCGTGCAGGCATCTCATACATCATCTGGAAACAACAATTCTACATGCCAGTAGACAACATTTACGGACCAGCTAATACATGGAACCAAATGCCAGACCGTGGTGGAGATACAGCAAACCACTACGATCACGTACATATCTCATTTAACGGATAATAAAACTTTGAACTAGGACAAGTGCCTAGTTCTTTTTTTGTATGCACAAAAAAGGCCGGAAGACGAATCTTCCAGCCAGACGATGGTTATAAAATATGATCGACTTTTTCCACCTGATAAAGGGCAATCGCCATGATAATGGTTAAGACCAGTAGCATAAGAATGGCAGGTGTCCAAGAGTGGAAGAGAGATTTACTGTAGCCGAAGAGGATGGGACCAAAGGCTGCAAAGACGTAGCCTCCTGTTTGGGCAAGTCCAGAAAGTTGAGCTGTTTTTTCAGGTGTGCTGGATTTCATGGAGAAAGCGACCATGAGGTAAGGGAAGAGCGAACTGACGGAACTTCCAATCAGGGCATTTAATACCAACCAGTAGAAGAAGTTGCTGGTCGGGATTAAGAGCATGGCTACTCCCAGAATCCCTGCTCCGACAACAATCGTCAGCATCAAGCGTCGGTTGCGATCGGATAACCGTGTGGTTAAACTTGGGATCGTCAAGGAGAATGGGAGACTGATCAAGGTAAACACGGAGGCCAGTAGTCCAGATTCAACCTTTGAAAGGCCAGCTTGAACAGCCATGGTCGGAAGCCAAGTCATGCTGGTGTAGAAAAGCAGTGACTGCAAGCCCCCAAAAATCATGATAGCCCAAACATATTTATTGGTATACCACTTGCTACTAGATTCACTAGTAGTCGTCTTTTTAAGATGGTGGTTGTAGCGAAGGTTGGGAATCCAGATGACCAAAGCAAGAGCACACAAGGCTGTCAAGATGTTGACCAAACCTTGCCAAGAAGTGGCTTTGGTGATCGGAACAGCGACAGAAGAGGCGATCGCTGTGGACATCCCCATAGAAGTGATGTACAAAGTGGTCAGAATGCCTAGTTGGCGGGGTCTGTTCGCCTGAATCAGGCTTGGAAGCAGCACATTGAGAAAGGCGATACCAGCTCCAATCAAGATGGTTCCCAGATAGAGGAAGGGGAGGTTGATAATCCGAATGGCAGATCCGATCGTAATCGCAATCAAAACTAGGAAAAAGAGGCGCTCAATCCCCAACTTTTTAGCAAATTGAATCGCAAAAGGAGAGAAAATGGCAAAGGTGAGAAGTGGCAAGCTAGTCAATAGTCCCAGAGAGCTCACATCAACCCCCAAACCAGCTGCGATGTCAGACAAGACCGTCGGAAGCGTAGTAAATGGTGTTCGTAAAACAATCCCAAGCATAATGATGCCCGGGATGAATAGCATAGAATGTGTTTTTTTCATAAATCCTCCTCAGACAAAAATTCCCTTCATTATAACATAGATCGAGCATAAATTGGAGTATTTGTACAAATGAAGGAGAAGGAACGTAGTTCTCGCTGTCGCTCGAACTGCATCAACGTACCTAAGCTCACTAACGTTCGCTAAAGGAATAAGGAACGTAGTTCTCACTACCGTTCGAACTGCATCAATATCTCTAAATTCGGTTGAACTTTCTGAGTTCACCTCGCTCAGTTTTATAAGGACCGTAGTTCTCACTAGCGTTCGAACTGCATCAACGTAGCTAAGTTCACTAACGTTCACTAAGGTACGTAGAAAAAGCCACCGGTTTTGGTGGCTCTTATAGGGAGATTATTATGAAAAAGTTTAGGATTTTCTATCAAACAAAGTTAGGAGGTCTTTATTTGATGGTTTTATTATAAGGCGGTTTGCTTAAAGAAAACTTAAGAAAAGGCGCTGATCGAAAGAATCGGTCTGAAGTCTGAGATGCCTTTACTCACTGAAGAAATCAATGCCAGTTTTGTTGAGTTCATTGACCCGCAACATGAATTTTGTCTTGATTTGAATAAGCGGGCTTCCGAAATTTTCGAGTGCAATCAAACCTTCCAGGGCTTTTAGGACCTGCTTGGCACGGTAAACCCCTTCCTTGTCATTTAAGCCAAGGAGGGCATAGACCTGCATAAATTCTAACTGCATGGAAATACTGGTGTTTAAAATCGGTTTGCGCTTGCGAAGCTGGTTAATTGATTGAAGAAAATTCAGAGCTTCTAGGTAGAGTTCTTTTTTAATAAGATAGTTGGCCAGATTTAACAGCAAAGAGGCCAACGCATTGGCAGAGTAGGCAGAATAACTGCTTTCAAAAAGTTCCAAGGATTCCTTTCGAATCTTAGCGACGACTTCATAGGGCAAGACAGATAAAAGGGCAATGGTGAAGTCTTGCTCAATTTCATTTTGATAGGCAAACGGCACTTCTTGAGCGATTCGTTGAATCGAGACAGGTGCGTCCTCCAGGTGGATTTCTTTTCCCATCGCGTTATTGACATTGATTTCAAGCGAACGCAAATAGAGTTGCCAGAGCTCTTTGTTCTCCTCGGCAACAGGTGATTTTTCGTGCTTTAAGCGCTCAATAATGGACAGAAAATCCATGTTTTCTTGATTGATATGTTTCATCAAAATGGGGCTGAAATTTTGAATAGTTAAGCCAGGATAATGGGACAAAAAGGTGTCCCAATCCACCCCCATAGACAGCAAGAGGCGAGAGAAGGTCTCGATGGTCACTCCTTTTTGAGAACGCTCAAATTGGCTGAGGAACTGAGGAGAGACAATATCTGCAGCGACTTCTTTTAGAGAAAGACCGCGTGCTTCACGAATTTTACGGAATGTTGGACCAAATGGCGAAGATGAGGACATAGGGGAACTTCCTTTCAATTATCATACCATTAGTATACCTCAAAAAAGGCTGGAATTAAACTCAGAGTTTAATTTTTGACAAAAAAACTAGAAATTCTTCGATTTTTAAGAAAAATGAAACTATAGTTTACATGGCCCTTTTTTAGGGAGGGATTTTTGATAAAATAAGGTCAATTCTAGAAGATAAGCTTATAACAAAAGGAGATTTACAATGACGACACAAGAAATTTTACAACTATTAGATGAAAAGCGCGTGCTAACGGCCCCTGCAGCAGTTGCTTGGGATGAAGTTCAACGGCAACAAAACCGATTAAATAAAGCAGCGAAGAGACTCAATGGGCCAATCACGGTCACACTGGCCCTCAATCTTCTTTTCGCCTTTACGATTTTTCTCTTAGAACAAAGTCACCTCATGCACGGTTTTCTACTGATGCTCGGATTGATGGGTGGGTTGATTGCGATCAAATATTTTGTATTTGTAGCCCCAGCCAAGCAAGCTCTTGCCAATGCCCAGGCCCTTTATAACCAGGAAATCAGCCAACCAGCCTACCAACAAGGGATGCAAGGTTTCCCGCAAAAATTTTACAATTACCACGATCTCTTCCGACTGTATAACTTAATTGCAGAAGGACGTGCCTCTACCTTGCCAGAAGCCTACAATCTGCTTGAAATGCAACAATTCCAAGAAACGCAAGTCAATCTGCAAGAAGAAGCCAATGCCCTACAAGCTGATATCGCACGTAGTTCAAGGGTCAGCGCCGTTGCTAATGTAGTCACTGCTTACAATACTTATCGTATCCACAAAGATATGTAATGTCAAAAAGATAAAAGATGAAAAAACCTCCCAAGAGTCATGATCGAAAATCAGAGCTCTCGTGGAGGTTATTTTGTTGTCCTGTAAAAAGTAGTTCCGCAAGGCATCCATGTACTTAAGTTCGCTAACGTATTAAGGACCGTAGTTCTCACTGTCGTTCGAACTGCGTCAACGTACCTAAGCTCACTACCGTTCACTAAGGGAATAAGGAACGTAGTTTTCGCTTCACTCAAACTGCATCAACGTACCTAAACTCGCTGATGCTCGTAAAGGTACGTAGAGAAAAAGCCACCGGTTTTGGTGGCTCTTATAGGGAGATTATTATGAAAAAGTTTAGGATTTTCTATCAAACAAAGTTAGGAGGTCTTCATTTGATGGTTTTATTATAAGGCTGATTTCTTAAAGAAAACTTAAGAAAAGGCGCTGTTTATAAGAATCGGTCTTAGGTCTGATATTTTTTTACAACAGAAACTATTTAGATTTTTTTCAAAATAGAGTTGACAAATCTATCTGGAAGTACTAGAATCTATTTAGAAAGAAATCTAAATAGATTGGAGAAGATAGAGAATGAATTTTGCGCAAACATTTAAAGCTTTATCGAATCCGATAAGAAGAAGTATCTTAGAACTGCTAAAAGCGGGGAAGTTATCTGCTGGTGATATCGCTGGCCACTTTGATGTAGCAGGAGCGACCATTTCCCATCATTTAAGCCTCCTCAAGCAGGCAGATTTAATTCGAGAGGAAAAAGAGAAGAATTTTATCTACTATGAACTCAATACTTCTGTCTTGGAGGATTTAATGGTCTGGCTCGTTGATTTGAAAGGAGACTCTACTGATGAAAACGAATAAAAAACTATTGCTATTAACTTCTATGGTGATCCTTTTCCCCATGCTTTGGGGGCTGATGATTTGGTCGCAATTGCCTAACCAAATCCCGATTCACTTCAATTTTGCTGGCCAGGCCAATAACTTCCAATCGAAACCCCTGGTTGTGTTTGGTCTTCCTATTTTCGATCTCATGGTGCATCTGTTTATGATCTTTATGATCGGTCGCGATTCTAAGAATAGCGCTATGAATGAAAAAATGATCAGAGCGATTTACTGGTTGACCCCAATCGTTTCCTTAAGTACCTCCTATCTCATCTATAGCAAGGCGCTAGGATCTACTACCAATCCATCAGTTTTTGTTTCGGCTTTGCTAGGGCTCATCTTTGTGATCATGGGCAACTACATGCCCAAGCTAAAAGTGAACCATACGGTTGGAATCCGCCTACCTTGGACCTTACAGAGTGAAGACAACTGGCACAAAACCCATCGCTTGGCAGGGAAGTTGTGGGTCCTCGGAGGGTTGATCCTTCTACTTGAAGCAGGACTTCAATTCGCGCTTTCTTATGTATTGGTGCTGGTCATCCTCGCCATTGTGTTTATCCCTATAATGTACTCTTATCAATTAAGTCGGAAAAATCGTTAGTATGAAAAACAACCGGAAAAGAAGCAGTCGTGAACTGTTTCTTTTCCGGTTGTTTTTGCTTGTTCTCATAAGAATACGCTCTTATACCGATAGCAATTGAAAGTTAGTCCAATTCTTTATAATATAAAGAAGATTGCATGGTATAAAGCTCTTCATAGTATTTGTTGGTTCTCATTAAAGAATCATGTTTATCAAATCCTTCAATCCTTCCATTTCTTAATAACAAAATTTTATCTGCTTGTCGGACGCTTGATAATCGATGTGTAATGAAAAATACGGTTTTTCCTTCCGTTAATTTTAGGAATTTCTCAAATAATTCATATTCAGTTCGGGCATCAAGTGCAGCTGTAGGCTCATCTAGAATCAGTATAGGTGAATGAGAGAAGAAAGCTCTTGCCAGCGCAACCTTTTGCCATTGACCTCCTGAAAGGTCACGACTATGATCAAATTTTTTTCCAAGAATAGTATTTAGGTCTGATAGACTACATTCAAACCCACTGTCTTCTAATGCCTTTAGGATTTGATCATCTGCATTTATTTCCTGTATATTTGAAATGCCCACGTTTTCTCTAAGGGTAAGATCAAATTTAGAAAAGTCCTGAAAAATAGCGGAGACATTTTCCCTAAATTTTTCTGGGTCAAAGTTACTAATCGAAATGTTATTGATCAATAATTCACCTTCTTCGATATTATAAAATCGGGTAAGTAACTTAATCAATGTGGTTTTTCCTGCACCGTTTTCTCCAACGATAGCAATCTTTTCTCCCTTATTGACACTGAAACTGATATTTCTTAAGGCATAGTTTTCATTAGTTGGATACTTAAATGATACGTCTACGAAATCTATTTTTTCAATACTTGATGGCACAGCAACTGTGGCGCTCTTAGATTCTGATGGCAGTGCAATAAACTTGAAAAATTTTTCCATATAAAGCAAGGTGTCGTACAGCAAACTAGAATCTTCAATCAATCTTGACATACTATTAATGGCATACACAATACTTGAAGAAAAAAGCATTATGGCTCCAATTCCCAATTGTCCTACTTTGATAGAATAGATGATATAGATAAAACTTCCTACACTCAATAGAGCGGTTAAAATCAAAAAAATGACAGAACTGTTAAATTTTTTTAACCTTGTCTTTTGAATATTTCGTTTTATACTGGAGAAAGATTGAGTATACTTCTTCATAAAGAAATTGTAGAGGTTGTATAGTCTCACATCTTTGATCGCCTCTGATGATAGCAAAACCTGACTATAATATTCCAGTTTTCTTGATTCTTCACTGTTAGAAACAAGGACTTCAAAAGCTTGCTGTTGAAGGGAATAAGAAATCATCCCTTGTGGAACTAAAACCAGCAACATGAGTAAGGCAATGACTGGATGAAATGATGCAAATATAACCAGCATTGAAATAAACAGTATTGCATTTGAAATAATACTAGTCCCAAAGACCAATAAATTCACAGGTCTCCAACTGGCTTCTGAACTTAATAATTGAATATCATTATAGAAATTATTGTCTTCAAAATAGTCAATCGTCTGAATTTCCTCAGACTTTTTCATAATATCACAGTTCAATGTATAGGTAAGATCATCTGTTAACTTGCCTTGAATCATTGTTGTTAATGGCGTAAATATATTATTTAAAAGGAAAGCTACACCCCATACTCCAAGCAATAAAAATAATAATTGTTGTGACAGGTTGTTCATTCTATTAATGAGTATATTCGCAATATACAATGATAACGAAGGCAATAATGCCTGAATCGGTATCGTGACAATCAAAATTAATACATTGAATGGTGATGTTTTCCACAGATAGAGTATACTTTTAACATACAATGCAAGGTAAGTTTTATATTCGCTAACTTTAACCATTTGTCCCCCCTCACTAATAAAACCACAAGCTCAAAGAAAATAGAGCTTAAGTGAACTTTGACAAAAATAGGTCATTTTTTGAAGTTCTTTATTATGCTATAACTTACTAATGATGATCTTTTTCAGGATTGCTCATAATCTGTGTAAATATTTCTTTATATTTATATTTCAGATATTTTTCGTGTAGAATGAACAAAGCTACGTAAACAATCATAAAAACAATAGATAAATACAGCATATCAAATGTACTATGTCCAAAATAAGTTGCGGATTCATAAGATCCAATAGCTCCTAAGATCAACCAAGGAATATACTTGTAATACTTAGTTACCATAACACAGTCCCTCCTTTAATTAAACTAATGAGAATATCTAAAACTAAAAGTCATACCTGTACTTGTAGGATTATAATGATCTAATGTCATCAAAGTGCTAAATTCTCAAACCAACTTCTACCGCCAATAAATGTGGAAGTTAATTTGTCAAAACAATGCTATTAAAAAATAAAGGGGAAAACTTTTTTGTTAAATAAGGTTATCGTTACTATTAACCAAATATAGTTTTTAGCCAATCAACTATAAGTGGTCTAAGTAATGGGATTAAGAATAGACCTACAATGATACCTAAAATAAATATTGGAAACATTTTTTTGTAGCTTCTTTTGTTCATCTATGGACACATCCCTTCAATGAATGGAATCCCCACCATCGCGAACTATCTAACAAGTTGAAGAGTGGGAGTGATGCTATAAAGAATAAATAGTGATTTTTTTCACGTTTATCACATCTTTCTTTAATATATATGATATACTAAACATATATCGAGATGTAAAAATGTCACATATATACACATAATTAGAGGTGGAGCTGTTATGCGTTGGGATTACGGTACGATCTATAAAAAAATACGGAAATCAAAACATATTAGTCAAGAGGAAGTTTGCGCTGTAGTTTTACTAAATCTCTACGACTATAGATTAAAAATTTATACACTTCTATACAAATAGTAGAAAAGGACTCAGTCCTGTGCAATACAGAACTAAATCCTTTGGATAAATTATTAATCTAACTATTTGGGTGCACTTAACTTTCGGGATGTTTTGTCAGGAAATGAATATGTAACGTAATGAAAATCTGTGCTACTACCCTATTCTTCATTGACTAATTTTTAGGCTTACCACTTGATCAGCTTGTTTCCAAATGGTTGGATTATGTGTTGCAATAATGATCAGACGTTCCTTATTTTTTAATGTTAGGAGTAAGTCCATAATCTCCTGTGAGGTTTCAGGATCAAGAGCGGCAGTTAATTCATCTGCCAAAATTAGAGGAGGATCTTTTAAAATGATCTTTGCCAAGGCTACACGTTGTGCTTCTCCTCCAGAAAGCTCATATACTTTTTGATCTAGTTGAATATAAGATAGTCCTACTCTATCTAATACTTCTTCTTTGGTCTCTCTCTTTTTTTGTTTGTCTAATTTATGACCAATTAATCCCAAATCTAAATTTTCTGAAACAGTTTTATTATCGATTAGTCCAAAATTCTGGAAGAGATAACCGAGTTCATTTCTGAAATAGTTTGTTGGTTTAATCTTTCGTAAATCTTTTCCTTTATATTGAATACTTCCCTGATCATAAGGTTCTAGCTTGGCTACCATATTTAGTAAGGTTGTTTTGCCACAACCACTATTTCCGATAAGAGCATAGACTTTACCTGCATCAAAATTTAAGTTCAAATCACTAAATACCGTCCGGTCCCCAAAGGTTTTTGTTAGTTGATGGATTTTAATCATTTCTATGCTCCTTTCAATATAATACTAGCCATCCTATCTTCCTTACGAGAACGATGCATTAGTATTAAAATAGAATTCAAACCAAAGACGCAAGAGGTTAGAAAGACTATCCAAAGTTTATTTGTTAGCAAAAGACCAATAGCCCCTCCCAAAATGAAGATAACTATTTGCCAGATAAAAAATTTCTGATGTAACTCAAAAAAATTTAATCCTGATATTTTCTTAATAAGAATAGTTTTACGAAATTCTTCAAAGTAGAGGATTGTCATTGTATTAAAGAGTAGAATTGAGGTAGCAATACCGAGAAAACCACCAGCAATGATTGTCAATATTTCAACTTGAATGTTGTGACTCATACCACGATAAACATAATAGGCAAGATCATACTGACTGATATATTTCTTTATTCCACCTTGTTCAACTAGTTTTTTAGTGGTATCCAAACCTTTAAAATACAGATAATCAGATGGATAAGTGAAGAAATCATTTCGATTTTTTCCAAAAGAGCTTGGTTTAAGGACAATAAGTATAGGATCACTTAGAAATTGTTGATATGAGATTGGTGTAGAATTATATACGAAACGCTTCTTATTGTTTGAAATATAGAAAACACGAGCTTTCATAGCCTGTTGAATTTTATTTCCCTTATCGTTTCGAATCGCTAGGAAATCTTCATAAATTTGACGCAATTTATCTTCTTGATCTTTTAATTTTTCAGGCAATAGTAGTCCAAATTCTCCTTCTCCAAGGCTATTAATGTTCTTCTTATCTTCTTCATTTAATTCTACATTCTGAATATCTAGATAATTAGGAGTCACATATAAGCTATTAGCATACGGATTGTAGTCATTTATCGACATTTTTCCCATTAAGGGATGTGAAGACAGACCTTTTAGATCAAATGATGCAAGTGGATGCTGAACAAGCATTCCTCCATTCTGAATGCCAGTTTCTATGAAGTTTTTCCATTGTTCTTCCAACATTTTTCTACTATCCTGATTTCTAGCCTCTGCCCCAAACTCCCTATTTGTTGAAAGCAATACCCAATCTTTTTGATTTGACCATGCTGTATCTCCAGACTGATGCAATTGCCAAATAGTTGAATAGATACTTGTTCTATGAATGGTAAGTACTATTAAAAGAAAAGCGACCAATTGCCCCAAGTAAAGAATACCCATAATCTGTTTCAAAGGTAACTTTCCTTTGAGCAAAGAAACCAAATGTACCGTTTTAATACTTAAAACATAAAGAAAGCTAAAGAGTATAGAAAGGAACAAAAGTAACAAATTATAAGTTATGTTAGCTGAAAAAATAACTGGAATAGAAAATGGTGTGATATGGAATAGACTTACACCACAGATTCCAAGAAAAACCCCTGTAATTATCCCTAAAAGTAAATCTCCACAATCACTAATAATTGAGTTTCCAAAAATCTGAGTTAGGTGCAATCCAGAAATATATCGAATCCCAACTGTTCGCATTTCCTTGGTTTTTTGAATAATCATTAAGGCTATAAAAGTTAGTAGAAAAATGACCAAAACGAGTAATTGACTACCATTTCCCATATACGTAAATAAGCTAAGAAAAATATTTGGATATGAAACAAATGTTTGTGTGAAACCCAATGATTGAAGTTCATGATTTAATCTATCTAGAGTGAGATTTCCAGATAAAATATAATAATTGGTCAATAAGCCACTATTGTAAAAATCTTCTTCACTAGCTTTAACAAGGCCATTTGGGATATGGCCAGATCCATATATTGCATAGGAAAAATGAACCTCACCTTTATCATCTATTTTTTCAATTTGTTGACCAATCACACTGTCTGTTTCATTTGCTAATTGATCTAAACTGTATTTTACCTGATCTTTTGATACCTCTTTGTTCTGGGAAAGAATACCAATAGCTGGAAAACTATTGTGAATAACCACATATGAGGTTGAAAAACAAATCCAAAGTAGAAAACTTGTTATAAAGATATTTGAAAGGATGACAAAAAAGCGCTTCATACTTTACTCACTTTCTAAAATTTTCATGAATAGTAATATAATCTTTTCTATGAGCTATGAATTTTTTTTAAATCCGTAATTAAAATATACTGTTTCACCAAAATTTCTATTTATAAAAGCTTTTGAGGTCTGATGAGAAGGAGCGTAAGCATATGATGATTTACTATCTCTTGCACGAGTTACGCTTGACCAGTGATATTTGTAATCATGGTAATAATTTGAAAATGCACCCCAGTTATTTGGATTGTGAAAGCATTAATACAAAAAATAAATAGTGATTTTCTTTTGCATATCTGCACCTCCTTTTTCTATATATATGATATACTAAACACATAACGAAGTGTAAAAATGTAACATTTATACACATAATTAGAGGTGAAGTTGTTATGCGTTGGGATTACGGTACGATCTATAAAAAAATACGGAAATCAAAACATATTAGTCAAGAGGAAGTTTGCCAGGATTACACTTCAAGAGCGCACTTGTCGCGTATTGAATCGAACCAAGTAGTGCCTAGTTTTGAGTTGATGGAGCATCTTCTAAAGCAAGTTGGCCTAGATTTCGAAGAATTTCGATATATATGCCATTCTTACCACCATTCCGATAGAGAAGAAATTATCTTATTGGCAGAAGATAACAATGCCTACCAATCAAATGATAAATTATTGGAACTGAAGAATAAGAGTGTAGCTTATTTAAAAAAACATCCTAATGATATTCCTGTGTTAAATATACTAAAGAGAGTAGAGGTCATTCTTTGTTTACGAGAATCTGGTCCAAATGAGAAGGCAAGAATGATGGCCACGGAAGCTTGGAACGAAATTAAAAATCAGGATGTCTGGTATCATAGTGACCTTAAATTAATTGTCGTTATTTTATTTACACTTCCACTAGAAACAGTGGTTTCTATCAGTGATGAAGTTATAGATAGGCTCAATGATTACTCAGATTATACAGAAATTCTTCCCACCAAGTATAAATTACTCTCAAATTTAGCTAGTATTTTTCTGTGGAATGGTTTGCTGGAGAAGTGTACCAGTATCAGTTATCTATTGTTAGATACGGCCAAAAAAAGTAAGCGATATGATTTTCTAGGAAATGCTAAAGTGACACTTGGAATTTGTTTAACGGATAAAAAGTTGGTCGATGAAGGATTGCAACTACTCGAATTAACGGATGAACAAACACTATTGGAAGCATGTCAGTCAGATGTGAATCGTTTTTTCAAGGAATGAGTTTCTAAATGGATTTAGTCATAAAACGGTTTGAAGATATAATCGACATATTGTTGTATCCATGCTCAATGGTTATTGGGTAAGGGATGGCAACCTACACATTATCCCGTTAGATCACCTAGTTAAGCAATATTTGAAAAAATGATCATTTAATTTAACAAATAATAATTTTGAATTGCACCTCAAATGTTAGAGTTCGTCTAATATTTGAGGTGTTTTTAATATGAAATACAATTATTTTCAATTATCAAATAAAGAGATTTCCGTTCAGAAGACTTTGATAGCATAGTTTGAACTAATAAATACTGGGGAAAATATTTTGAGTTCATTTATCTAAGTATAAAATGTGTATATAAGAGACAATTTGACATTTGCTTTTTTATTTTGTGTATTATTATTCTAGAAAGAAAAAAATAGATTTCAATTTTAAAATCGTTCGTTATCTTTTTATTGTAGATAAATAGGTAATGAAGTAATGTTTAAGTCAGGAGGTATAGGTTGGTGAAGAATAAAGATCATGTCACACAAAAATTTTTAAGTTTTATCATCATTGGTATTATCATTCTCTTATCAGCCTGTACTCTTGTAAGACCACAAAAAAAATCTCCTTCCGGTAGTACCAATGTGTCTAGGAAAATAGGGTTCGAGGAAAGAAAGGCAGAAGACTTATTAAAAAATTCTATTTCTATCCCTTATCCAGATGGGAAAATATTTACACCTACCGTACTGTCAAATGATGGGATTGCCTATGGCGAGGCTGTTGACCAAGGACATGATGATCAGAATTATCTTGCCAGTATGAATTTACATACCAAGGAATTTCAAAAGATAAAAGATGTTGAAAAGACATCTAATCTGACTCATGTAGCTGTCAGCTATGTTGATCATGATATTGTTGTTTTTGAAGAGTATGATCAGCTCAATCAGACAGGGATCTACTATCTTTGGAAGATAAAGGACAAATCTTTAACGAAACTGATCGATAGGAGACCTATTGGAACAGTTCCAGTTACTCAAGTAGCTCGTTCCAACCAGAAACTCTTTATAAATTATGAAGTAGGCGATAGCCTATATCAAATTGAAGAATTTGACCTTGAAACAGGGGCTCATCAGACGATTGAATCAGGAAATAGCGGTTTTCCGACTGTCTTTAAAGATCACTTGTATTATGTACAAATTGATAACACAGCTTTAACTACAAAAATTGTAGCCTACTCCTTAAATGATGGGCAGAAAAAAGTTATAGATCAAACAAAGGATGATCAACGCTATTATGTCGATTTATTGACGAACGGGCACAATCTCCTTTACTTGGTTGCAAATAATAAAGATGCTTCGTTTACCTTTGAAAATAAAAACCATAAAAAGATATTTTCTACTTCACAGGCAGAAACCTCCATATATCGCAATATTTATCTCACATATATGGGAGAAAGAAGAAGTGATGAGCGTGTTAAATCTCAATATTATTTGTGGGATTTAAGGCATCGGATTCATTATTTATATGATCATGGCCCCATTTTACTATCGGATAAAGGGATTCTATGGGTTCAATTCAAAAAGAAGGATAGTGAGATTCCAAAAGGTGAAATCTATCGAAATGAAAACTCCGTAATGCGCTATCAAGAATGGTAGAAAGGAGAAAAATTATGAGAAAAGTTCATTTATTCCTTGTACTTCTGACTTTGCTTGGTTTGGCTGGCTGTACAGAGACACAAAAAGGAAGCCAAACAAGTCCTTCCAGCTCTCGTAAGGTCACATCCTCTTCATCAACAACAGTTAGTGTAAAAACAAAGGAGCGTACAGAACCTAATCCTCCAATGCCAGCAGAGGTAGCAGAGCGATTAAAAATTAAGGAAGGCAATACGGAAGCCGGTGGTCAGGAAACATTGCCATCTTCAAGCGAGGAACAAGCTTCATTGAAAGAGAATACACAAGCTTCTCAGTCGGTCAAACAAGAAACATCGTCAAAAGAGAATCAAGGAATCCGAAAATTATTGCCTATTCCTCTAAAACTTCAAGAAGAATGGTATTTCTGTGCTCCGGCGACAGTCCATATGATGCTGGCTAGTCGAGGGGTTAGCGTCTCTCAACATCAATTGGCTAAGGAAATGGGGACTTATAACCCCTATGGGACTCATAATCGAGATGCCATTCGCGTCTTGAATCAGAATCTATTTGGCTATCCGGAACCAAGTGGAAACCAAGCAGGTTATCGACTAGCTACTGTAACAGACGCCCGGACAGATTCTGAAGATATCCGAATCTTTAAAGAACGCGTGCGCAAAGATATTGATGATGGCTATCCTCTCTATTACACCTTCAATGTGGCACAAATCTATCCTGGAAAAAGTGGGGAACATAATGTGATTGGAGTAGGCTATGAATTGACAGCAGATGGCAAGGACATCTCAGCAATCTATTATCTAGACCCCGATACACATGTACAGGATCCAACCTATGGAGGCTTGAAGAAACTGACACCAGAGGAGTTGTTAGCTGCAATGGCTACGTGTGGTGAGAAAAATTATGCTTGGTAAAAAAGTAAGTCGTGAAATGAATAAAAGAAAAAAGTCGTTGAAATTGATTTTCAACGACTTTTTAAACTCAATTATTTAACTTCTGTAAAAATGAAATAATACGCCTATAAAGCTTATTATACCAGGCTTTAAGATTATTCCTAAGAAAAAGGTAGTGAAAAAGGTAGTGATAAAATTAAGTTTTAAGTTCATCCATTTTATTTTGGAAAATTTCAACAGCTTCAAATTTTTTCTTAGGCGCTAACTCTGCGTAAGTATCCATCGTAGTAGTAATTGACTTATGCCCCATCCTGTGTTGTAACTCTTTCCAATTAGTACCTGAATTTAACATCATTGAAGCATGTGTATGTCGGAAGAGATGAAAACCATAGTCTGGTAATCCTAAAGCTGATAAACGTTTTTTAAGAGTTGCTCTTTCATTCCTATCACACATATAATTTCCATAAATTGTTGGGAAGATGAGTGTAGAACTAGGTAGATCATGTTTTTTAAAATAGTTTTCCATTTCTTCGTGGAAATTTTTCAGTTCCTCAATAATAGAAGATGGAACTGCAACTTTGCGATTTCCAGCATCCGTTTTAGGTGTTGGTTTGCATATCATTTGTCCTTTTATACCGAGCTTCCGATTTGCGCTTTTCCACATAAGAGTTTTATTTACAATTATTTCATTTGTTTCAAAATCTAAATCAGTGATTTCTAATGCAAGCAGTTCATTAATGCGTAGTGCAGATGCTAAAAGTGCAGTGCAAATAACTTTGAATCGCCTATTTGCTCTTGTATTTGGTAAGGTTTCAAGATAGGACAACCATTGTTTTAAATCGTCATCGTGAAGTACCATAACACGCTGTTTATTAGCCTTAGGTTTGGGTGGGATTTTGATTGCTTTAGCAGGATTGTTAGCTAATCCACAATTTGTAATTCCAAAATCAAAAATATCACTAACCTTATGAGCCATGGCTCCAAAGTCCTTTGCACTGCCCTTCTTTGCTCGTTTCACACCAGAATCAACTGATTTTTTTGCTTTTCTAGCTAGCTTGTTTACCCAAAGTTGAACATCAGCAGGCTCAATTTGATCAGGTTTGTAATCTCCAAACTGAGGAATAATGTAGGTATCAAGATAGCCACGTACTCTATTAATAGTATTTTGTGATGATACCCAAGTTTTGAAATTTGAAAACCATACCTCAGCTAGATTTTCAAAGTTGTCAATTGAGATTGTTTCTTTTATTGTTGAGCCAGATTTTTCAAATTGAATTTTAGTCTCAATAATTTTCCTATCGAGGCTTTTCAATGTTTTAGCAGTAATTGTTTTTGTGATTCTTTTTCCAGTTTTGACATCAGTCCCAATGTAAACACCTTTTATTGAATAACTGACATCTCCGTTCTTTTTGGTGACCTTAGTTACCCTTTTATTATTGTGTCGTATAATTTCTTTATTCATATCGCCTCTTGATTCGGATATTTAAAAGGCTAAAATAAGACCCTCACCTTCCTTTATGATGATATTATTTTAGCATATTCATAAATTGTTTGTTGCAATTCTGCTTTACTATTAAGTTGATAGAAATTTAATGATGTCTTGCCTTTTATAGTAGACTGTTCTCGTTCCTTCAATAGGTGGCTCCAGACGAGCTAGTCCTTTTCTTTCCCAACTTTTCAGTGTGTTAGGTGATATATTTAATTCTTTTAGAACTTCTTTTTGCGTTATAATTTCCAAGTGATTGGAGTTGCTTTTTTTGTCAAGAAGGTTCACCAATACTTGAAGAAGATTTTCAATTTTATCTAGTTTTACTTGTTGTAGTGTATCCATATAATTATCCTTCCTAATGTCCTAAAACATATGTAAATTGTTTGGCAGTTTCTGCGTCAAATGTACGGTAACTAATAATCCCCAATCCTTTCACATTACATTCTGATACGAGAATTGAACCATCTGATTTGACCTGTTCCACAAATGAAATGTGTCCGTATATTGGATCAGCTCCAGCTTGTCCAGGGCTAAATGATAGAGCAGAGTGTTCTGTTGGCGTATGGGTTATTGTGAATCCTGGCTTATTCATCCATTGACCACCATTTCCCATAAATGGATCAAAGTTGACTCCGACTTGTTTTCCACGGTTGAAGACATACCAGGTACATTGTCCCCAAGGATAGGTACTAGTGATATATCCTGTGGTATCAATAGCTGTTGTCAAACTATAGCCTACAGGTATATCATTTGAAGTGATCCCACCACCATCTCTAGTTTTTCCTGTCGTTTGTTCAGGAGCTTTTGGTGTTCCTCCATGTTCATCAATGAAGGCATCCAGTTTTTGCATCGTTTCTGCACGTCTTTTTCCTGATCCAGTAGTATCTGTGAAATAGACACCGCCATCGGTTGAAGGGTTTAGAGTACCATTCGCAAATTTCTTCGCTTTGTCATCTTGAATTTTGAAGGTTTGGTTTTTATTCCCAATAATAGTTTGTTGGGTTAGTCCGACAACCGCGACTTCATCATTAAAGTTATTGGCGTATCCTGGATTAGTGTCGTAAGCACCAAAACCAAACATATTAGCTCCAGGATTGGTGGCAACTCCAGCAGTTCCAAGAGAACTTTCATTCAGTGCAATCGCAACAATTCCACGGACATCAAGATTTGATTTAGCTTCCCATTCGAGGAGCTTTTTTCCATTAATTCGATTCTTATCATAGGAGATTCCTAACGTATCTAAAAAGCCGTCTAATTGCTCTGCCGTGATACCGAAGCGATGAACAAGCAAGTTGTGAGTATAGGGATCTCCATCTGACCAGTGGTCCGCATAAATCACACTATTTTGGGATTGGGGTGAGCCGTTTGTTCCGCCACCACCGACAGCCCCCATAAGAATAATGATAATGAGGACTGGTAGAAAGAGAGGAATGAGACCAGCTAATAGAAACCATTTTAGTTTTTTCATCGAATCTCCCTTCTAGTTAATGTCTTATATAAGCAGTGAACAGGACAGTCCCAAAACGCCATTTAGCATCTAAAACAACTGAATAGGACTTGGCCTGTAGGATGATTTGGTCCTGCTCTTGTTCTGTGACTGGAAATAAAAGAAGGAAATCGACTGAGCGTTTTCCTTCTTGGTAGGCCTGATAAAGAGTTTCTTCAAGAACTCTTGGAAAAGAAGTTCTTGAGCGTATTTTGGTATTCATATCATTCTCCTCTAAGTTGTTTTAAGCGTTCTGTTAATCGGTCTCTTCGTTCAATATTGGCTCTCAATTTATCATCACGTGTCATAGTTTTCCTATAAGCACGAGTGAAGGCATTTGATCCTTGAGCTTTATACATGGCCTGAGGATCTTTATATTCCTCTAATTTGCGCTCAATACTATTAATGCGGAGTTGTTTAAATTGAGAAATCCATTCTTCTTTAAGAGTTTGGAATTCCTCGTTTGAACTTGGTGTTGGCTCCACTGTGATTGGAGATTTTATTGAAGGATTTGGTGTTTTTTCTTCAACTGGTTTAACCTTCTCAGGAATTGCCTTTGTTTTCGGAATGTTTGAATCTGGAGCATCTGGACTTGTTGGCGTCTCAAGCGTTTCTGTTGGGAGCACTTCATCGGGTTGGTGCTCTGATTCCTTATTGGTAAAGAAAGAACCAACATTTTGGAAGTGACTCTTGGCATTCATGACCATTCCAGCTCCCAAACCAGCACCTGCTAGGGCAAAGTTTCCAAGGTGTTGAGCAGATGAAAGACTTCTAGATGGTACTTGTGAAGCCACTTCTCTAGTCTTTGTGACTCCTTTTTCAACTTTGTTTCCAATATCACTCGCAACCATACGTGCTTTAGATCCAAGAATGAATTGGATCAGCTCAGCTTTGTATTTCCAAAGAAGGAAATATACGAGTCCTTTTGAGACAACTGAGATGAGTAGCTTAAAGACTAGGCCAAAGATGATCAAGGATGGAAGTGTTTTAAGGATGCCATCAAAGCCTGTAATAACGATATTTTCAATCATTTTTTCAATGTAGAAGACTAATAAAGTTAATAGACTCGTGATAGCTGGAAAAAGTAGCCCACCAAACATGACTTTCAGAACTCCAAAAATCAAATCTTGCATTCTTGGTACAAAGGACATCAATAGCACAATTGGAAAGAGCAGGATCATCATCAGGACGAGTGTCTGAGCAATAACGTTTAACATTTGAATCAAAATAACCGGTATCGCTAAAACGAAGGCTTCACAGATTTTGAAGATGACGTAAAACATACGGGTAAAGATGAAGTCTGGCATAGCTGAAACCCAACGGTTCTTTTCACCATCATCATTGGCCCCATTTCCTAGTTCATCCAGATATTTATTACGATCTTTCGATTTGACCGCTTTAAAGTTTCCATTCTTATCGCCTGTTCCTAATACCTTACTATCATCAAAAGTTTCTTGTTTCCCATCTTGACTATTCTTATATTTCCCATTTTCTTGACCTGTATTGACAAAGACATAAGCTTTATAAGAGGTTTCTGCAATATAGCTATCTGCCATGGAGTCGCCAATTTTAATGGATTTATTATTGCCATACTCAACCTTGATATTCGTGATATTTTTGGTAACATCTTGAGAGACATGGTTGATAGTATCAAGTAGATATAGACCCCCTGATGTTCCAGCAATTGTTCCAAAATATCCAAAACCAAGGATGAGAACTAGAAAGACATGAAGGAGAGTTCTTGAAAAAGCTCCCTTAGAAAAGAAAAACTGGTAAAAGAGATAAAACGCCAGAATCAGAAGCAACATCGAAACGAGTGATTGTTTTGCGACTCCACCAGAGCTTGAACCGATGAATCCTTTCCAGATACTCATTGCTCCATTAAACACATAGTTCTTGTAGTTAGAGTAGAGATCAATCTTTTCAAGAATTCGAATTAACAAAGAAAAGAAGCCCACCACTGCGTTTAGAATGAAAAAGAAGAAGTTGACGAAAAGCTCATTAATCAGAACCCAAGCCCCGTTAAAGGAAGCGAACCCAGTCGGCTCCATGTAGGACTTGAGAGAGAAGATATCGACTCCCCTTAGTTTGTCAAAAGCTTCTTGCATGGGTTCACCTCCTAACTAGCGTATTTATTTTCAAGACTTGATGATACCGTAGCTTTCATTGGTTTTAGAAGCATATCAATATCTTCAAAGATATTGTGTACGGAAATCATATTGAGATTGCCATACACGTCATAGTACAGGCATTGACCAGAGATCATATTATCAATCCATTCGAGATTGCTTTCAGTGACTTCTAGATTGACGTGTTTTAGGATATCTTCTCGTTCTGACTTTTCATAAAAGGCAAAGATGGTCCCAAATCCAGTTGTATCATCGTCATTTTCTGCATCATGTACAGATTGAGTAATCAGTGCCAGAGTATTATTTTTGGAGCGTCCAATCCGACGCATATTTTTGATAACGGCTTTTCCTTCTGCGGACTTCATAAGAATCCACGCTTCGTCAAAGAATTCAATGGTATCTTCATTTTCATTTCGTTCTCCAAAGTGGGTACAGAAGGCACCAAGCGCAAACATGAGGGCAATAGAGTTGCGTTCATGATCTGAAATTTTTGTGGAATCGTCCTTTGGAAGTTTGAGGTTATTGACCTCTAGGATAGTTACTCGTGATTCATAGTTAAGTCCTTGAGTGGTCCCATCTGAAAAGGCTAGTTCCAAGATAGAGTTCGTCACAATTGATGTCAGATAACGACCAACTGAAGCAATTTCAGAGGAAGTAGAGTCTCTCAGAACTTTTAGGACGTGTTTAAATCCGACCTTCTCACCAGCGACTCGTTTCTCCACAATCGCATTAATAGCTTCTGTGATAGCTGTTTTCTGATCCATCGTAACATCATCTACGGCTTGTAGTAGAAACTCAAGCATGTTTTTTGCGACCTCTACAGCTTGTTCTTTATCTAGAACGACAATAGGATCTAAAACTCCGTGGTTTGATGGAAGCGAGCTATCTAGTGTCACAAAGTTAAAGTTCTCAATCTGTTTCTTGCGTTCAGGATAGAGACGTGCAAATTCAGGTGAGTTGATCACTTCTTGATAGTGATTTCTAAGTTCACGTTTAGGATCAATATAAAGGGTTTTGACATTCTGCAAAGCTACACTTAAAAAAATGATTTGAGCAAGAAAGGATTTCCCTTGACCTGTTGCCCCCGTAATAATGATGTGTGGGTTCTTGGTAATCTTTCCAGCGATATCTTCTTTATTTCCGACTGTCGCATTATAGAGGACAATGTTCTTTGAGGAATCGATGGCTTTCGCAATATTGTCCCAACGACCTGTCCAGTTATCTACTCGGCCAATATACCAACCGATACGGTTTCCAGAAGAAGTATTTGTGAAAGGCATGAGTTCTGAAAATCCACGAGCTGTGACCATATGTGTCCAAGTGCGAGTTTTCTTTTGGAGGTTTTCTCCATAGAGCAGAGCTTGAAAGAGATAAGGACCGTCTTGAGAGGCTTCACTAATTTCAACTCCCATATCATCAAAGTAATTCAATACCACTTGTCGTCTTTGACGGAGTTGGTTCACACTAGAAGCAGATACGATAAGATAGGCTCCATATTCGATGATGTCTTCCTTGTTTCCGACTTTCTTCATTAAGTCTTTTAGGGAGATAGATCCCATGATGATCTCGTCTTGTTGGACAGTATCGGTATTTTCTGCCTCTTCCATAATGTTTCGATAACGTGTATTCGAACGTCCCATTCGACCCTTGATTTTACCAGTATCAATGAATTCTGCTTTGATTCGTAGCTCTACGGGAAAGTTTAAACGTTGGATAAATTCGCCCAGATGAAAACCGTTGAATTGAACAGGAAATTTACCTACAGGAAGAATTGTCACAAAAGAAGATCCATAGGGGCTTTCTAGTTTGAGGAAGCCACCTTTTAAGACTTTGATCAAGGTGTCCGTGATATTGAATTGAGCACGATTGGCGAGTACCTCCTTCTTGTAGTGAGGAATATAGCGGAGGTATTGCATCCGCTGGTAATAAAAGAGTTCTTCATTAGATAAACGCTTTGCCCGAAGGACGGAGAAGGCTTGAAAAATAGTAAATTCATCACTTTTATAGTCTTCATACCAGGTGGGACTTAATTCATATTCATAGCCCAGACCCTTGGCTATTTTTTCAGTGAACTCATTAAAGCTCTCATAGGCCAAGTCTTTGACGGTAGCTCCGTGATTTTGTTTGCGTAAGGTCACTCCAACAACCCAGTCAAATTGATAAGGGATCTCCATTTCATCCGTTAGACGATCCACCGTGTAAAGAAGTAGTTCTTCTCCTAGTTCACGACTGTCATCTGCTAGAGCATCTGAAAAGTCTCGCATTTTCTCTTCTAAGAGATAGTCTTTAGGGATCAGAGATATTTCAAAGAACTTGTTTTTCTGGAGCTTTTTCATCATTTGAGCAACAGTGATTTTATGTTTGCCCTTTTTTTCATCATCTGTAATGGTGATGGGAGTGTTAGGAATACGATAATAAGCAACGACTGTTTGATCTTTTTTGAGAGCTAGATTTTCATGTGTTTCCCTAATAGGATAGGTTAAAGTAATACTCATAGGTCCTCCTTTTCTATAGATTTGTTTTTTCAAAGACAATTTCTTCTACAGGCTCTATCCGATCTTCATGGTAGATAGCTTTTTTATTGATTTTAAAGTCCCAGAAGTAAATCAGGTAATCTCCAATAAAGACGTGCATCTTTTTACCGTGTGGTTCATATTCAGTATAGAACTTGGCCAATTTGTAAGGGAGATACCAATAGAGTAGCAATGAAATTGAGTGAGTGATTTTTGCGAGTGGCACAAAGATAAACCCTCCAAAGAGTAACATGGCCACAAAAACGATGATAAAGACAATGAAAAAGGACAACTGCATGGGTGTCGCAAAGTACCATAGTCGAGTGCCCTTTTTTGTCTTGATTTCTTGGATCCAATAAGGAGCATTTAGGCCCTTACTGTAATCATAAAGTCTTTCTTCATTCATACTTAAAGTCCTGATTCAATACCGAAGAGTCGTAGGAACCAGCCGACTGCTTTTAGGATATCTTGTCCTTTCGCAATGGAAACAATAACGGCATAGAAACCAACGACAGAGAAGAGTTGAAGCCAAGAGCTGTTTCGCCAAGCCTTGATCGCTAAGAGCACGGCAATGGCTGTCAGGATCCAAATTCCATCGCCCTGGAGGAAGGTTCGTAGATTGTCTGTATTCATAGAGTTCTCCTATTCTTTATCATTTGCATAGTTCAGTGGAATGGTGTGTTCTAGTTTTGTGACATAGTAGGTCTTTTCTTTTTCTGAGAGGGTAAAGGTGAAGTTTTCCGAGTGAGTGGTTCCTCCGACCTCAAAGGTTGCTTGGACATATGCGATGATGTTTTTTCCATCTTTTTTAAGATAGGTATAATCAATCGTTTTGAAGGTGGTATTGGCTATAATATCCACATCCTTAGCAATCAGATTGAGGTTGTCTTGGTTAGTAGTATAGTTGGTAAAGAAGACTTTGAGGAATTTTTCAACTTTTTTACGCTGACCATCTGAAAAGTGGTCGTTAGCGGTTAATTGAAGCTGATCGTCTTCGCTAAAGTGTCCAGCTTGTGAGGATTCAATGGCAGAAAACCAAGGAAGGCCAGAAATATAATATTTCCCATCTTTTTCATCAAATGGAATATTGAAGCCTGTCACAATTTCCTTTTCTTCCGTGTTATTGTCCCGACGGATGGTTTCCTTATATTTGATCTTATAAGTCGCAACTTTTCCTTCTACAGTCACTAACTGAGAATAGAGAAGTTCACTAGGATTTCGAACTTGACCTTGAGCTTTCACATCAGGAATGAAGTTGTAAAAGCTATTTAAGTATTCCACTTGAGCTTGTTGTTTATCCCCTTCTTGTGGAAGAGTGAAATAGGCATAGACGTAGTCATTCAAGTAGTACTGGAGTTTGTAGTCATATTTTCTACTAGACTCCATTGGCTGTGCCTTTTGTTTTTTAGTAGCCTCCACTTGAGCTTGTAGTGCTCCTACTTTATTTGATAGTGTGATAGCACGAATAGAACCCAAGAGACCAACAAAAAGGAGGAAAGCAATTCCTCCTATGACTGCAATATTGACGGTCTTTTTATTGGTGACTTTTAGTTTTGGTGGACCTCCTTTTTTCTCCACCTTTTTAAAGTGTGAGAGGTATTCTTTTGCTTGAAGCAAGTATCGTTTGGCTTTATCCATAGATCCTCCTTTTAGAGAGCAGCAAGTTCAATGAGCTTTGAGCCCTTTGCATAGAGTCGCTTATTGGCTTTTTCGATCTCGCCGTTAATGTAATAGTAGCCTCGCAACTCAGTTTGGAGTTGTTCGATCAAGTCAGGCTTTAGGTCTTTGGCTTCTTCTTTTTTTAGGAGACTATTTAATTCTCCAGCTTTGGTCCAAGCCTCTCTGTGATCTTTCTTTTTAAGTAATTCTCCCAGTTCATTCGTGACTTGAGAGACTTTCTTTTCAAAAATAGTTTTAGTGGCCATTTCAATTTCCTTTCTAAATGTTTCTTGGTTTTCTTTGATGGTCTTTTGAATATAAGCAATCAGTGAGGGGCGCATTTTCTTATTTACGCTCAACACTTGACCATCTAGTGTGAAACAGGCATGTTCATAGTTATAGAACCCTCTACTATCTGGAAGATCTTCTGTGCACCTGCCAGCACATTCGTAGTAGAAGTCCTTGCCTTTTCGTAAGAGGATATACATATTCCAGAATTCGTGTTCTGGAAGAAGCAGAAAGTCTGCTTGATAAATCTTCTTTAACATCTCAAGAAGCCTCAAGCAGATCATCGTATCCTAGAGCTTGGTAGATAAAATCTGAATCAAACCAGAGCCAGTCATTGATTTGTCCTTCTGTTGGCGTATCACCAGAGAAGATATCTTCACAAATGACAGTTAGGGTATCTACTCCACCACGTTCACGGACGGTGTTTAAGGTCGTTAGTCCACCGGACCAGGCTTTAAAGTTTTCTAGTGAATTGATTTGAACTTTGTATTCCATGTAGCTTTTCCTTTCTAGTGTTCATAGTGTTTATTGGCTTTGAGAAGTCGTAACATGGCTTTTCCTCGATCTGTTATTTCTCCGCTGTTCTGAATCATTTTCATGTATTCTGTTTGCAGGATTTTATCTGCTTCGGTGACTAGTGCAAGGGAGTTCGCAACTTGATAGGTCAGCCAGCGAATCGTTCTCTCAATACTGTAAGGCTGTGGATTGGTTGAGAGTTTCAAGGGTTCGACTCCTCCAAATAGCCGTTGCCATTTTTCATCAGGTTTATAGGCTCCGAAACGAGTAACTCCATCATAGACTTGGATTTCTTTATTGACGATTCCTCTAGCGATTTCTCCGAGGTCTACACCGTTGATGTATTCCTCCACAATACCTTGCGCTTTCTGATCTGAAAAACGCAATTCATAGCGATTCCAGATACCAAAAATCTCCAAGGATTCGTCCAAGGAGATGTTTTCCATTCTAGCTATTTCATAGCGCTTTTCATAAAAGTTGAAATAGAGTTGACTTTGACGGCTCCCAAAGTAAATGGACAAGCCGTGATTAGCTTCCATGTCTTCATTATCTGTGAAAGATCCACCACCCGTGATATTCCATTTCTTGATCGTGTCTAGAACAATCTCTTTGGAATAGAGTTTATCAATCAATTTTGGAATCTGAATTTGTTCGTCCTCGTGACCATACCCTTTATAGAGTTCATCAAGAGCAATATCGAGACGCTTTACACGAACATCTTCATAGGAATAAAGAATGTTTTGAAGAAAGATCTGCCAAGTGATTCCCTTGTCTTCTAGAAGCAATTCCAACTCACGGCATCCTTGACCAGATAGTTGGACACAAGTTTGGTAGTCATTGGTCACAGACTTATCAAAGAAATCAAAAATCCAGATATTTCCTCGTTGCCATAAGTGGGTATAGTTCATGAGACGGGTTTCTTGATCTGTAAATTCGCTTAAGTGACAGTGAAGGAAGTTTTCACAGAAAGCGTCTAAATCCTTTAATCTAGGAAAGGTCAATCGAAGATAGTCGATCTGAGCCCGAAGACTGTTTTTATCGCAGTCTTGATAGTAACCAAGTTTTTCTTTAAGTTCTCTAAACTTATCAATCGTCAGTCCTCTTTCGCCTGTTTCATAAGAGCGGTAGGTTCTTGTAGGTAGATCAACAGCTTGTGCAAATGCTTTTTGACTAAGTCCTGTTTGTTTTCTGAAATTCTTAATATGAAAAGGACTAATTTTGTCCATTCATCGCAACACCTCTTTCTAACAAAGTGACACACTTTTTTGACGAAAGTGACACACTTCATAAAAATTGAAAACCCAACTCCCATAAGGAATGAGGAGGGGTGGACTTGGCGTTTTTGCCAAATGTAACCCCCCTATTAGAAAACGGGGGTTGAAGTTTCATCATGGCCTAGAGACTTCGGGCTACGGTCTGCGCCTGACCTGCGGTCAGGCTTGCCCTTGCCCTTGTCCTAGCCCATGATGAACAATCGTCGCTTCAACTGCTTTTGGATAAGACCTGCGTCCTCCCTCTTCAAATTGAGCGAGGATTTCAAGAAGAAGTTTTTCTTGAAAAGGATCCACTAGAATAGCGGATACAGTCCGTTCAAAGATGATCCCTTGTTCTGTTAAGAGATAGATAATCTTGCGCAATGTTGGCATTTTAAGATTTTGTTCGTCCGCAAATTCCTTGAGTGGTCGTTTGTTTGATTCGTTTTCTATGGTCTCCTCTTCCTCTATAGGATCAATTGTTTCAAG
>JAQCUL010000027.1:0-21789 GCA_027685415.1 Streptococcaceae bacterium AF13-5-6.0
TCCCGCTTTGGACTATCTGGATTTTCACGTGCTTCGATAAACCAAGCATGCTCATCAGAGGTATGGTTGACCACCAAGTCCATGATGATTTTGATCTTGCGTTTATGGCCTTCTGCGATCAATTCTTCCATATCTTCCATAGTCCCAAAGATGGAGGCAATATCCTCGTAATCCGAGATGTCATAGCCGTTATCATCCATGGGACTCTTGTAGACTGGTGAGAGCCAGATCGCTGTAATCCCTAATTTTTCCAAGTAGTCTAGCTTGCTCGTGATCCCCTTGAGATCCCCGATGCCATCGCCATTACTATCCTTGAAACTCTTTGGATAAACTTGGTAAATTACGGCATTATGCCACCATTTTTGTTCCATTTTTTTCTTCTCCTTTATGATTGTGAAATCACTTTCATCATACAAAAATAGGGATGAAATTACAAGAATTTACAAGTCTTCATTCTCTTCACTGGAATAAATCACTTCAAAGAGACGTTGACGCAAACCTTCCTCTAAAGGCGTAATGACCTTCATCAACTGTTTCCAATTCTTGGCTGTTGAACAAGCCGCAAATAATTCATTCTTTCTATCGTAGGCCAGGTTGGCAGATTTCAAGAGCTCAAACATCCGATCTTCTTTTGCAGTAGGACGCGATTGCAGCTCACCCATCGCAATCTCCTGACTGTGATTGTCCACTAAGATAGGGGCTGTCTCAAAGGTATGGAGGAAGAACCGGTGCTGTCTCTTTTCAGGAAGCAGCGTTCGATCACCTGTTAAATCCAACCTAATCTTTCTTTCATCCCAATTGACAGTTAGGCGGGTTTCAACCCTGTTATCTCCTTCTCCTTCAAGGAGCACGAAGGAACGATTGTCACCTGGGAAAAGATGCCAGTCCAGCATTTCTGGGAGCTCTACCCCTGTCTGCGGTTGTGCATCCATAGGGATGACGGCTCCTGCACGCGCAAAGACCGGAATATCCTGGCTAGCTCTAAAGACTGTAAGCTTGCCTTTTCCTTCGTACTTCCAATCATGGAAGAAATCATACCAAACTCCGTCTGGGAACCAAACACTCACAGAAGCACTATGATAGACAGGATCCAGAGCCTCTGAAATTGGGGCCACCATGAGTTCACTACCAAAGAAATATTGATTTTTAGCCTCATAAGCCTCTTCTTCGTTTGGATAGTGGTAATAGAGGGGCTGAACCAAAGGCAGTCCTTCTTCATGCGTCGCCACATTCATGGTGTAAAGATAAGGTAGTAAGCTGTGACGCAGGCGCAAATATCGCTTCATCCAGCGACAGGTCTCAGACGAGTAAAACCACGGTTCCTTACTGTTAAAGGCATTACAAGAACTATGGAGACGATTGATCGGACTAAAGACCCCAAATTGCAACCAGCGAAGAGCCAAGTCTTCATCGTAGTAACCCCGCATATGGCCACCAATATCGTGACTCCACCACGTATAACCGATATTTGAAGCTGTGCTGGTAAAATAGGGTTGAAAGGCTAGGGATTCCCAAGTCACAATGGTATCCCCTGAAAAACCGATCGGATACCGGTGGCTGCCAGGACCTCCATAACGCGATAAGATAAGACCAGCTTGACCTGTACGACAATTGTCTAGATAATGATAATGATTTAACAACCAAAGGGGATCCATCTTGCCATGACTTCCCTGTTGCCAATCAATCCACCAAAAGTCGACTCCTTGATCTTCCAAGGGATGATGGACATCTTCGAAATAAGCTTCGCGAAAGGCTGGACTGTAAAAGTCAAAGCTAGCCGCTTCTTCTTTTTCCGCATCTAATCCCAAGCGTTTTGCGACCATGGGGTAAGCATCCTCGAAGGCACGAATGCCATCTGCTGGATGGACATTTAAGGTCACCTTTAAACCACGCTCATGAAGACCATGTAAGAAGGCAGCTGGATCAGGAATCAAGTCCCGGTTCCAACTATAGCCCGTCCAACCACTTCCAAAGCGAGCAGGAATCGCTGTCTTGTGCCAGTCCATATCGATCACACTGACAGCCAAAGGCACCCCTTCAGCCTTGAAACGATCCATTAAATCTGTGTACTCCTGACTGGTATAAGGCCAATACCGACTCCACCAGTTTCCCAGAGCATAACGTGGCAAGAGAGGGGGTTGTCCCGTCAGATGGTAAAAATCTTTCAAGGCCCCTAGATAATCGCGCCCATAACCGAAGAAATACAGATCCACTTCTGGACATGGCCGTGCTCTAAATCCGCTTTCGACATCATACAAGTAGGAGCTGGAATCGTCTAAAAGAGCATAACCGGCCTTGCTCAAGATCCCATCTTCCAACTCCATAGCTCCATCGACCTCGTCAAGCGTCCGACTGGTCCCTTTCAAGGTCTCAGGCTGATCACCATAGTGCCACCGGCTACCATAGACTGCATACTGACCCTTGAGCTCGATAAAAAGCCGATCCGGTGTAAAAGGTCCCTTTTCAAAATGAAGGTGGAGATGCTCCGTATGCAGATCGAGGACCTCTTCTGTCTCTACGACCTCACAGGCAACAGGTCCAAAATCACGATTTTGCACAACTTGCGTCTGACCATCTTCAAAAACACCACCCTCTGAATATTCCAAGCGCACCAAAGATTCCGTTAATACGGAGATTCGGTAGTTCTCTCCCTGTATCACTGATCCTGCCATTTGTCTTTCCTCCTCTTTTTATGGAGCATCTGACTGCCCGCTTTTTATCTGCTTCACCTCACCGTGTAAGCGTTTACGATTTTACTATAGCACTCAAAAAAAGGCCTGTCAACACCTGACAGAACCTTTCCTAAAATATTATAAGATCAACTTCCCCAATGGATCAAGAGATACATGAGACTCGATCCAAACATATCTGCCAAGACATGCATGAGGAAAAATGACAAGAGATTCTTGACGACCTTGAGGACGGACGTTAGGTGAAATTATCCAGTGGATGATTTCAGCAATTCAGGAAGTTCCATGACTAAATTAAGATACAGAGGGCATCTGCGGAGTAAAAATTAAAAATCATATTTCTGCAGAATCATTTCACCTATTTTAGTTAAAAAATAGGTTATCAACATTCTGAGGCTGGGACAAAAGTCCTAGCCTCTTAATTGTTTTTGTACTGTTGAGCAAGACGCAGTGGTTGAGTGGGCTCTACTACGCTGATTTCATCAGCTTTTACAGCCCTACTCAACTATGCGGAGGTGGGACGACGAAATCGAATTCTAACGAATTCCCGATTTCTGTCCCACTCTCTCTCAGTTTGTTTCCTCTAAGAGGTCTTGGATTCTATCCAGATACTGGTTGTCTGTCACCGCCATCACGCGCACCCCTTCTGGCCAGATAAAGTCGGGACCAATCTGACTTCGCAAAGGCTGGTCTTCCGCATCTCGATAGCCAATAATATTGAGTTGAAATTGGTCTCTGATTTCCAAGTCTCGGATGCTTTTTCCTACCCAGCTAGCTGGAACCGTAAACTCGACCACCACCACTGCTTCATCCAACTGGAAAACTTCAATCCCATGTTGGAAGAGGATCATCTTAGCTAGAGACATGCCCGCTTCTACCTCTGGTAGGATGACCAAATCAGCCCCAATCCTCTCAAGGACTTCCTTGGTCACTTCATTTTTAACCTTGGCAATGACGTGCTCGACTCCAAGGGCCTTACAGTGCATGACCGCCAGCACACTGGACTCTAGGTTTTCACCCGTCGCGATCACGACTGTGTCACAGGTACCGATATCAGCCGCATCCAAGAGGTCCATTTCTGTAATGTCTCCAACAATTCCAGTCGTAATCATGGATTCATATTGGTTGATCACATCTGCGTGATCGTCAATTGCAATAATATCCACATCCTGATCCTGTAAGGTTTTCAGGACACTCTGTCCAAAAATTCCCAATCCTAAAATTCCAATGGTTCGATTCGCCATGAGTTTCTCCTATCCGATAATGATGTCTGCCTTGGCATACTGCAAGGTATCTGCTTTCTTGGCTTGGTAATTGTTCAAACTGACCATAAGGGTCAAAGGACCAATCCGTCCGATAAACATGAGGACCATAATAATGGCTAGTCCCGCCCCATTTAAGGTCGAGGTCACATTGGCTGTCACGCCTACTGTCGCTAGAGCGGATACCACCTCAAAGACCAAATAAATAAAGCGTTGGCCATCCGGCGTCACCAAACAGATTCCTAATAGACCCACTAAGAAGGTCAACTGGAAAATCACCGCCGTCCCAAAGGAACGTTGAACAATGTCTGGTGAAATGGTACGTTTTCCTAAATTGGTATGTGGTAGCCCCAATAGTTCCTTCCGAGCCAGGAGCAAGAGGACCAGGAAGGTGGTGATCTTCATGCCCCCTGCTGTCCCACCCGGTGCTCCACCTAAAAACATCTGCAAGAGATAGACGAAGAGCGTCACTGGCCGGACTGCTGTATAATCTAAGGATGCAAAACCAGCTGTCCGCATGCTGACGGTTTGGAAAAAGCTGACCAAGATCTTCTCTCCTAATGGAAGGGACCCAATCGTTGCTGGATTATTAAACTCGGTCAAGAGACTGGTTACTGTCCCAAAGAGAAGGATCGCAGCTGTTAACCAGAGAACCACCTTGGTATGGAAGCGAAGAGTCCGCCGTCCTGATTGATTACGGGCCTTGGTAGCCAGGTCAAACCAGACCATGAAGCCCAAGCCCCCAGTAATAATCAGGGCAGATAAGGTCATATTGACCAACCAATCGGTCTGGAAGCTCATCATACTATCGCCCCCAAAATTATCAAAGCCCGCATTACAAAAGGCCGAGACCGCAACAAAGATAGAGTTAAAGATTCCATGGCCCCAACCAAATCGAGGAATGAAGCGAATCATGAGGAGCAAGGCCCCCAGTCCTTCGATGGTAAAGGTGGTAATGAAAATAGAACGGACAAAACGGGCCAAGCTCTGGTTATTGCTAAAGCTAAAGCTGTCCCGGATGGTCTGTCGGTCCTTGTAGCTAAGCTTTTGGCGACCTTCCATAAAGAAGAGACCGATAAAGGTCAAGATCCCCAGGCCACCAATCTGAATCAAGAGCATACAAATCAATTGCCCCCAACCATTATAGGTCGAAGCTACTGATTGGGTAAAGAGCCCTGTCACACAGACCATGGAGACTGCTGTAAAAAGGTGGTCGACATAGCCTGCTGTTGAGCTTGCTTGCTGGACAAAAGGCAGACTCAGTAAGAGCGAGCCCATCAAGATAACTAAGGCAAAACTAAGAAAGATCCGCCTTGCTGGAGACAGGCCTTTAATCTTGGATTGCCATTGTTTAAAAAATAATTTGACTAACATAGCTTCATTGTATCATAAAAAGAGAATAGACCTACAAGTGATGAACCATTTCTAGGCACAATTCTAAGGCCTTCTCAAAAGCTTCAGATCCCCAATCACGCTGGTCATAATTTTCCAGGTCTGCAAGAGAATCTGCGGTAAATAGGAGCAAGCCCCAAACCGCATCACGAAGCTGGGCGACAGCTGCCAGTGAGGCGCACTCCATCTCCACAACACTGCACCCTTCTTCCATGCGATAGGCTACCTTGTCAGGCGTTTCTCGATAAAAGCCGTCCGTCGACCAGGTCATGACTTCTTGATAGGGAATGGACACTTGTTTTAGAACCCTTTCAATAGCAGTCAGTGCACGACGATCCACTTCCATATAACGAGAAGGCGCCACATAATGGTAACTGGCTCCCTCATCTCGCAAGGCCTTGGTCGGGATTAAAAAGGCATTTTCTTCCATGTCCACTAAGACGCCACAGCTACCTGCCGAAATGATCTTCTTCACCCCATATCCAATCAACCAATCCATGAATTGAGCTGCTGGTGCAGATCCAACCGGCGCTTGTGCCAAGCAGACTTCCTCCCCTTGGTGCTCCAGAACATAGACTGGATAAGCCTTGGTAGCTGAGATAAAGGTAGCCACTTGCTCAGCTCCAACAGTTTTGGCAAAGCGGTCAATCTCATCCTCTAAAAAAGCATAAACGCATTTTTCAGGCAGGTGCAGGTCTAACCCCTCATGAGTCGGCATAAGGACTGCCTGTGGGTTGTCGTCAAACTCTAAAATAGGAATCTCATGTTTATGGATCATCGTTTCTCCTTTTTGACAGGTATTTCTTTGATGACACGGGCTGGGTTTCCTGCAAGGAGCACATTGTCACCGAAGGACTTGGTCACGACTGCCCCAGCGCCAGCGACCACATTATCACCCAGCGTGACACCAGGAAGGATGGTGACACCTCCTCCTGCCCAGAAATTGTCTCCTATCGTAATCGGAGCCCCATACTCCAGACCAGAATTGCGCTCATCTGGATCCAGCGGGTGTAAGGGGGTCAAAAATTGACAATTAGGACCAATCATGGCATTCTTTCCAATCGTAATGGGACATATATCCAACATAGTCAAATTGTAATTGGCATAGAAATTTTCTCCCAGATGGATGTTGACCCCATAATCCACAAGAACCTGACGATTTAGATAGAGGTTGTCGCCAGTAGAGCCAAACCACTCTTTGATGATGGCCGCCCCTTTTTTAGGGTCTACTTCTTGGTTAAAGGCCTCTTGTTTCTCCCGAGAGGCCTTGGCTAAAGCACGTAATTCAGGGTCCGCAGGTCTATAATAATCACCTGCAATCATTTTTTCATATTCACTGGCCATAAGGAAACCTCCACGTTATTTTGACATATTATAGCAGAATTCCCCCTTTAAAACAAACGTCAGAAATAAGGTTTTATAAGAAAAAGATCATAAACACTTAAATATACTTATTAACGCTTGAGTCCGCTTACAAAATGGTGTACAATAAAGGCAAGAACAGCAATAAGGAGCGAATTCATGTACCAGGAACAACGGCTCGAAAAAATCCTAGAACTTTTAGAAGAGCGAAAACAGCTATCCGCTAAAGAAATGGTCGATTATTTCAAGGTCTCAAAAGATACTATCCGCAGAGACTTTGCCCTTCTGAGCCAACGCCAGCTAGTCCGTAGGACCCATGGTGGACTTCTCCCCTTAAACAAAGAACCTGGCCCTTCTTACCTAGACCGCAGTCAGAAAGCCAACAAGGAAAAGACTGCCATGGCTCAAAAGGCCCTGCAATTGATCCAAGATGGACAAGTGATCTTTCTCGACGTTTCCACCTCGATGACCCTGCTTGCTGGCATGCTGAATAAGGAAGTCACGGTCTATTCGCATTCCCTTGACAATGCCATCCAGCTCAGTAGCCATTCCCAGGTTGACGTTCATCTCTTAGGCGGGAAATTCTACCCTAAAAACCGCTTCTACTATGACGCGAATCAAGCACACATACTGGACAATCTTCGCTTTGATCTTGCTTTTTTTGGAGCGAGTAGCTTAGCCAATGGCGAAGTCACCTTTGAGGATGCTGAAGACGTTGCAGTCAAGTCTCTCGTTTTTGAACGGACTCGTACCAAGGTGATGGTAGCAGAAAGTGCCAAGTTCCACCAACATGCCAACTACTATCTCGCTCGTCTCCAGCAATTTGACTATTGGATTACCGATCAAAAGCCAAGCCCTGACATCCTTAAACAAGTCGCCAGTGAAACTACTATTCTCTATTAGGAGGTCTTCATTATGTCTCACATTCGTCTCATCATCAGCGACATCGATGGCACTATCTTAAATGACCACCATCAGATCGATCCACAGTTGGCAGCATTGATCCCGGATTTAAAACACAAAACCATTCCCTTCGTACTGGCTTCTGCTCGCTCTCCAAAAGGGATGGCTCCCATTGCCAAAGAACTCGGCATAGAAGACTGTCCCATGGCCTGCTACAATGGTGCCTTGATCCAAAAGGGAGAGCAGGTTCTTTTCGAGCACCCTTTGAACAAGACGGAAGCCCGGAACTTTATCGACTGGGCCAACCAACACTTCCCTCAAGTTTCGATCAACCTTTATAGCGGAAAAGACTGGATGACCGACCGCCTTGACCAATGGAGTCAAGAGGAAGCCCGGATTACAGGAGAAAAACCTCTCATTCTTCCCCTATTGGATCCTTTGCTGGATGCGACAAAGCCCCTCCACAAATTGCTCTTAATTGGAGAGCCAGAAGAGATCCAAACTCTCTATCGCACTATCTCTGCCAACGACTTCCCTTCTACCGCCTTTTATCTCTCCAAAGCCAACTACCTAGAAGTTACCGCTAAGCACGTCTCTAAAGAGGATGCTCTGGTTGAGCTCGCTAATCACTACCACTTGAGCTTAGAAGAAGTCCTCACCATGGGGGACAACTTCAATGACCTTCCTATGCTCAAAAAAGCAGGCATCGGTGTCGCTATGGGCAACGCTCCACAAGAAGTGAAAGAGGGAGCAGCAGTCGTGACAAAGACCAACAATGAAAACGGGGCTGGGCATGCGGTTGAAACCTATGTGTTGATCTAGTCATCCGTTTAAAAAGGACGTCGAGTATAATATCCGACGTCCTTTTTGACGAATGTATAGCACTAAAACTACATCATTTTCATATAAATGCTATCCCAACAATGTCTGCAGAATTGGAACCACAATCACAAATAAGACTGTGCTGAGAGTGACCACATTCGTTGAAAACTCAACATCGCCTTTACCTTGATTGGCAAGAATAGGAAGAACTGCCAAAGCTGGTGTTGCTGATTGAATCATAAAGGTTCTAAATTCTGGTGCCACCATATTTGGAGAGAAGAACTTCAGAACCAAGAGCATGATGACAGGTGCAAGAATAAAACGACCAACCAGTGTGATAATGGTATCTTTATCAAAGCGAATCGTCTTAAGGCCTGCCTTAGCTAGGACGATACCGATATAGACAAGAGATAAGGGCGTTGTTAAACTACCAATATAAGTCAAGGTGCTTTCTGCAAAACTTGGAACAGGAATACGCAACACCAAAAAGACGAGGGCTACGAGAAAACCTAATAAAGGAGCTGGGAAAAGCTTCTTCCAATTAAATTTTTGAGCCTGTTTTGAAGCCCCTTCTTTACTATCAGAAGTCATCAGATAGACACCTAATGTCCAAGTAGATACTGTATTTGTAATATAATACACTAAGAAATAAGGAAGGGCTTGATTTCCAAACAGAGCGATATTTAAAGGCAAACCAATAAATATGGTATTGGCATTGACAAAGGTATTAATCATGGTTCCTCGGCGTCCTGGGCGCACTCTAAAAACTTTCACCGCGATAAAGGCCGCTAGGTAACCAAGAATGAAGGCGATAAACGTATAGAGCAAACCGCCAGACAAGCTAATCAGCTTATCTAAAGTTAAATATTTAAGAACAGAGGTGAAAATTGCAACGGGCATGGCCACATTCATAATAAGTTTAGACAAGTCATTTCCGAAACTCTCTTGGAACCAACCGCGGACTTGCAAGAAATAACCAAGAATGATGATGACGATAATGGGTACAATACTCTGAATTGACGTTATAAAGATTTCCATAGTCTCCCTTTCTATATAATAGGACATACAGTAAAAGGCGTACGAGGCATCCAGTCGCACTCGTACACCCCAATTAAATTTACTTATTTATATTCTGGGTACCATTTCAAATCACGAACTGCTTTGGCCATATCTGTTTCCTTAGCACACGCAAGACCTTGCTCTTGTGCTTTTTTAGCGACTGCTTCTGCTACTTTAATAGAAACATCTGCTACATACTTGAATGGTGGCAAGACAGGAGCTCCTGGTTGGCCTGGATTGACAATACCACTCAATGAATGAGCCGCTGCTCCAATCATTTCATCAGTCAAAAGACTTGCTTCAGAAGCCAGCATACCTAGACCAAGACCTGGGTAAATCAAGGCATTATTGGCTTGACCAATCACATAGTCGACACCTTTATAAGAAACTGTATCAGCAGGAATTCCTGTTGCGACAAAAGCTTTGCCATCTGACCATTCGATCAAATCTTTGGCACTAGCTTCTGCTAGTTTGGTTGGATTTGACAAAGGGAAAATCATCGGACGCTCTGTATTTTCACACATAGCCTCTACTATTTCTTTAGTGAAGGTATTAGGTTGAGTTGAAGTTCCTACAAGAATGGTTGGCTTCACAGTCTTCACTACTTCAAGCAGGTCAGTCAACTTGTCTGCGTTACTAAAGTCAGCACGTTTCTTAGCAAACGGTTTTTGTTCAGGGGTTAGGTCATCCATGTCATCAAAGAGAAGACCTTGTTTATCAACCATAAAGAAACGTTTATAGGCTTCTTCTTCAGAAAGACCTTCACTCACCATTTCACGAAGAACACGAGAGGCAATTCCTGCGCCCGCAGTACCACCACCATAGCAGAGATAAACTTGATCTGTTAATTTTTCACCACTAATATCCAGTGAACCAAAGATACCACCCAAGGTAACGATTCCTGTACCTTGAATATCATCATTAAAAGTTGGAATTTGTTTCCGGTATTTTTCAAGAATATTGGCTGCATTCAAGCGACCAAAATCTTCCCAGTGAAGGTAGAGTTTAGGAAAGAGACGTTCTGCTGTTTGAACAAATTGGTCAATGAAGTCGTAGTAACGATCTCCGCGAACCCGTTCGTGACGATTTCCTAAGTAATTAGGATTGTTACGCAATTCTTCACGGTTGGTACCTGCATCAATGACCAAAGGAAGCACCGTTGAAGGATCGATTCCTGCAGCTCCAGTATAGACCATCAGTTTCCCAACAGAAATATCGACACCATTTGTTCCCCAGTCTCCAATACCAAGAATACCTTCTGCATCTGTCACAACAATAAGACGAATTTCACGGTCCCCTGCTGCATTTTTCAAAGTTGCTTCGATATTTTCAGGATGATTGATATCAAGATAGGCGGCATATTGTGGGTCTACAAAAAGATCGCTATAGCCTTCGATGGTATCGGCAATGGTTGGGTCATAGACAATGGGATTAAATTCTTCCAAATGTTGAGCAAACAGGTAATAGAAAAGGGTACGGTTGGTATTAAAAATTTCCATTAGGAACAAACGTTTTTCCAAATCGTTAACCTTCGTTTGCATTTGCGCATAAGTTTGCGCTGCTTGTTCTTCAATAGTTTGGACGTAAGGTGGCAGGAGGCCAATGAGACCTAGTTGCTTACGTTCCTCTAAAGTAAAGGCAGTTCCTTTATTGAGGAAAGGGTTGTTTAAAATATCATGTGCAGTCATCATGTGACCTCCTTATTATTTTATTTTATTATACCACTTATTTGCATTAAATGACACTTTGTTCTATATATGATACAATATGAATGAATCAGTCAATGAAAGTTCAGGCGATACAACCGAAAATGATGCGATTTCAAAAGATAACAAAATAATAGGCTTATCCATCACTTCCTAGATAGTCATAGTCATCTCTTAAAAAAGCCTGTTCCTTTCCACCTTTTAGAAGGTTATTCTCATCAAAAGATCCACTGTTTTCAGGTATTCTTTTTTCTTCTTATGATGATCAATACCTATAAAAACCATAGATAATAAATCCAAAATATGTTTTTTATAAGATACTTTGTTTTGTTTAAGGTGTTATTTTTGTCATTTAAAACTTGTATTCTGGTTACATGAAAACAAAACATTATTTACAACGGTATATAGCGCAAAAGGTCAAATATTTGCGAAAAAAACAAAACATGAGTCAAGAGGAGCTATCGGAACGGGCAGATCTTGGATTAAAATACATCAATCAATTGGAAAATCAAAACGTGAATCTGACCATTCACAGTCTTGAAAAAGTCATTTCTGCTCTTGAGTTAACGCCTGAAGAATTCTTCAATTTTAATTCACTTGAATCATCTTCAGATCCTAACGACAATCTTTCACTTAAGAGAGTAAATATGAAAATTAAGCAACTTCCAGTTGGAAAAAGGGAGAAGATCCTAACGATTTTCGAAGATCTTTTAGATAGCCTTTAATGGTCCTCTGACTCACCTCAGATTGTAACAAACAAAAAATCATATAGTCAAATTAGCTATCACGGATAATTTTTGCTTATCCATGTCTGTCTATTTAGAAGAGGGAGCCCAATGAATCTTAAGGACTTTTATTATTTTCTTGATCTTAGTCAACAGCAATCCTTTACTGGGGTTGCCCAAAAACACGGGATCAGTCAACCATCCGTTTCCTATGCGATTAAACGACTAGAAAAGGAATTTCACTGCCCATTAATCGCGCACGATCCTTCTCACCGTACTTTCAAATTAACGCCCCAAGGAGAAATCTTGCTACGACATATTCAAAAGGTCCTACCTGAGATTCAAGGGGCTAAAAAAGAGATCCTCCGGAGTCTCTCTCAATTCAATACGATTGGTTTCCCACCAATCATCATTGACTATCTTGTCCGAAAACAACCCGCATTTATCAGTAATGTTGCAGCTCTTCAAAGTATCCATCCTGTTCAAGAAGGGTCTGTCGAACTTTTGGAATTACTTTCCAAAGGAGAACTAGATGCTAGTTTTTTAGGGAGTTTAGAACCGATTAAAGATCATCGCTTCCAGGTAAGAGAAATGGCCAAACGAGATCTCTTCTATATCCTTCATCACAACCATCCACTAGCCTCAAAAAAAGTATTACAATTTTCAGACGTCATCGATGAAGATTTTATCATTCCAGATGAGCACTTTGTTCATTTAAAAGCCTTTGAACTGTTGAATGAGCGCTATCACCATGAGGCTACGCCCTTCTTTCAGACGGATGATATTCAGCTCCTAAAACAACTTCTTCGTAAACAAGTGGGGATCAGTTTACTAGCAGATCTTGCACTAACAGATGATGAAGAGGAATTGATTGCCATTCCGATGGATGAAGACGAACGGATCAGCTTTTACGTTTCATTAGTTGAACCGAAGGAAAGTAATCTCAAACCGGAGGTCATCCAATTCTTTGAAAAATTACTAAACTAGTCGTAGTCTTTGTTCTTAGTGCTAATGCAGAAACATAAATAAAGTGACTAGCTAGTATTTTTTACGACTAAAAAATAGAGTAGAAATGCCGATAAAATAAGGATTCCTGCAAATTGCTAGGAATCCTATTTTCTTTCGCATGTATTGTATAATTAAATTATTTTGTGTATATTTCACTTATTCGACTTTTTATTAATAATTAGAGATATAAAAAGCTCGGAAACCCTTGATTATTATACCGTTGACAAGTTTTTCAAAAACCTGTATGATAGAAAAAAGTTTATTAAAAAGGGGACGTATTTTGAAAAAATATACTATTTCACGTAAACAAACTTTAACTTTAGCTTCCGTTGTTTTAGGAACTGTCTTCACAGGAACGACTATTGCTTCTGCTGATGACGTTGCACCTAGCACAACCCAAGCTGCTCCTGCAGCCACTACAGCAGCAAAATCACCTATCACGGCTGCAACAGAAGAAATCAACGCCAAAGCCAATACACCAGTTGTTCCTGCTGATAAAGCAAAAACTGGGGATATCATCGCTGTGGACGTCAAAAAAACTGGCCCATCTGCTAAAACAGACGGTGCAGACACCACCACTACTTCAACAGCAACCATCAAAACGACTAGCTTAGCAGATCCAAACACACCTGTTGGCACTTCAAAACCGGTCTCATCTACTAAGACAGCTACATCAACCAAGGAAACAGCGGACTACACTGAGACAACAACTGAAACAGTTAATAAAACAACTGTAGTCGAAGTGACAAAAGAAGCCGATGTGGTCAATAAAAAAGAAGTTCAAGCAACATCAGACATCGTCTTTGTCATTGACAAATCAACTTCAATGGATTCTCACATCAGGGATACGATGAAGAATGTCGAGACCTTCGTTCGCAATCTATCGGCAAAAAATATTCAAGCTCGTTTAGGATTGGTTGAATACGAAAGAGCTAGTGAAGTTAAATACCATGATTTCAATGGATCTAAGTTCACAAGTGATCCAGAAAGTTTCATTTCTGCTTTGAAAACCATCAAAACTAAAGGCTACTATGAAAATGCTACTGTTCCATTGCATCATATCGCTACTTCAGGAGACTACAACTGGGGGACTGGGGCAAACAACCATCGCTTTGCTTTCTTGATTACAGATGAGGACATTGATCTTACAAAGGATACACCAACCAAAGAAGCGACACTGAAAGCCCTTCAAGATGCTGGTATCTCTTTGACAGTGGTTGGTGAAACACGTGAAAAAAAAGACTTTGATCCATTGGTCAATGGAACAAATGGTCTCTACCTAGATATCGACAAAAACTTTGCTAACTTGTTGAACGTTCAATTTGCCAATAAAGTCGTTGAAACTGTCCAAAAAGGTCGTGTCTTCAAAGTCCAAACAGACAAGTATGAGTTGATCTCAAAATCTCATCGTGTGGCGAAAGCAAAACCACAAACATCTAGCATCCAAACGCCTGCAACACCGACTCCTACTCCTCAAAAACCGGCTGTTGTAACACCTGCGAAACCGACCGTATTTACACCTGCTAAAAACGAGCCTGTGAAAACGGAAGTTTATATCGCACCAGCAGCTCTTCCTCAAAAAGAAGCAAGTCTTCCAAATACAGGAAGCAAGACCTCAATTGCCTTGACAACTCTTGGCCTTGGTCTTCTTAGCATGGGTGCTGCCTTCGGCCTCTCTCGTAAAACAAAAAAAGACTAAAGCGAAAAGCCTAATTAGTTGATGAACTGCACCTCAAAAGTTAGACAGAAAAATTCTAATTTTTGGGGTGTTTTATTATGAGATTTAGTTATAAAGATCAAATCCCAATCTATGAACTAAAAAAGCAATCAAAAAATATGGGGTAAACCTTTCAAATCTTAGATCCTTCATCTGATTGAATTCTATTCTCAACTAAGTGTTGTTCTTGAATTTGGGCTTCCATGTAAACGCTCTATCTCCAACTCTAGATGTGCTATAATCTAGTTAATAGTAACAAGGAGGTTCTCCTATGAATTCCTATAAAATCAGCTTATTCCGACTTGGTATGCTCTTACCAGCGTATTTTATTTTTAATTATGTTTATTCTATCATTTATAACTCTGCAGGATTTGCTTTTACCATTTTGTGGCCGATATATTACTTATCCTTTGTGATGATTCTGCTAGGAAATATTTTTATCTTTAGAGATCTCTCAAAAATAAAATCATCCGTCGAAGATGATGGGTTTATTCAAAAGACTTCTACTATACAGTTAGTTCTAGCTACAATTGGAGCTTTCATACAAATAATAGGTTTTCCCCTTAATTACATCGAAAACTATTCCCTACTAGCTAGCGCCAGTATTGTCTACTCTATTATCCTCATTATCGGAATTTATCAGAAAGTCATACTTGAGCAAGATAAAGATGTTTCATCTATACTTGGTTTTGTCTTTGGAATTACAGTTCTTTTTCTCTCTAACCTAGTACTACTCACCACTCCTTCTCCAATAGCCAAATACTCTACTTCTTCATTCAGACAAGAATTTCAATCGCTTGGGCTAAAGGGTAAAGTTGAGTTAATTGACCAACACAGAGAGATCGAAGCCTTTAATGGAACAGTATACAAGTTAACATATACTGAACATTTATCTGACGGAACTATTTTAAAAGAAGATACTACCGCAAAAATTCATAAAATAAGCGGAGAACATTTATCAAATTTCTTTCTTCTTTCAGGAACAGATCTTGAAACACTTCTTAATGATAAAGAAAAGGCACTGTTTCACACTGTCAAACAAGATGAATTCAGTTTCTTACTAGATGTATACAAAGAAAGGCCGAATTTCCAACAAGAAGAAGAGCGTATCAAAAATGCTACTGCTGAAAAAATAGATAAACTCTTTACGACACCAATAACTTCTAGTTTTAAATTTGGAAAATATCCAATAGAAAACTACTATGTTGCAATTATGGCGCAGGCTGTCAGCAATCGAGAAAAAGGAGTTTTTGACGCAGCTGGCTTTTATAATATTACAACAAAAGATCTCATGAAAAACAAGGGACTTACTCTCGATTTTGATTGTGACCTTACGAAAATCAAGGCAGAAAATGGTAGTCCTTTAGATACCTTTAAGGAAAAAATCTTATCTTTACCAAAAAATTCATTTTCCGATGGAATCTATAACATCAGTTGTTCTTATGATGAAAATGGAATAAAAAAGAAAGTTACTTGCCCATTTGTTGTTGAAGATGGTGTGGGACACTTTGAAAAGGATGTCATCGAAGGAAATCAAACAAATTAGTTATTTTTGATACTAAAACAGGCAATACTGATACGACTTCTACTATCTGCAACCCTCGTAAAAAAGCCTAATCAAATGATTAGGCCTTTTTCAATCTCTATTTCAAAAACTCTACCATCCATTGTTCGAGACAATCCATAAATCGTTGGACAGCTGGTGACACTTTCTCTTTTTTAGGGAGGGCCATCCCAAGGGAAACGAAGCGCTTGGGACTAAGAGGAACTTGTGCCACTTCTTCTTTCCAGTCTCTTGCAATCATGGCTTGGTTAAAGCTGACTCCTAGACCAGCCTTGACCATCTGATAGGTCGTAAAGCCGTCCTTGGTGGTGAATCTGGTCTGCAAATTAAGGCCTTCTTGCTGTATTAAGCGGTCTTGGTCTGTATCTTGACCAGGTAAGGTATGGATAAAGTCTTCTGCTTCCAGATCTTTAATCTTATAATTCTTTTGTTTGGCCTTGGGATGTTCTTTGGGTAGCCAAACCACCAAGGGGTCTCGATACAATTCTTTCCAGCTGTACTCTCCACTATCCTGAGGCTCCGCGCATAGACAAATATCGACAGATTTCTCGGCTAGCCATTTGGCAATCTCCTTATTACCACCTTCTAAGAGAGTGATCTGAATGGATGGATAGGTTTCTGAGAATACCTTTAAGAGGCTAGGCATCCACATAGAGGACACGCTAAAGTAGCAGCCAATCGTGATGGACCCTCGAATGACTCCCTTAATGTCCTCACTGACTTCGAAAGCTACCTGATTGGCAGCCACAATCTCTCTAAAATAGGGTAGCATCAATTGACCGTTTTCCGTTAAGCGAACGCCCTTTTTATTACGGATGAAAATCGGAAACTCCAACTCCTCCTCTAAACTCGAAATCATTCGTGTAATCCCTGACTGGGTATAGTTTAGCTGTTCTGCAGCTGCTGAAAAAGAGCCGGTCTCACTTGCTACTATGACAGCCTGGCATTTACTAGCGTCCATAAGTTTCTCCTTCATTTTATCCATTCCATTATATCATAGATAAGATGAGTTTTTGCCATTTGTGTTATATCAAAATTTATTTTAAACTATTACCATCAACAAAGAAAGTGAAACATTCAAATGAAGAAACAACTGAATTTTGCCAACGACTATTTACAAGGAGCACATCCGAACATTCTCAAACGGATGGTGGAAACCAACCAAGTGGAAATGACAGGTTACGGGACGGACCCCATTACCCAAAGTGCCATCGAACGAATTCGCGAGGCCTGTGCCTGTCCCCAAGCGGAAGTCCGCTTTCTCATAGGTGGGACCCAGACCAATCAAATCATGATTAATAGTCTCCTGCAATCCTATCAAGGGGTGATCGCTGCAAAAACTGGTCATGTCAGTGTCCATGAGGCTGGGGCTATTGAATTTGGTGGCCATAAGGTTCTAGAACTCGATACAGAAGACGGAAAATTGACCGCCCAACAAATCAAAGAAACCATTGAAGATTACTGGGCAGATGGCAATCACGAACACATGGTCATGCCAGGCATGGTTTATATCTCACAACCAACGGAACTAGGAACGCTCTACAGCAAAGCAGAGCTGGAGGCTATTTCACAAGTCTGCAAAGAGTACACCGTTAAACTCTTTGTCGATGGAGCCCGTCTGGCTTATGCGCTGGCCTGCCCTGAAAATGATGTGACTCTAGCTGATCTCGCGCGCCTCTGTGATGCTTTTTACATTGGAGGCACCAAGTGTGGGGCCATGTTTGGAGAGGCTGTTGTCATTCCCAATCCTCATCTTCTTCCTCATATGACCACCATTATCAAGCAACACGGTGCACTCTTAGCCAAAGGCAGACTGTTAGGGATTCAATTTGATGAATTGTTCAAGGATCATTTATATGACAACATCGGCCAAGATGCCATCACCTGTGCCAATCAGATCCGTCAGGCTTGTAAAAAAGCGGGACTCCCTCTCCATTTTGAAAATCCAACCAACCAGATTTTTTGCTTAGTAACTAAAGAGCAAATGGAAAAACTCTCTGAAAAAGTGGTCTTCTCCTTCTGGGAAAAGTATGATGATGAACTAACCGTCATTCGTTTTGCGACCTCCTGGTCCACTCGGAAGGAAGATGTAGAGGCCTTGTGTCAGGTGATTGAGTCACTCTAGGGCCTGAAGGAATCGGTCACCCACCTCATTTATGATATAATAATCCTGATAGAGGGAGGAAACCAATGTTACAAGAACTAGCCTTTACAGGGCAATGGAGACACTATCAAAAACGCGTTCTCGATAAGAGTGACGCTTTTATGGCGGATGCCCACCTGCATTTGGTAGCAGCTCCTGGATCGGGAAAAACAACCCTGGGAATCGAATTTATCAGACGCTTTGGCCAGCCAACCCTGATTTTAGCTCCTACGGTCACCATTCGTCAGCAATGGGTGGACCGGATTATCCAGGCATTCTTGAGTGATGAAAGCCAAGCGGAGCAATTGATCTCTCAGGACCTCAAACATCCTAAGCTGATTACAGTGGCTACCTATCAGGCCCTACACAGCGCCGTGAACCAAGTCGTCGGTCAATCACAAGCTGAGGATACCGATGACCAGGCAGAGATTGAAACATTTGATTTCAAAGGCTTTGATATCTTTACTACTTTCAAATCCATCTCACTCGGGACCCTTTGTTTAGATGAGTGCCACCACTTGCGCAATGAGTGGTGGAAGAGTTTGGAAGCCTTTCGTCAAGCCTTCCCTGACTTAAAGATGATCTCCCTCACCGCTACCCCTCCCTATGAAGGGGATCCTGCCCTTTGGGATCGCTATATCCGCATGTGTGGTGAGATCGATGAGGAAATTACGGTTCCCGAATTGGTCAAGGAAGATACCCTTTGTCCCCACCAAGACTATGTTTACTTCGCCTTTCCAACCAAGGAAGAGCAAGAGCAGTTGGATGCTTTTAGCCAACAAAAGAATACTCTCTTGCAACAACTGACTTCCGATCCCCTCTTTTGCCAATACCTCCAAAACTGCCAAGCCTTATCGGGGCAGATCAGCGATGATGAATTGCTCAATGATCCCAAGTATCTCTCTGCTACCCTGATCTTTCTTCGAAGCAAGGGAATTGACTTTCCCAAACGTTTCCAGGACCTTTTAGGAGCCAAGAAACTACCTGCTTTCACCCTGGACTGGCTTGAAATTCTCCTGCGAGGCCTGCTCTTTCAGGTGCCTCACTGGTACAATCTACCTGAGGAATACGAGAAGCAAGTCTTTCATGAACTAAAAGCAGCCAGCTTGATCGATCGAAAACAAGTCAAACTGGTCCGCAACAAAAAACAAGACCTTCTGCTCAATCAATCCCTTGGAAAACTCAATGCCGTTCGAGAGATTTTCAAGGCGGAATACCAGGCGCTTGGTAGTCAACTGCGCCAACTGGTCCTAACAGACTACATTCGTCAAGACTTTGAAGTTCATCTCGGGGATAAGGACACCCAATATACTCAATTGGGAGTCCTCTCTTATTTCGAATCCATTCGCAGGGAAAGCTTAGAGCAAGCAACTCCTCCTGCCATCGCTGTCTTGACCGGCAGCATCGTCATCATCCCGACGGTTGCTAAGCCAAGACTAGAAGAGCTACTTGGAGGGAATAGACTGACTTACCAAAGTGTCGGCCAATTATCTCCTGATGACTTTCTCAAGGTTCGCTTGGTTGGTTCTCAACATGATTTGGTGACAGCCGTGACCCAGCTCTTTCAAGAAGGGCTCATCCAAGTCGTCATTGGAACCAAGTCTCTTCTAGGGGAAGGCTGGGATGCTCCTTGCGTCAATTCCCTGATCCTAGCGAGCTTTGTCGGTAGCTTTATGCTCAGCAACCAAATGCGAGGTCGTGCCATCCGAGTGTGGCCTGAGGATCCAGACAAGACCAGCAATATCTGGCACCTGGTCTCCATCAATCTTTCCCTAAAGAAATGGTATGAAAAGTCCGATCTTGAAAAGGAAGAGATCGAAGCCATCACTGATCAGTTGAAAGAATATAGTCCTGATTTGGAGCTCTTAGAAAGACGGATGAAGCAATTTTTAGGTCTCCATTACAAGGAGCCCTTCATCGAATCCGGTATCGAACGCCTAGCCTTTGACAATATCCGCTATACCAAAAAACAGTTGCAAAAACTCAATGAAGAGACCTTAGAGCGCTCCACCCATCGTCAAGAACTCCGAGACGGCTGGCAAAAAGCTCTTCCGATTCTGGAGAATATGGAGATTACAAATGAGGTCCAAGTGGATAAACACTTCCTGCCTCTAGCCCTATTTTTTGACGCTAGAAAGCTGGCTCGTTGGCTGACGGCCGCCGCTTTGACCGATGCTTTCGCCAACCTTTTTTACTATTCACATAGAGGAGGAGGGAATAAAGCGTCTCTAATTCTTCTAGTCGTTTTAGCTGTTCTCGCTCTCCTTGCTTGGCTCCGCTACTATCTCTATAAGAGTCCTTATAAACGGTTAGAAGTCTTCGGCCAGGCTATTCACCAAGCCCTGCTCCTTTCAGGTCAGATCCAGACTCAAGCAACCCGCATCCAAGTCGTACGAGATCGAAAGGATGCCATTAACACGCTGATTTATTTGAAGGGCGGAACCATGCGGGAGAAAGAAGTCTTTTCGCAAACCATGATCGAATTTTTCGCACCGATTGAAAATCAGCGCTATATCTTGAAAGCACAGGAAAAGGTATCTGATCAAACAGAATATTTCGCTGTACCAAGCCTCTTTGACAAACGAAAAGAAGATGCCCAAGCCTTTGTGGAGCAAATCCGAAAGAGTCTGGGCAAGTATGATCTCGTCTATACCCGAAGTGCCGAAGGCCGTGCCATTCTCCTAGATGCGCGCATCAAGGCCCTAGCCAACAAACAAGAGCGCACCTTCACCAAGAAACAAGTGATGTCAGATTTGAAATAAGAATTTATTTCACAATAAAAGAAAAGTCTAGTAGATTCATTTCTACTAGACTTTTTCATTACTCAATCACAATCATAGCCTTAATAGTCTTGCGTTCATCCATAGCCTTATAAGCTTGGTCGATATCTTCCAGTTTATAGCTTGAAGTAAAGACACGACCCGGATTGATATCACCGTCAAGAACTGCTTTTAACAAAACTTGTTTGTCATAAGTAGTAACTGAGGCTGCTCCACCTGCCACTGAGATATTTTGGGCGAAGGTCGAACCAAGGGCACGATTATTGTAATGAGGGACACCGACAAAACCTAAACGCCCACCATTATGAAGCACCCCAAGGGCTTGATCAACAGCTGCTGCGGTACCGACACATTCAAGGGCCGCATCTGCTCCGCCACCAAGGATTTCACGGACCTTGGCAATGCCTTCTTCACCACGCTCCGCTACGACTGCTGTCGCACCAAATTCCAAAGCCATCTGTTGGCGGTCTTCGTGGCGACTCATGAGGACAATTTGTGACGCTCCCCGCATCTTAGCTGCGATCACTGCACATTGACCAACGGCACCGTCCCCGATGACCACTACTTTGTCACCAGGCTTCACGTCTGCTACACGCGCCGCATGGTAGCCCGTCGGCATGACATCTGCCAGCGTCAAGAAAGATTTGAGCATGGCT
>JAQCUL010000027.1:21799-26406 GCA_027685415.1 Streptococcaceae bacterium AF13-5-6.0
ATGACATCTGCCAGCGTCAAGAAAGATTTGAGCATGGCTTCTGTATAATCTGATGGTTGCCCTGGAATTTTGACAAGGGCCCAGTTGGCGTATTCGAAGCGCATGTACTCCGCTTGCACCCCATCAGACCAGTTGGTGCCGATATGACGGTCACACGTCCCATCGTAGCCAGCACGACAGGCATCACACTCCCCACAACCATGGGTGAAAGGTGCGATGACAAAGTCTCCTGGTTTGACCGTTGTAATAGCTTCTCCGATTTCTTCGACAATCCCAATGGCTTCGTGGCCACTATTTTGATGCCCTGCTTCAATATCTGGATTACGGTAGCTCCAGAGATCGGATCCACAGACACATGTGCGGACGATGCGGAGAATAACATCATCCGGCGCTTCGATTTGCGGACGTTCAACTTCTACTAGACCCACTTGCCCAGCTTTTGTATAAACTGTTTTCTTCATAGGAACAACCTACTTTCTATTGCTTCCTTATCTACAGTATACACTTTTTCTTAGGCTTCTGCTCGTACCAACTCGTCATTAATGATGGTGATGATCATGCCCATGACCTTGATCCACTTCCAGTTCTTCGATATTTCGCTTGTGGGCGCGGTGGGTCGCCAAGTCTTCATCCACTTCGATGGTAACATTTTGAAATCCACTCTCTTTGAGCAAGGTGCGGATAGACTCTTTACAGACCTCCATATGCTTGACATGCTCCAGACAAACATGGACAATGGCGTTTTTTTCCAAACCATCCATGGTCCAAAGATTGAGCTGATTGATACTAGCGACATGGTCCAACCGCTCCAAATCACTCTTGACTTGCTGGATATCTACTCCTTCTGGCACGGCATCCAAGAAAATCTTGAGCGTGCTCCAAAAACGTGGAATGGCTTTTGACAGAATAAAGATGGAAATGGCAAGAGATAAGAGCGGATCCAGAATATACCAGTCGGTAAATCGGAGGACAATGGCCATTAGGATGACAGCCACCCAGCCCAGAGTATCTTCCAGAAAATGCAGGCTGAGAATGGATTCGTTCTTGGTTTGCCCCTTGCGAATGACGAGACTCGCTAGCACATTGATGCTGACGGCTATGATTCCAAGCCAGAGAATGCCCTCATCGTTGACAGGTTGTGGGTGAAATATTTTCGTTATATTTTCTAAAATAACCAGAACGGACCCTGTCATGAGAATCACTGCCGTTACCATGGCCCCTAAAAGGCTAAAGCGCTTGTAGCCCAAGGTATAGTGGCTGTCTTCTTCACGGTTAGAAATGCTCTCCAAAAAGGCGGAGATCCCAATAGCGATCGCATCCCCCAAGTCATGGACCGAATCCGCAAGGACAGCGCTGGATCCAAAAATCCCTCCTGCAATAAACTCAACAATGGCATAACTCAAATTCAAGAAAAAAGCGATCCAGACCGCATGTTTTGTCTTCATAATCCTTAATCCTTTGTTATAATAGATTCATGAACATCATGTTCATTATCATTATCTAACATTCACAACAGAAAGGATAGGAGCAAACTGTTTAGGGTGTCCGTTACTGAACAATTTGTTCAAATTGTCCATATGAATACTCAGGATCGTCGCATCACCAAAACTCGAAAAGCTATCTATCAAGCTTTCTTACACTTACTCAACCAAAAAGACTACGAGGCCATCACCGTTCAGGAAATTATAGACCTTGCTGATGTGGGGCGCTCGACCTTTTACAGCCATTACGAGAGCAAGGAATTATTGCTAGATGAACTCTGTCAAAAACTCTTTCACCATCTCTTTGAGCGTGCTGAACACCTCTCACCACAAGACTATCTGGCTCATATCTTTCAGCATTTCAAGAAAAATCAAGATCATGTGACCAGTCTCTTGCTCTCTAAAAACGATTATTTTATACGGCAACTGCGAAAAGAACTAGAACATGATGTCTACCCAATGGTAGCCGACGAACTCATCAAGGCCCATCCAACTCTCCCTCACTCTTACCTCAAACACTTGGTCGTCAGCCATTTCATCGAAACCCTCAGCTGGTGGTTGAAAAAAGGCAAGTCCTACACCGAACAAGAAGTGATCCAATTTTATTTGGAGATTTTAAAAGTGGGCTCGAACTAGAAGGGAGTATTTTCAATGACCAGCGTGCAATTTTACTTTCTATTTCCATCACTCTTCATGCTTCACGAACTGGAAGAAATCGTTTGGATGCCATCCTTTGTCAAAAAAATATCAATCCAGTATCCAAACAATCGAATCCTATCTTATTACACTCCTTTTGCTTTCAATGCCATTGTCTTGGAGCAATTTCTGATCCTAATGACATCGCTATATCTTAGTTACCAGTTTAACAACTATAGCATTTACGCAAGCATCATAATCGCTTATATCTACCATGTCTTAGGACATCTGATTCAGACAGTCGTTATTCGAAAATATGTGCCTGGATTGTTGACGGGCATTTTAACGAGTTTGTTTGCTCTTTGCAATCTCAAAAATGAATTTCCAATTAAACTTTATGGTTACTCTCTTTTTACCTTATTGGTTATTATTTTAAATCTTGTAGTATCATTTATGATTCTTCATAAAATCAGTCATAAAAAATAGTACTCAGGCAATCATATCTTAGAAAGGAAACCCTATGTTCTTCCCAATTCTTCTCGGCTTTTTTACAGCCTTCTTTGCCCTTGCTTTTGCTCTTCTTCACTTATTGGCTTCTCTTTCTGAAGTTAAAAAAGGAAATCACACTCTAGGAAATACATTTCTCCTCATCGGAAGTAGCCTTGCGACCTTATCTCTCATCCTCTACTTCTTTTTACCGATTGTCGCTCTAGTTCTTTGGCTGATCGGCTGTGGTTTGATTTGCTACGGGGCCTATTGGAATGGGAAACACAAAGGAAACTTCCACCCAGCTCACCACCTGATTCGGATGGGCATCGCTCTGATCCTTACCATCTTGTTAGCCTTGTTATAAGAAAAGCTCAAGTTTTTTTAAAACTTGAGCTTTTGTATTTTCTATTTGTTAAGCCATCAACAGCATGAGAATAGGGATCACCACCATGGTTGCAAGGGTCGTCTCTGTCACCATGACGGCTGCATAATCACTATCAGCTCCGTAGAGGCTGGCAACAACTGGCGCATTGGTCATCACAGGCATAGCGGACTGGATGATAAAGACTTGCTTCATCAAACTTGGAAGAGGCACCCAGTAGACGATGGTCGCCATCAAGAGAGGGGCAACCAGGAAGCGACCTAACAAGATTAAGAATTGGTCTTTTTTCAGAGTCAACTGCTTTAGTCCTGCATTGGACACTGATAAACCGATGAATATCATGGACAAGGGGGTTGTTAAATTGCCCAGGTACTGTAAATCACTGGCTAGAAAAGCTGGCAACTTGATCTGCAGCATCACCAAGACTATCCCTAAGAGAAAGCCCATGAGGGGCGGAGAAAAGACTTTTTTCAGACTGGTTTTGAGATCAAACTGCGCTTCTCCCTCACCATCTCGCTGAATGAGATAGGTCCCCAAGGTCCAGAAAAAGGTCGTATTACACATATAATAGATCAAAACATAAGGAATGCTGGCATCTCCAAAGAGAGCTTGGTTAATAGGAAGCCCCACGAAGATAGTATTGGAATTAAAAAACATGGAAATAAAGAGGCCACGGCGGTCCTGTCTCACTGCAAAAATTCTGGCTACTGCTGTCGCGATGCCAAGCAAAATAAGCATAGACAGGGCAGGAAAACGCAAGGCTGGCAACATTTTAAGTAGATCTGCTGCTGTGAAGCGTTGCGTAATGGTGTAGAGCATATAGCAGGGAAGAGCAACTTGAGTAACCAATTTAGCGAGTAGGCCACGTGACTTGTCGTCAAACCAACCTTTTTCACCAATGACAAAGCCCACTAAAATCATGCCCAGGATGACCAGGATCCCTGATATGCTCTTCAAAAAGATGTCCATATTCTCCCCTTTTCTTTTTTAAATTTGAACTAAAAAAAAACATTTTTTACAAGTCTCAAAAACTACTCTAGTATATCATAAAAAGAGGTGGGGCAACATGCCCAACCTCATGCATTTTATTAATTGTCACTAATACCCCTTCTTAGCAGCTTTCGTCCATTGGTACCAACCAACCAGACTGTTGATAAGGTAAATCAAGAAAAACCAATAAAATGGTGGGGACTATGGAGAAAATAGATGATTCAGTTAAAAAGAAAGTTCCAGAATTGCGATTTAAAGGATTCACGGATGAATGGGAACAGCGTAAGTTGGGAGACGAAGTTCGAATAGTGATGGGACAGTCTCCTAATTCAGAAAATTATACTGATGATCCTAATGGGCGCTAAAAATGCGAAGACCTTTGAAGACCTATTTTGTATTAGTCAAACAAAAGATCCAAAAGAAATGGTATATGATTATGACCATGAAACAAAGTAAAACCAAACCGAGTGATCTGAGGAAGCACCCGATGATCATGAAACGTTATTAAACACAAAAGTCACCCATGTGAGTTCTTGCCAGAAGCTGAAGTTAATCCTTCAACCTGGAAAACCCGCAGAGGTGACTTTTTCTATACATCTCGATTTTTCTGGTAATAATCATTAACCGAT
>JAQCUL010000028.1:0-20445 GCA_027685415.1 Streptococcaceae bacterium AF13-5-6.0
TTGAGCACTCAAAAGCCCGTGGGGACCTAGGAATTTCTTATGACCAAGAAGTGCTACGCTTGATCGACAAATTCAATGAATTAGGGATCTTTGTAGGCTCTGTCGTCATCACCCAATATGCTGGACAAGCTGCAGCAGACGCCTTTCGCAAACAACTGGACAAGAGCGGGATCGCCTCTTATCTCCACTATCCGATCAAGGGCTATCCGACTGATATGGACCACATCATCTCTCCTGAAGGGATGGGGAAAAACGACTACATTAAAACTAGTCGCAATTTGGTCGTTGTGACGGCTCCTGGACCTGGTTCTGGTAAGCTGGCAACTTGTATGTCCAATATGTACCATGACCAATTAAATGGGATCAAATCCGGTTATGCTAAGTTTGAAACCTTCCCAGTATGGAATCTTCCTTTGCACCACCCAGTTAACTTGGCTTATGAAGCAGCGACTGCAGATCTAGACGATGTCAATATGATCGATCCCTTCCACCTCCAAACCTACGGGGAAACAACAGTCAATTACAACCGCGATATCGAAATCTTCCCTGTTTTGAAGCGCATGTTGGAACGCATCTTAGGAACCTCTCCTTATGCTTCTCCAACAGACATGGGTGTCAACATGGTTGGCTTTGCCATTGTAGACAATGACGCTGCGATTGAAGCTTCCCAACAAGAAATCATCCGTCGCTATTACCAAACCATCTTGGATGTCAAAGCTGAACGTGTCGGTGAAGGAGCCGTCAAGAAGATTGAGCTCTTGATGAATGATTTGGGCATTACTCCAAATGATCGGAAAGTGACCGTGCTTGCCCGCCAAAAAGAAGAAGAAACAGGTGAGCCAGCCTTGGCCCTTGAATTGCCAAACGGCGAGATGGTAACCGGAAAAACCTCTGATCTCTTTGGTCCAACGGCAGCCCTCTTGATCAATGCGATCAAGAAATTGGCGCATATTGATAAAGAAACCAAATTAATCGAGCCAGAATACGTCCAACCTATCCAAGGCTTGAAGATCAATCATTTGGGTAGCCGTAACCCTCGTCTTCACTCGAACGAGATCCTCATTGCCCTTGCCATTACAGCCATGAGCAACGAAGATGCTAAGCTTGCTATGCAAGAATTAGGCAAGTTGAAAGGCAGCGAAGCCCATTCAACCGTGATGCTGACAGACGAAGACAAGAACGTCCTTCGCAAGCTCGGTATCAACGTCACCATGGATCCTGTCTACCAATACGATCGCTTATATCGTAAATAAACTCAGACAAACAAAAACAATCCCTGCTCTAGGAATTGTTCAGATTGAAGACAAAGTCTTCTTAAAAAACTTTCCTTAGGTGAGTACGGACGTCAGCGAACTTCTATGAAGTTCCATGACTAATTATTGAGCCTAAGGTCTCAATAATTCCGAGTGCCTGAAACTGAGTCGTTTCAGGCACTTTTCTCACGGCGGAAAGTTTCAGAATATGATTGAATAACTATAACGAGTATAATTTTTAAAGAATTGATTAGATTTTATTAAAGATTCGTTTCTCAACGCTCTCAACAATCCCTCGAATAGGGATTGTTTTTTTATGATGCAAAGAAGAGGGACTATTTGACAGCCTCCCATAATTGGCGAATGGGCTTTCTTTGAACAGGGTCCACAAAATGAGGAGCAATTTCATTCAAAGATTCTAGGACAAAGGCACGTTCTGCCACATAAGGATGCGGTAAGATCAAGCTCGGACTGTAACAAATGGTGTCCTCCATGTAGAGCAGATCTAGATCAATCACACGTGGCCCCCACTTGACCTCACGAACACGTCCCATTTCCTGCTCAATGGCCAGTAAGGTCCCTAGTAAATCCTCTGGGGTCATCCAAGTTTCAACCTCTGCCACCTGATTCAAAAAGGTGTCCTGCTCCACTCCTCCCCAAGGTTCTGTTTCAATCCTTGTGGATGTCTGAAGAAGGCGAATGCCTCGATCCTTGAGTTTTTCTAGCGCCGTCTCTAGTTGCAGTTGTTTATCTCCCATATTGGTGCCAAGCCCAATAAAGGCCCGTTTTTTCTCCCGTTCGATTGTCACAGAACAAGTCTCTAATGGCAAGGGAACAGGAGCCCAGGGCTTTTTCAACTCCAGACGAACTTTTTCTACAAAGGCATAGCTTTCGAAAATCTTTTGAACCAACTGAAAGGCCACTGTTTCAATCAGATCGATCTTTTCTGCCTGCATCCACTCGGTCAACTGTTCCGCCAAGATCCCATAATGGATTGAAGCTTCCAAATCACCTGTGCGGGCAGCACGAGTCATCTCATAATCTACCCATAGGTCTAGGACAAAGCGTTGTCCTAATTCTTTTTCTGCTGGAAAAACACCATGATAGGCGTATACCTCTAAGTCCTTGATCCGTAATTGATCCACTCTGTTCACCTCTTATAGCCAGCCATTAGTGGCCCATGAGTTTATAGGCTTCATTTTTTAAGTTTTTATCTGTCGCAAGCAGTCCACGCGCTGCAGTTGTCACTGTAGCGGTCCCAGGTTTACGGACACCACGCATGTTCATACACATATGCTCTGCTTCTACCCAGACAAGTGCTCCTTGTGCTCCAAGATATTCCATCAAGGCATCTGCGATTTCTACCGTCAAACGTTCCTGAATCTGTGGTTTTTTAGCGTAAACCTCGACCGTACGAGCCAGTTTTGAAAGCCCAGCCACACGGCCATTTGGAATGTAGGCAATGTGCACTTTTCCATAAAATGGCAAAAAGTGATGCTCACACATGGAATGGAAGAAGATATCCTTCTCGACCACCATATTGTTATCAATGATTTCAAATGATTTAGACAGGTGCTCTTCTGCTGTCTGCCCTAGTCCTGCAAAGATTTCTTGGTACATCTTGGCAATGCGGGTCGGCGTTTCCTGAAGTCCCTCACGGTTCTCATCTTCACCGACTGCCTCGATGATCATTTTCACTGCTTCTTCAATTTTCTTTGTATCCATATCATCTCCTAGTTGGATTTTTCTGTTTTTAATAAATAAGGTCGTACCTGACTAAGGAAGTAGAGCGACCCCGTTACAATGAGTAGCTCATCGCCTTCAGCTTGCCAGTTTTGTAGAAACTCTTGCCAGTTGACTTCCTCAAGCTGATGGTTTTTCGCGGCAGCTCTTATCTCTTCTTGAGAATAGGCTCTTGGATCTTCAAAGGTCGTGAGGATCAAGCGACTATTTTCTAGTTCCTGCCACTGAATGAGCATCTCTTCTAAGGCTTTTGTCCGGATGCAGGTAAAAAGAATGGTCTTTTTTTGACTTGGAAAAAGTTCCCGAAGACTTGCGATCAAAGGCACAACGGCGTGGGGGTTATGGGCCCCATCTAGTAAGATCATGGGATTCTGCGAGACCACTTCCATCCGGCCAGGCCAGACGACTTGATGCAAGGCCTCATCCACTAACTCTCTTGACAAGAGTTCACGCCCTTCTCTTTCAAAAAGTACATCACAGATACTGATCGCAAGAGCTGCATTTCTGGCCTGGTGATGACCTAAGAGCGCTACTTGATAAGAGGCTGTTTCTCTTTTGGAACTGTGATAAGAAAAGGATTGGCCCGATAGATAAGAGGCCTCTAGCTCAACTTGGTAATCTCTGTCATAGGCTGTTATCGGTGCCTGCTTCTGAATCGCAATGCCTTCAATGACTTGGCTGGCTTCTGCTTCTAATTTCCCTAGAACCAGAGGAATTCCTGGCTTAATGATACCAGCCTTTTCACGGGCGATGGAAGCCAGATCTGGCCCAAGAAGGGCAACATGATCCAAGCCAATCGAAGTGATCGCGGTCAGAACAGGCTGACAGACATTAGTACTGTCAAGTCGTCCCCCCATACCGACTTCCATGATCACATAATCCAGCTCTTCATGCGCAAAATAATCATAGGCAATTGCCGTCATCAGCTCAAATTCAGTCAAACCTTGGAACATCGCCTTTGCTTGTTCCGTTTCCAAGAGTTGCTGGTAACGATCCAGGTAGGTTTGCAGGTCTTGATCTGAAATGGCTTCGCCATTAATGGTGATTTGGTCATTGTAATAGATCAGATAAGGAGAGGTAAAGACTCCAACGCGTAAACCTGCCTGCCTCAAGAGTTGGGACAAGGTAGCAATGGTAGAGCCTTTGCCATTGGTCCCTGCAACATGAATGACCCGACAGTCTAAGTGAGGATTTCCTCTCAAAGCTAAGAGAGCTTCCATGCGCTCCAAGCCGAAATGTGGATCTTGGGAACGATAGGCTTCTAGCCAACGAAGATCCAACTGATGTTCTTTTGTCTTCATTTACTTGTATTGTTTTAAATTAGTATCTGCTGCCTCTTGGGCTTGGAAAATGGCTTGGCCCAGACTGGCTGCCATCTTGTGAAGAGGAATATCATGCACCCGCACCACTTCGACTCCTTGACTGGCTGCAATACTCGTCAAATGGCTCGAAGCCAGGTCCCGATTCCAAAAACCAGTCTCCGTTGCAGGATCTGTCTCAAATCCAGCTTCCTCAATAATATTGACCACAAAACGTTTGCGGGAGACTCCTAGAAAGATCGGATACCCCTTTTGGTGAATCGTCCCGAGTTCTTGTAATAAGAGTAAGTTCTCACGTTTGGTCAAACCAAATCCGATCCCAGGATCCAGCATGATACGATCCGTCTGGACACCAGCTGCTTTCGCTACCGCAAGCGAGCGGTCAAAGAAGGTCCACATCAAGTCTTGAATCGGTTCTTGAGCCATCTGTTGAAGTTCTTGATCTGAAAAGACTGGTTCAAAACCAAAACGTGGAAAGATAGTGGAACTTGGATGATGCGGTCTTGCCATCACTGGATTAAACATGAGAATAGCGCTCGCTTCATGCTCCGCAACCACAGCAGCCATCTTAGGATCTCCAAGAAAACCAGTAATATCGTTGACAATATCAGCTCCAGCTTCCAGCGCTGCCGCTGCCACCTGGGACTTCCAGGTATCCACTGAAATCAAGACATCACTTTCTTTCCGAATGGCTTTAATTACTGGAACCACGCGGTCAATCTCTTCTTGGATCTCCACATAATGACTTCCTGGTCTGGTTGATTCTCCTCCGATATCGAGGATCCGAGCCCCTTCTTGGATCAGTTTTCTCGCCTGCTGCAAGGCTGTATCCACACTCGTATACTTACCGCCATCAGAAAATGAATCCGGAGTGACATTTAAGATCCCACAAAGAAGGGTCCCTTGGCCACTCAGCCATTTATTATCAATCATTTTCGTTCTCCTTCGATTCCCTTCCTACAGCATGATTGCGAACAAAAGAGGCTAGAACAAGTGTTCTAAACCTCTGAGTCTACTCTCCATACGGATTTCTGATTTTTTCTGACCTTCTATAGGATGGTTCTGCATCAAAACTCATTGGTACCTACCATTTTATCATAATTTATCATGGAAGAAAACTCTCCATACTGGCAATAAACAAAGGAGTATGACCACCGGATAATAATAAGCCAGCGCATTCAAGGTCATGTGAAGGCAAATGCTATACTCAATCCGCTTATAGCGATAAGCCACCCAAGTTAAGATCAAGGACATGCCTCCGTAAGCTACCCATTCCCCTAGGGTACTCGGTCCATGCAAGTAAGTGAAAAAGAGAGCACCAGCTAGGTAACCGATTGGTTCTGCCCCTCGAAAAATCAAACGAGGGATAATGGCCCGACAGAGTAGCTCTTCTAGAATCGGAGCGACAAGGATCACGATCATACCCATAGCAAGAAAAGGAGCATGAGATTGTAGTTCATTCAGAGCCGCTTGGTTTGCTGTCGTACCACCTGCCTCTTGTTTCAATAAGGGATAGGCTAGCAAGTTATTAGCCATCAACAAGAGAAGAAAAAGAAAATTTCTCCCCAGAGCCGGCCAGGTTATGACCCGAACATCTAAGTTTTCCAGAGGGCTCTTCTTTATGACTATATAAAAAATAAATAGCACCATCACTGTTACCAAGAGAGTGAGGATAGTGATCCACCTTGCATCCATTCCTTCTTGAAGGGAATAAACCATAGTGATGAGGGGAAATTGTGAAAGAAAGAATAAGGGCACAAAAAGCAGGAGCCAGAGGGCATTCTTACATAATGGGTGCTTTCGAACAAAAGACTGTATTTTTTTCAATGGACAACCTCTTTCTTGCATAAAATAAGAAGGCTGGGGCTTTCGCCTTCAGCCTTCTCTCTTTTTTTCAGTTTACTGATTTTTGAAACGTTCAACGTCACGCGCAATCACCAACTCTTCATCCGTTGGAATCACCAATACCTTCACACGGGAATCATCTGTGGAAATGTCTCCGACAACTCCAAAGACGTTCTTTTCAGGGTCGACCTTGCAGCCAAACCAGCTGATGCCATTGATAATAGAAGAACGAACGTTTACTGCATTTTCACCGATTCCTGCTGTAAAGATGATGGCATCTGCACCATTCAAAACAGCCAAGTATTGACCGATGTATTTTTGCAAACGATCGATAAAGATATCGTAAGCCAATTTGGCTTTTTCGTCTCCATTATGCATCGCTGTATGAATATCCCGCATGTCACTAGAAGATCCAGAAACACCCAGAAGACCGGATTCACGATTGAGGATGCGGCTAATATCTTCAGGTTTATTGAAATCCTCTGTATGTTCCATCAAGTATGGAATAATCGCTGGATCGAGATCCCCTGTACGGGTTCCCATCATGACACCACCTAGAGGTGTGAAGCCCATTGAGGTATCGACAGAGATTCCCTTGTCAACCGCTGTAACAGATACACCATTTCCAACGTGGCAGGTGATCAATTTCAATTCTTCTAATGGTTTTCCAAGAAGTTTAGCAGCTTCACCAGCTACATACTGATGACTGGTTCCATGAGCGCCGTACTTACGGACCTTATTTTCTGTGTAATATTTAGTTGGAAGAGGGTAACGATAAGCTTTTTCCGGCATGGTTGTATGGAAAGAAGTATCAAATACCACAACACTGGTAATATTTGGACAAATCTCTCTAAAGGCACGAATTCCAGCTGCATTTGCAGGATTATGAAGAGGTGCTAACAAAGACAATTCTTCTACTTTTCGAAGGACTTCGTCATCTACCAAGGCAGAATCCTTGAAGTATTCTCCACCAGCAACGACGCGGTGGCCCACACCTGTAATCTCATCGTAGGATTTGATAATATCAAAGCGAATCAAATCATCCAACAAAATTTTTACAGCTTGTGTATGATCCTGGATATCTAATACTTGTTTTTCAGAGCGTCCATCAAATTTAACAGTTGAAATAGAATCTTTCAAACCGATCCGTTCAATCAACCCTTTTGCAAGAACAGTTTCCTCTGGCATTTGGTACAATTGCCATTTCAAACTAGAGCTTCCTGCATTAATAGAAATTGTTTTCGACATATATTCACCTCATTAAGCGTTTTCACTTCCTCTATTATATCAGATCTTTGATCAAATTTCACTATCCTTTAACCAGTTTTGGAAACTTTCCATAAAGTGAACCACCTGGTCGTGATCCTGGAGATCGGTAAACGGATAGACAAAGGGCTGAACAGACTCTTCTTCTTGTTTTCGTAGGACGAAAATCGTCTTAGCATAGGCTGGATTTGAAAAGAGAGATTCTGGCAAGGTCAGCATGGCAAGGAGTTGAGCCTTGTCTGTTAGCCAAGCTTTTAAAAGATCACTCTGAGGGCTCGTCAAGAGGTTGTTTGGAGCTAAAAAGATGGCTACTCCTTGAGGTTTCAGGTATTTCAGAGCCTGTTCCATCATGAGGTGATGGGCATAGGTATGGCCTTCGGAGCTCGCTACCTGATAGCGCTGGGCAATTGCATCATCTGGATAGTATCCAATAGGAAGATCACTAACGATCAAGTCACTTTCTTTCAACACTTGCGGACGCACCGCGTCGCCTTGTGCAAAGACAACACTAGACTCCATCACATCTGCGATACTAGCAGATAGGTCAATCAAAAGATCATCTACTTCCAATCCTAAGTAATCAATCGTGAGGCGACTATTGTTGACAATAGTCTCAGCGAGATTTCCGGTTCCACTTCCCACTTCTAAGACATCCAGTTGGTCGCTTTTGGCCAACTGATCGATCAAAAATGTAATGATAAAACCAATCGCATCTGGTGTGAACTGGTGATTCGCTTGTAAAGGTTCTGTCTGAGCAGCTTTCATAAAAAGGAATTGGTAGGCTCTGCGCCATTCTTCCTTACTTAAACCTAGTTCTTTTAATTTTTTGCTATTGTTATTAACAATGTCTAGATCCGTCTTGCCCTCCAAATACATGGCATTTTGTTCAATCAAGGCGTCATAAAAGTTGGTCGACAATTCATTTTGAATACTTTGAGTGTTTTCTAATAGATAGGTATAAGCTTGTTCAATTTTTTCGAAATTCATGATTTCCTCCGCACCCTATCATACCAAAAATTAGTCTTTTTCGCTATTTTCTGATGGTTCCTTGGTCTCGTTTGGCGTCTCTTCAGAAGGCGTTTCGGTCTCTACCTTCTCCTTATCTTTCTGTGTCTTCTTCTTTTCTTTTTGACTCTTCTTGCTTTCCTTTTCTTCCCTTACAGGAAGGACAAACTCATAGCTTTCGCCATTCATCTTAGCCTGAGCATGAAGAAAACCAGTGTCCTGCTGTAGCTGAACAACTCCAGACTTTAAATGAATCTCTGATGTCTTCTCATCACTCTTTCTCTTTTCAAGAGCCATTTGCACCAAAGCATAGGCCCGAAGGCGATCTTGACTCGTCTTTAAGATCCGTCTTTCCGCAACCTGACGGTGCAAGTAAAACTGAAGCAAGAGACTAAAAATAGCTGCCATCAAGAGAGCGTAAAGCAAGACACCAGCCTTAACTTTTTTCATTTTGCATCGATGGTACCACATGGTAGACATACTCCCTTTCTAGACCCTCTTCGAAATTCAACCGCAGATGAATCAACTCTCCCTCCTGCCAAATTTGGCTAGAGTGAACCCCTGAAATCATAGGCTGATAGCCCCTGCCCTTGTCATCTGTTTTTCGGATATCATCTCCTTTAGATTGGCCAATAGCAATTGGTTTTTGATCCTGAACCAAGTAGATATGATTGTCCGCTACTTTTTCAAAATGACTCCGGTCCAATTCCACCTGCAATTGTTGCTGAAAAAGTATCCATTCTTCCTGCTTTTGATGCGCCTGGTAGTCCAATTCAGTATGCAGGAGCTTGGTCAAGCCTTGAAAGACTAACACTCCCCCACTAAGCACCAAGAGAGCGACCAAGGCTTCGAGCAGGGTAAAGGCCTTGACCTTTCCTTTATTCCACATGCAGTACCACCTTTCCTTGATGATAGACCGTGAGTTGATCGGCATCTTTTTCGACTTGAACCTGAATACCATTGGCCTCTAGATGATTTTGCCCTGTCTGAAGCGCCATTTGAGCGACAGATAAGACCTCTACCTCTTTGAAATCCGCTAGTCGCTCCTTGCGCGAACGCCGGATCTCCCCTAACAATAAGGTCGTAATCATGGCAAATAAACCCAAGGCTACCAAAGATTCTATGAGAATACTAGCGGGAACGGATGCTTTTTTTAATTTTCCCATTTCCAAGCGACAGTTGATAGGTCACCACTCCTCTCTGTGTCTGAAAGTGAACATTGGCCAGGGATGAATTGCCACCTGCACGGTCTAAACGAATAGTTTTAGGATCTTGCAAAATGATAGAATCAGGAATCTCCACCGTCTGGTAGGGCGTTTGAATCTTCCTTGCAGTCACTTCAACATCCAATTCCGTTTGCCTTGCCAAGGCTATCTTTTGGCTTTCTTGATAGAGGTGTTCAAACTCTGCAAAAAATACTTTTTCTTCCACCTGCTGAAAGCTCGTCTTGATCGATCCCGATAAGCCCAGATAGATAAAACTAACGATCATCAAGGTCAGAAGGGTCTCCACCAAGGTGAAGGCCTTAATCTGCAACCGCACGAGTTTCTCCACTATTTTTCGCATAATAGGCACGGTAGGACTCTGCTTGTTTGTTGGTAATATTTCCATCAGCAATCAGCTTTGCTAGAGTAGCTTGGTCATTGGTATGATTGAGCTCGTACAATTCAGCCTGGCTTTCGACCACCTTCACAACCGCTGCATTTCCTGTCTCTTTCACGGAGTCTTTTTGCTTGGTCAAATTCGGCACAAAGAGCAATAAGAGCACACTGATGATCAATAAGACCACCAACATTTCAATCAGCGTAAAGGCTTTAACCTTATAGGTTTTTAATGTTTTCATAAATGAACCTCCATATTTTGATAAATCGGCAGCAACATGGCTGCATAGAGTAAGACAATCACAAGAGCCACAAAGACAAACACCAAGGGTTGTATCACATTCATGGCCTTGTGAACCCGACGAAAGAAATCTTCCCATGTTTTTTCAGCGTAGATCTCTAGTTCACTTCCGAGCTTTGATTTGACTTCACCATATTCAATCATAAGGGGCAATTCTTTTTTGAAAAAAGGATACCCCCTGACCGTCTCTGAAAAGGATTGCCCACGGTCTAAAGAGAGAGCTAAGTCCCTTCCAATCTCTTGAAAAAGCTGGGATTTTTGGTCCTGCATCATGGAAAAAATCTGAGACAGCTCCAATCCTTGCCCAATCAGATTGCCCCATTCTCTGGCATAATAGGCTGTCAAATAAGCTTGAATCATGCCTTTCCCGAAAGGCAGATGAGACAAGGTTCTAAAAACCTTGATCTTTCCTGACTGGCGGTAATAGAGAAAGCCGAGTAAGAAGAAGGTCACCAGTCCCACTCCTAAGGCCAAAAAGAGTTGGGGGAAGGAACTGATCAATTGCGTCCCAATATTTTGAGCATCCATTTGAGGAAGCAAATAATTGCGCAATCCTAGCATAATCAGAACTAAAAACCCAAGCAAGATAAGAGGATAGGTGCTCACCTCAATCAGCTTTTTCTTGACCTTGCGCATGTTTTCTAGGTAAGCACTGATTTTCTCCAAGCTCAATGCAAGATTGCCATGGAGCTCAGCGAGAGACAGCTGTGTCGTGACCGCATCTGAAAAACCGATCCCTGCCATCATCTCTGAAAAACTCCGCCCCCGCGAGAGATCCTCTCGCATCTGGGAAACCAAACGACTCTCCACTAGGTGAGAGCGATCCAGAAAATCGACAATCTCAGATAGGTGAAAACCACTTGAATAAAGATTCAAAAACAATTCGATGATTTGCTTTTGTTTAGCGGTAGATAATTTTTTCGGCTTGGGCCTGAGCCAGCTGGATATATCCCGATTGAGCCAAGAGATCCATTTGTTGGTTCCAGCGGCTGGCTGAGTGCTCTTGGTAGTTTTCCGTCGCAAAATCGACCACACCTCCTCCTGCAATTAATCGTTGGTAGCAAATACCTTGTAAAACAATCTTGAGTTCTTCCTCACTCACTCCAAGTTCTAAGAGCCTCTCATAAACACCTCGAACGCTTTTCGCATGAATAGTAGAGAAGACGGTGACTCCTGTCAAACTAGCTCGTACGACCGCACGAGCTGTTTCCCTATCTCGGATCTCTCCAATAATGAGAAGGTCCGGCCGATGGCGTAAGGAGAGTTTGATCAGGTTGTCATAGGTCATGCCGATCTGGTCATTCAGCTGAAGTTGAAGCATATTGTCCTGCTTGATCTCGACAGGGTCTTCAATAGACATGACTTGCTGGTCCGCAAAGCGCTCTTGCGCCAACGCATGCATGAGAGTGGTCTTTCCCGAACCAACAGGACCTGCAAAGAGATAGAGGCCACGACCAGCCAATTTCTTCTGCAAGTCCGGCAACTGGTCAAACCAAAACCGCAATTCACGTTCCTCATCATGCAAGAGCCGAATGACCAAGCTTTCATAGCCACGATAATCCCCCACCGTCGACAAGCGGATCGATACCACTCCATCCTCTAATGGGTAATCACACGACCCTAGCTGGCTGCGCCTTTTTTCTCCCACATTCATCCCTGCCACGAACTTAAAGTGGCTGATAATAGCCATCATGTCCTCAAAAGGGAAAGACTGCACAAATCGCCTCTCGTCTCCCACCCTCATAAAAACCTGGTACTCCTCCTTCCGAGGAATGAAGTAAAGATCCTGAGCTTCTTCCTTTTTCCCCATGCGGATCAGTTTTTTTGCAATTTCTTGAACCATAGTTCCTCCTCTCACTTATACTATTCGAAAAAGAAGACAAAAAAAGAAGACTTTCTAGATCGCTCTAAAAAATCTTCCGAATGTCTCTTATGACAGGGTTGTCCCCTTTTTTGAATCGAGTGTATATTGACAAGAACGGTGTTTGCGACTGCCTCTTTCCTTTTCGTAGCCTGGTCGGAGCTTGCTTTTAGGGATCTTGTGCTCGTCTTCTAAGAGGACAATCGAGTGGAAAAGCTGCACATCTTCACTGCAGTCCTCACACCACTCTTGCTCCTTGGTATCCCAAAAGATCGTCATGAGGTCACTCCGACTCTTATAACTTGGAAAATGCTCATTTAACTCCAACCACTTCTGCTTGTAGTATTTCAAAGCCTGGTAATAGTCTTCAAACTTCCGACTACTCACGATATCTTCTTCCCAACCTTCTAAAAACCACCAGGGTTCACAGTCCCCGTACATTTCAATCACTCGATACATAAACTCTTCCATCCTTTGTATCCTCTATTATATAGAAAATCCTTTGAGAATAAAAGTTTTCTGCTCAGAGCATGATTTTTCAGGTAGTTTTCAGGCGATTTTCACCATTATTTTTCAAAAATAGACTACCTAATTGCTATTGGGTCCTTTTTTCGAGAATCAAAAGAAGAGAGTCCCAACAAAATGGCGAGCCATCTTGGGGAACTCTCTTTTCTCAAGTATTTAGAACAATTCTAGTGCAATCATGGTTGTCATGGTTGCATCGTAATAGTTGTTCAGAGGTAGATCTTGTGTAAAGATATACTTGTTCTGTTGAACCAACTTCAAATAGCCTTTTTCATGTTCAGAGGCATAGACAATCGGTGCCAAAAAGCTTGCTGCCTGATGATTGTTCAGGGCCTTCCCTTTCAAATCATAACCTGCATACAGGTTTCTTTGACTCTTGAAAAAGTTAAGCATCTTTTTCACCAATTTTTGACTGGTTTTGTCCTTACTTTGAACAAGGTTGTATGGAAGGCGACAAGCGTTATACGAGTAGGCACCATCATATTTGGATTCAATCGTCTTTGGATCCGCTACGCGCGTTCCTTGCTCATCTACCCAGATGAAATCAGGTAGTAAACCTGTTTTGGTTTGGGAGCTGATCGTTTGGAGTTGTTGCAACATCTTTTCTTTGATATCCAACCACTTCGAATCTTTTGTCACTTCATAAAAGATCTGGAATTGCGCTGGCAATGTATCAGACGTCCGCATCAAATGATAAAACTCCGAGTCCTGATTGGCCCAATTCCCCACCGTTAACACACCAGTTTCTTCATTGTAGTTGTGTGCGAGAATATCTTCTAAAATCGCTTTGGCTTGAGCCTGGTAGTCTTTAGCTTGCTTTGGCCATTGCTGAGCAGCTTTTAGAAGAGCATAGGCGATGTAGAGGTCTCCATCTGTGGCGTTATGATCCTCATCCTTTGCTTTTCCATTACTGATGGTTTGTTTCCAAGACATCAATTGGGTACCTTCCAAGCGATGATTTAGATAATAGTGATAGAGTCGGTCAAAGTCTGCTTGTTGGGCTTGTCCTTTTTCGGCAGCTGCAACAGTAATGAGCATTCCATAACTTTGCGCCTCGGATAACACTACCGTTTGATTGCTATCATTGGTGGTTCGAACATAGGATTCTTTCCCTTTTGAAACAACAAAATGCTCATTCCACTGACGATAAATTCGGTTTCGCATCTCCACCTTACTTCTCGTTCTCGCTAAAAACAAGGTCAAACAGAAAATGCAAAGGATGACTAGAAACCATACATATCTCATCTTTTTCGTATTCATAATCTCTCCTATCCTGCGAATCGTTTTGTTTTAACCCATTTGGTTTCTTTCCGGTGCAATAGTTTATCCATCACAATCGAAGAGATAGCATCTATCGACACAATGATAAACAGTTGAGAATAGGTGAAATAGGCAGCCAAAGCCAACCAAATTTGCTTGGTAGTGGCTTGACCAAATTGTGAAGCAAGAGCTACATTAATCTGAAGCAGGTAAAGCCCGATCATCAAGATCCAATTGAAGAGCATCAATTGCGCAATGTAGATATTTTCAGAATCAAAGGCAAATGGAATTTGCACACCTGGCACCACTGTATGGATACACATAGCCAGAATATTGGCAAAAAAGATCAAGTCCGATAAGACGATGGCCGCATTAAACCAGAAGAAGACACAGGAATAGTTGGTCACTTCTAACTTCACGCGCCAATTTCCCTTACCAAATAAATGCTTGAAGTTGGAAAGAACCACTTCATAATTCCCTTTGGCCCAACGTTTCCGTTGCATATAGTAACTCTTCAGAGTCTCTGGCTCTTGTTGGAAAGCTTCTGAATTATAGGCTAGCACAATCAACTTCCCACTTTGCATAATCTTGAAGGAAATATCCGTATCCTCAGTCAAGGCACCGTTTTTCCATCCTCCAATACTCTTGACAAATTCGGTTTGAATAATGAAGTTGGTTCCTGGAATCCGTCCAATCTTAAAGAGATGCCACATGCCCACATGGTGGACCCGTTGGGTGACAACAATCTCTTGGTTGATACAGCGGGTCAAGAAGTTTTGATTGGCATTCCGCGTTTTATTGCGGCCGAAAGAAGCCACATGACGTTCTGGATCTTTGAGGACTTCCTTCACCAGGAAATAAAGAGCGTTCTTTTCAGGCATGGCATCTGCATCATAGACGCAGATATAGTCTCCAGTCGCCATCGCCAAAGCGTCATTTAGCACACCGGCTTTCCCACCTGTCCCACTTCGATTGATAATGGTCAAATCACGTCCTGCATACTCTGGCAATGCTTTAACCGCCAAACACTCTTCATAGGTGCGATCGGAACAATTATCCGCAAAGAGCAGTAATTCTACACGATCATGTGGGTACTTCATATCAAGGATCGCTTTGGCTGTTTGTGCAATGACCACATCTTCATTATGGGCGGGCACGACGATGGTCACTTTTGGATAATAAGGAAGCGGATCCGTATTGACACGAAAATCACTGTGTTTAAACCAAAAATGAACGGCTGAAAAGAGGATTACTAAGCCCCAGGCTAGGGATAACCAAATCGAAATCAAGGCAATAATCATCACAATTTGACTAATCATGGTCCACCGCCTTAAAGTTTTTATTGACACGGCGGTAAATCACCGTATAAGCTACAAATAATACAATAAAGCACAAGGCAAAAAATACACTGATGCCTACAGCTATATTAAAAAATATATTTGTAAGAGACATGTTTTCCTCCTAATATTCCACAATAATATCTGTTTCAAGTTGACGTTTTAAGTAACGAATCATTTCTTTATAGCGATGGTATTTGGTTCGATTGGATTGATCCACTACAAGAAATCCTGACTGAAATTGGATGCCCTGAACCCCATCTTCTCCTTGGAAAACCAGTCCTTCCAACTGTGGTTTTAAGACCGTCATATAATCGCTCTTCAGATCCCGCTCGCTATCAGAAGATAAAATCAAGAAATTACCGTCTGATACATAATACAAGCTTTCATTTGGCTTCAGATGATGCGTTAACAAATAGTTGATTTGGTTCAAGGTCCGATTGTACTCTCTCGGTTGCAATTGGAAGAACAATTCCTCGTGCGACCAGTGAATGAGTAAGGCCTGAATCGTATCATTGGTTTGTCCGCCATAAGAAGCAATGCGGTTGCGGTAATCTGCGTAAGCTTCTGGCTCTTGATCCTTCACTTTTGCAATCTCTTTAAAGAGGTGATAGCGAATTCGGGTCAAGATTCCAATCAAGATCGGAAAACTAAAGAGCAAGAGCAAGGCTTGATGAAATGGGATATAGACAACACCCGCCACCAAAAAGACAATCCCAAGGGCAAATGACAACAGGATGGTCCATGTCAACAATAAATCCGATAAAACAATAGCAGAAAATAATCCTAAAACAAAGAATAATCCTTCTTCAATCAGAATCTCTCTTGCAAAAAACAAGCAGTAAAGTAAAAGAAGTACTTCGAAAACAATCAAAATCAGCAACCATCTACTTAACTTTTCCGTTTTTTTCATTTATTCTTTCTCTCCCTCATGAAATTCTTCGGCAGCCTCTCCCTGGCCAAAGTAATGTTTAATGGCTTGTACGATTCGCTCAGAAGCTCTTCCATCCCCATAAGGATTTCGGGCATTTGCCATTTGAAGATACAGGCTTTCGTTGGTTAAGAGCTCTGTCATCGTCGTTTTGATGACGGCAGGATCCGTTCCAACTAATTTCAAAGTTCCCGCTTTGACCCCTTCTGGGCGTTCCGTTGTATCGCGCAATACCAATACCGGTTTTCCTAATGATGGTGCCTCCTCTTGCACCCCACCTGAATCCGACATGATAAAGTAACTTCTCGAAGCCAAGTTGTGGAAATCAAGCACATCTAAAGGTGCAATGAGATGGATCCGATCATGATCTCCTAATAGATCGTTTGCCGCCTCTTGGACCGCTGGACTAAGATGCACTGGGTAAACCACTTCAATATCCGGTTCTTGATCCACCATTTCTCTCAGAGCTCCAAAGACCGCTCTCATGGGAGCTCCTTGATTTTCTCTTCGATGCATGGTGACCAGGATGACTTTTTTAGCTGGGTCTACTTGATCCAGTACTTCGTGATGATAGTCCTCTTGAACCGTGAGTTTCAGCGCATCAATAGCAGTATTTCCTGTCACCACAATAGAGGATTCCGGATGATTTTCTTTTAAGAGATTGGCCTTACTTTCGCCAGTCGGCGCAAAATACAGATCCGCTAAATCATCTGTCATTTGACGGTTCATCTCTTCTGGATACGGTGAATATTTATCAAAGGTTCTCAAACCAGCTTCGACGTGACCAAGGCGGACTTGATTGTAAAATGCAACCAGACTTGCCGCAAAGGTGGTTGTCGTATCTCCATGGACGAGCACCATATCCGGCTTTTCTTTTTTGATAACTGGATCTAATTGATTCAGAATTTTAGAGGTAATGTCTAATAAAGTTTGGCTTTTCCCCATAATATCCAAATCGTAATCAGGTACGATGTTAAAGGTTTCTAAGACCTGGTCCAGCATTTGACGGTGCTGGGCAGTGACCACTGTGATGGTCTCAATGGTCTCCCTCTGTTTTTGCAACTCCAACACCAAAGGGGCCATTTTAATGGCCTCCGGTCGCGTCCCAAACACAACCATAATTTTCAATTTTCCCATAAACTTCCCCCGTCGACATGCATGTAATTCGACATTTTTTTAATTTGTGTACATCTTTTTTCATTCTACCGCCAATGACTTTAAATGTCAAACCGATTTTGGGTTTTATAAAGAAATTACTAATAGTTAGTCATTTTATTATTTTGGTGTTTAGAATACATATCCATATAATCACTAATTGTAAGTATTTACAGCACGACTTTTACCGGGCTAATATTTTTGGTAAAAAAATAATTAAATAATTATACAATTATTTTTCAAATAATAAATTTTTATAATTTTTTCAAAAAAAAAGCCGGAACTTGTAGTTCCGACTAATTTTCTTATTCTTCTACGACTTCAGCTGTTTGAACTTCATCGGCTGTTCCATCTGTCAATGGCACTTCTTCGATGATTTCAACTTCATTAATCGCTTGTGGTTCCAAGTTACGGTAACGAGCCATCCCTGTACCTGCAGGAATAATCTTACCAATGATAACATTTTCCTTAAGTCCAAGGAGATGGTCTTTCTTACCACGGATCGCTGCGTCAGTAAGAACACGAGTAGTTTCTTGGAAGGAAGCCGCTGACAAGAAACTGTTGGTTTCAAGAGAGGCTTTGGTGATTCCCATAAGGACTGGACGAGCAGTCGCAGGAACTCCACCAGAGATAAGGACATCCTTATTAGCATCTGTAAAGTCTGTAATGTCCATCAGAGTACCCATGAGAAGGTCTGTATCTCCTGGATCCATGACACGTACTTTACGGATCATTTGACGCACCATTACCTCGATGTGTTTGTCGCCGATTTCTACCCCTTGACTACGGTATACTTTTTGTACTTCCGCAAGAAGGTAAGTTTCAACAGACAAGACATCACGAACGGCAAGGAGACGTTTTGGTTGAATAGATCCTTCTGTTAGAGCATCACCACGAGAAACTTGATCTCCCACTTCGACTTTCATGCGGGCAGTGTAAGGGACAACGTATTCGCCCTCACCAGTTGCTCCGCTAACAAAGACTTTCTTGGTCCGTGTAGAAGCATCTTCTTCGATCGCTGTGACTTCCCCTTTGACCTCAGTGATGACCGCTTCCCCTTTTGGATTGCGGGCTTCAAAGATTTCTTGGACACGAGGAAGACCTTGCGTGATATCGGTATTTGAGGCAACCCCACCCGTGTGGAAGGTACGCATGGTCAACTGTGTACCAGGTTCCCCGATAGATTGGGCAGCGATAGTTCCGACTGCTTCACCCACTTCAACCGCATCACCAGTCGCCAAGTTGATACCATAACAGTGACGGCAGACACCATGGCGGGTGTTACATGTAAAGACAGAGCGGATAGTGACTTCTTCAACACCAGCTTTGACAATTTCACGTGCTAGGTCTTCTGAAATCAAAGTATCTGGACCAACGATGACTTCACCTGTTTCAGGGTGTTTAACAGATTTCTTGGTATAACGACCAGTCAAGCGTTCTTCGAGTGGCTCGATCATTTCCTTACCATCAGTAATGGCACGGATCACAAGTCCACGGTCTGTTCCACAGTCATCTTCACGGATAATGACGTCTTGGGCCACGTCAACCAAACGACGCGTCAAGTAACCTGAGTCGGCTGTCTTCAAGGCCGTATCGGTCATCCCTTTACGGGCACCGTGAGTTGAGAAGAACATTTCGAGTACTGACAAACCTTCGCGGAAGTTTGACAGGATTGGCAATTCCATGATCCGTCCGTTTGGAGCGGCCATCAAACCACGCATACCGGCAAGTTGCGAGAAGTTTGAGATGTTACCACGGGCTCCAGAGTCCATCATCATAACGATTGGGTTCTTCGGATCTTGGTTATCCACCAAGCGTTTTTCCAATTTCTCACGGGCTGCACGCCATTCAGCTGTAACGGCATTGTAGCGTTCGTCATCTGTGATCAAACCACGACGGAATTGTTTGGTAATTTGTTCCACACGTTTGTGAGATTCTTCAATGATTTCTGCCTTGTCTTCAACGACTGGAATATCGGCAATCCCCACTGTCAAACCAGCAAGGGTTGAATGATGGTAACCCAAGTCTTTCAAGCGGTCCAAGAAAGCAGACGTTTCAGTTGTACGGAAGCGTTTGAAGATTTCTGCAATGATATTTCCAAGATTTTTCTTCTTGAATGGAACGTTTAATTCCAATTTCTCAATCGCTGCTTTGACATCTTGACCAGGTTCCAAGAAGTACTTAGCTGGAACGCCTTCTGTCAAGTTGGCATTGTTTGGCTCTTGAAGATATGGAAGCTCTGCAGGCATGATATCGTTAAAGAGGATCTTACCAACAGTTGTCAAGAGAATCTTGTGTTGTTGCGCTTCTGTCCATGGTTTGTTCAAGCTATCTGTCGCAATTCCGACACGGGTATGCAAGTGAACATAGCCATTGCGAAGGGCCATGACCGCTTCATCACGGTCTTTGAAGACCATGCCTTCGCCTTCACGACCAGCTTCTTCCATAGTGAGGTAGTAGTTCCCCAATACCATATCCTGAGATGGGGTAACAACTGGTTTACCGTCTTTTGGATTCAAGATGTGCTCAGCAGCCAACATCAAGATGCGAGCTTCTGCTTGAGCTTCTTCTGAAAGCGGTACGTGGATGGCCATTTGGTCACCGTCAAAGTCGGCATTGTAGGCTTCACAGACAAGTGGGTGCAAGCGAAGGGCTTTCCCGTCAATCAAGACAGGTTCAAAAGCTTGGATCCCCAAACGGTGAAGGGTCGGTGCGCGGTTCAAGAGAACTGGGTGTTCTTTGATCACTTCTTCTAGGATATCCCAGATGCGTTCATCTCCACGTTCGACCAAGCGTTTTGCAGCTTTAACGTTTTGCACGATATCACGCGCAACGATTTCACGCATCACGAATGGTTTGAAGAGCTCGATCGCCATTTCACGTGGCACACCACATTGGTACATCTTAAGAGTTGGACCAACGGCGATAACAGAACGTCCTGAGAAGTCAACCCGTTTACCGAGCAAGTTTTGACGGAAGCGTCCTTGTTTCCCTTTGAGCATGTGGCTCAATGATTTGAGTGGACGGCTACCTGGTCCTGTGA
>JAQCUL010000028.1:20455-24788 GCA_027685415.1 Streptococcaceae bacterium AF13-5-6.0
GTTCAAGAGAACTGGGTGTTCTTTGATCACTTCTTCTAGGATATCCCAGATGCGTTCATCTCCACGTTCGACCAAGCGTTTTGCAGCTTTAACGTTTTGCACGATATCACGCGCAACGATTTCACGCATCACGAATGGTTTGAAGAGCTCGATCGCCATTTCACGTGGCACACCACATTGGTACATCTTAAGAGTTGGACCAACGGCGATAACAGAACGTCCTGAGAAGTCAACCCGTTTACCGAGCAAGTTTTGACGGAAGCGTCCTTGTTTCCCTTTGAGCATGTGGCTCAATGATTTGAGTGGACGGCTACCTGGTCCTGTGATCGGACGACCACGACGACCGTTATCGATCAAAGCATCAACGGCTTCTTGGAGCATCCGTTTTTCGTTTTGCACGATGATACCAGGGGCATTCAACTCAAGCAAACGTGCCAAACGGTTGTTCCGGTTAATCACACGACGATAGAGGTCGTTCAAGTCAGAGGCAGCAAAACGGCCACCATCCAATTGGACCATCGGACGAAGATCTGGTGGAATAACCGGAAGGATATTGAGAACCATCCATTCTGGCTTGTTACCAGATTTGTAGAAGGCATCCAAGACATCCAAACGACGAACAGCCTTCACACGTTTTTGACCAGTTGCAGTCTTCAATTCTTCTTTCAAGAGAGCAATTTCAGCTTCCAAATCCACTTGTTTCAAGAGGTCTTGGATCGCTTCTGCACCCATCTTAGCTACAAAGGAACCTGGTCCGTATTCACGCAAGCGTTCACGGTATTCACGTTCTGTCATGATGGATTTGTGCTCAAGTGGTGTATCTTTTGGATCGATCACCACGTAAGCTGCGAAGTAAATGACTTCTTCAAGGGCACGAGGGCTCATATCCAAGGTCAATCCCATACGAGAAGGGATGCCTTTGAAGTACCAGATGTGTGATACAGGCGCTTTCAACTCGATGTGTCCCATACGTTCACGACGAACCTTGGCACGTGTTACTTCAACCCCACAGCGGTCACAAACGATCCCTTTGTAACGGATCCGTTTGTATTTCCCACACGCACATTCCCAGTCTTTTGTAGGTCCAAAGATGACTTCATCAAAGAGACCTTCACGTTCTGGTTTCAATGTACGGTAGTTGATTGTTTCAGGTTTCTTGACCTCTCCATAAGACCATGAACGGACCTTGCTTGGAGAAGCTAGGGTGATTTGCATACTTTTAAAACGATTTACATCAACCACTATTTCTTACCTTTCCTTGTTTTCATACTTGTTTCATTTGGATACAGCTTAGGTGGGGAAAGAAAGAAAACTTTCTTGCCACCTCCTTGTGTCTGTATCTTGTTATCGAATCATCCTGTCAGAAGCATTGGTTTCTCACAAGACAATCATTTTTACTGATTATTTTTCTGATTCTTCAGCATCAAAGGCTGCTTTTGCTTCCTTGGCTGCTTTTTCACGTGCTTTTTCAAGGTCATCCACATGAATCACATCATCGTCTTCCCCTTCATCGAGGTCACGAAGTTCCACTTCTTGATCATCTTCGTCCAAGACACGCATGTCAAGACCAAGAGATTGCAATTCTTTGACAAGAACGCGGAAGGATTCTGGTACACCTGGTTTTGGAATTGGTTTACCTTTGGTAATTGCTTCATAAGCTTTCAAACGTCCGTTGACATCATCTGACTTGTAGGTCAAGATTTCTTGAAGAACATTTGATGCACCATAAGCCTCAAGGGCCCACACTTCCATTTCCCCGAAACGTTGTCCACCAAATTGAGCTTTCCCTCCGAGTGGTTGTTGGGTAACCATTGAGTAAGGTCCGACTGAACGGGCATGGAGTTTATCATCAACCATGTGGTGGAGCTTGATCATGTACATGACACCGACAGAGACACGGTTGTCAAATGGCTCACCTGTACGTCCATCGTAAAGAATCGTCTTGGCATCACTATCCATACCAGCTTCTTTCACAGTATCCCAGAGGTCTTCTGAGCTTGCTCCGTCAAAGACTGGTGTTGCGATGTGGATACCCAAGTTACGAGCGGCCATACCAAGGTGAAGTTCCATAACCTGACCGATATTCATACGTGATGGCACCCCAAGAGGGTTCAACATGATATCAACTGGTGTACCGTCTGGAAGGTAAGGCATGTCTTCAACTGGAACAATACGAGACACAACCCCTTTGTTTCCGTGACGACCGGCCATCTTATCTCCGACGCGGATCTTGCGTTTTTGTGCGATGTAAACACGAACCAACATGTTGACACCCGATTGCAATTCATCTCCGTTTGCACGTGTAAAGATCTTAACATCGCGAACGACTCCATCTCCACCGTGAGGCACACGAAGAGAAGTATCACGCACTTCACGAGATTTATCTCCAAAGATCGCGTGAAGGAGACGTTCTTCAGCAGAAAGGTCTTTTTCACCCTTCGGTGTTACCTTACCGACAAGGATATCGCCTTCTTTTACTTCCGCACCAATACGGATAATACCTGTTTCATCCAAGTCACGAAGAGCATCTTCCCCAACGTTTGGAATTTCACGGGTAATTTCTTCAGGGCCTAACTTGGTATCGCGTGTTTCTGATTCGAATTCTTCCAAGTGAACAGATGTGTAGACATCTTCTTTCACCAAGCGTTCGCTCATGATAACGGCATCCTCGAAGTTATACCCTTCCCATGTCATGTAAGCGACGATTGGGTTTTGACCCAGGGCCATTTCCCCTTTTTCCATCGATGGACCGTCAGCGATAAAGTCGCCTTTTTCAACGACATCGCCAACTTTTACAAGGGTACGTTGGTTGTAAGCCGTACCTGAGTTTGAACGACGGAATTTTTGGATATGGTAAACATCAAGAGCTCCATCTTCCCGACGAACTTCTACCTTGTCTGCATCTGCATAAGTAACTTTACCATCATGTTGAGCAATGACTGCAGCTCCTGAGTCATGGGCTGCTTGGTATTCCATACCAGTCCCTACGTAAGGGGCTTTTGGATCAATCAATGGCACAGCCTGACGCTGCATGTTGGCACCCATGAGGGCACGGTTGGAGTCATCGTTTTCCAAGAAAGGAATACATGCTGTCGCAACGGCAACTACTTGTTTTGGAGATACGTCCATGTAGTCGACTTGATCAGATGGGAACTCTTGGTTGTTACCACGATGACGTCCCATAACGATCGGCTCAGCAAAGCCACCTTTTTCGTTCAACTTAGAGTTGGCCTGAGCGACGATGTACTCATCTTCTTCATCGGCTGTCAACCAAACGATTTCGTTGGTCACTACACCTTTTTCACGGTCCACTTTACGGTATGGCGTTTGGATGAAGCCATATTTGTTCAAGTGTCCGTAAGATGACAAGTTGTTGATCAAACCGATGTTTGGTCCTTCAGGTGTTTCGATTGGACACATACGACCATAGTGGGTATAGTGCACGTCACGCACTTCATATCCGGCACGGTCACGTGTCAAACCACCAGGCCCTAAGGCAGACAAACGACGTTTGTGAGACAACTCAGAAAGCGGGTTGTGTTGGTCCATGAACTGTGACAATTGGGAAGAACCAAAGAATTCTTTAATTGCTGCAGTTACTGGGCGGATGTTGATGATTTGTTGTGGTGTCAAGACATCGTTATCTTGTACAGACATCCGTTCGCGAACGTTTCGTTCCATCCGTGAAAGTCCAAGACGCACTTGGTTAGCAAGCAATTCACCAACGGCACGAATCCGACGGTTTCCAAGGTGGTCGATATCATCCACGCGGCCAATACCTTCTGCAAGGTTCAAGAAATAGCTCATTTCTGCCAAGATGTCAGCTGGAGTCACAATCCGTACTTTGTCAGATGGGTTAGCATTTCCGATGATGGTGACAACACGGTCTGGATCTGTCGGAGCGACAACTTTGAATTTTTGCAATTCTACTGGCTCTGTCAAAACAGCAGCATCATTTGGAATGTAGGTGATTTTGTTCAAACCGTTATCCAATTGTTCTGAGATGCTGTCGATCACATCGCGCGTCATGACAGTACCAGCTTCTACAAGAATTTCTCCTGTTTCAGCATCTACCAATGGTTCTGCGATGGTTTGGTTCAACAAGCGGTTCTTGATATTGAGTTTCTTGTTGATCTTGTAGCGACCAACTGGTGCCAAGTCATAACGACGTGGATCAAAGAAACGAGCTACCAACAAGCTACGTGAGCTTTCCGCTGTTTTTGGTTCACCTGGACGAAGACGCTCGTAGATTTCTTTGAGGGCTTCATCTGTCCGTGAATCCATTGGATTTTTGTGGATATCTTTTTCAATGGTATTGCGAACCAATTCGCTG
>JAQCUL010000028.1:24798-26212 GCA_027685415.1 Streptococcaceae bacterium AF13-5-6.0
TTTTCAATGGTATTGCGAACCAATTCGCTGTCCCCAAAGATATCGATGATTTCATCATCTCCAGAGAATCCAAGAGCACGCACAAGCGTTGTAAATGGAATCTTACGTGTGCGGTCGATACGTGTGTAAGCAATGTCTTTTGAGTCGGTTTCAAGCTCTAACCAAGCCCCACGGTTAGGGATAACAGTTGATCCATAACCAACCTTACCATTCTTGTCCACCTTATCATTGAAGTAGACACCTGGTGAGCGGACCAACTGAGATACGATAATCCGTTCTCCACCATTGATGATGAAAGTTCCCATTTCAGTCATGATTGGGAAATCACCAAAGAAAACTTCTTGGGTCTTGATTTCACCTGTTTCTTTGTTGACCAAACGGAAGGTCACAAAGATTGGTGCTGAGTAGCTGGCATCGTGGATGCGCGCTTCTTCAAGCGAATACTTAGGTTCGCGGATTTCATAACCCACAAATTCCAATTCCATTGTATCCGTGAAGTTTGAGATGGGAAGCACATCTTCAAATACTTCCTTCAAGCCATGATCCAAGAAATCTTTGAATGAGTCTGTCTGGATTTCAATCAAGTTTGGTAAATCAAGAACCTCTTTGATTCTTGAAAAACTACGACGGGTCCGATGTTTCCCGTATTGAACGTCATGTCCTGCCAAAGTTTTTAGCTCCTTTTTCCATACTAGGATAGCTTGGTAAAATGACTTTCACCACCTATCCGGTTTTAACTACAATTGTGTGATTTGCATCACGTGAAGAGCTGTCTCTTCACCTCATTCGTCGCTTTTTGTAATTTTTAGAAAAATTAAATTTGTGTAACAAACTAGGATTTTTCTGAAAAATAGGCACAAAAAGAGCAGCTAAATCGACTTATTCAAGTAAGATTTAACTGCTGTAAGCTCTTATTTGGACAATATTTCAAATAAAGCACACGACAAATTAGTTATCACTATTATACCGTTTTTTGCTCCAAAAATCAAGGCTTTCTCTAGGTTTTCTACTGGATCAGACTAGCGTCGATTGCCACGATTTGAGCTGTTTCGATTTGAACTATTGCTTGATGAACTATTGGTTGTCGAATTGTTCTTATTATTCGACTGATTTCCACTGCTATTACCGAGAATGGCCGCCCAAGCACTTTGATAATCGCTATCCGATCCCCCGATGGCAAAGCGGTATTGAGTAGTTGGCGCTCCGTTTTTGGCCCAAAGACTCGTCACCGTTTGACCGCTCACATCGATATCCCGGCCATTGACATTGACGCGACCCGGTCTTTCACCCGTCGATTTGAGCACTTCAGAACGGATCACACTCTTATCGAGAGTGAATTTATCCTGAATTCCGAAGAGACTTGGATCTGCTTGGTAGATCGCATTCGCCAACTGCGCCATGTATTGGGCATTGT
>JAQCUL010000029.1:0-526 GCA_027685415.1 Streptococcaceae bacterium AF13-5-6.0
GACCATTATCGAGAATCACGACGAGCCTCGTGGGGTGTCCCATTATATTGCGGAAGGTCCAGTAAACGATACCAGTAAAAAAGCTCTGGGAACTATTCAGGTTTTGCGTAAGGGAATTCCTTTTATCTACCAAGGCCAAGAAATTGGGATGGAAAACCAAGTCTTTGAATCGGTGGAGGACTTTGATGATATCGCAACCATCAATGGCTACCACGTCGCGAAAGAAGCTGGTTTAAGCGAGGAAGAAGCCTTGGCCGCGATTGCCAACTACAGCCGGGACAATGCGCGGACACCCATGCAGTGGTCAGCGGAGCCAGGATTGGGCTTTAGCGATGGAACAGCCTGGTTGATCAGTCCCAAACCAAATGTTGCCATCAATGTGAAAGATCAAGAAAAGGATCCAAATTCCATCTTGAATTACTATCGCCAGTTGACGGCCTTGTATCGCCATCCCCTTTATGGAAATACCATCCGATTCGGAGATATGATCCCAGCGTATCGGGACCGTGAAAACATCATCGCCTTT
>JAQCUL010000029.1:536-23325 GCA_027685415.1 Streptococcaceae bacterium AF13-5-6.0
CTGGTTCCCAGACACTGCCTCCAAAGTAACTTTCCCAGTTGTTGGGTTCCTTGTCACTTTCGATGAAATAAAAGTAGTCCGCATAAGGTCCATCTGGATCCGCTAGAGCTTTTTGGAACCACTCGTGATGACTGGAGCAGTGGTTGACCACCAAGTCCATGATGATGGAAATGCCCCGTTTCTTACCTTCCGCAATCAGCTCCTCCATATCTTCCATAGTTCCAAAAATAGGATCAATGGCATAATAGTCAGAAATATCATAGCCCTGGTCAATAAACGGACTCTTGTAAATAGGCGATAACCAGAGGATATCAATCCCCAAGTCTTGAAGGTAATCGAGTTTCTCCGTGATCCCTTTTAAGTCCCCAACACCATCTCCATTGCTGTCTTTGAAGCTTTTTGGGTAGATCTGATAAGCGACCTTCCCCTTCCACCAGTCTTTTTCCATGTTTTGTCTCCTTAAAATGAAAGAAACTGAGACATATCGTCTCAGTCTCTACAGTTTCAGTAGGTATTAGTATACTGTTTTTTCAGTTTCTTTGTCGAAGAAGTGAGCTTTGTTCAAGTCAAATCCAAGTTCGATGGTTTCACCAGTTCCAAGGTAGTCACGTGCATCTACTTTAGCGATGAATTCGTTGTCACCAACTTGGCAGTACAAGTGAGATTCTGAACCAAGCAACTCAGATACAGAGATGGTTGCTTTCACGACTGATTCTGGGAATGTTTCAAGGAAAGCAGCTTCTGTATTCACGTCTTCTGGACGGATACCAAAGATCAATTCTTTACCATCATAGCCTTTTTCTTTCAAGACTTTCAAAGCACCTTCTGGAACTTTCAAGTTCAATCCATTGGCAACGATGTGTCCACCTTCCAATTTCACGTTAATGAAGTTCATAGCAGGGCTTCCGATGAATCCAGCTACGAATTTATTCACAGGGTTCTTATACACTTCTTGCGGAGTACCGATTTGTTCTACACGTCCGATAGTACCTGTACCAGCTGGGTTTTTAGTAGCAGACATGATAACGATACGGTCAGCCAATGTCATCGCTTCTGTTTGGTCGTGAGTTACGTAGATGGTTGTAGCTCCGATACGACGGTGGATTTTCGCAATTTCAGCACGCATGGATACACGAAGTTTAGCATCCAAGTTTGACAAAGGTTCGTCCATCAAGAACACTTTTGCATCACGGACAATGGCACGACCCATGGCCACACGTTGACGTTGACCACCAGAAAGGTCAGCTGGTTTACGATCCAAGAATTCTTTCAAGCCAAGGATTTCAGCTGCTTCTTGTACACGTTTGTCGATATCTTCCTTGCTGTATTTACGCAATTTCAAACCAAAGGCCATGTTATCGTACACAGTCATGTGTGGGTAAAGAGCGTAGTTTTGGAATACCATGGCGATGTCACGGTCTTTAGGTGCCACGTTGTTTACAACGACACCATCGATGGAACATTCACCTTCTGTGATATCTTCAAGACCAGCGATCATACGAAGAGTAGTTGATTTACCACATCCTGAAGGACCTACGAAAACGATAAACTCTTTGTCTTTGATGTCCAAGTTGAAGTCTTCAACTGAGTAGTGTTCGCTGTTTGGATATTTTTTGTATATATTTTTAAGATTCAATTCTACCATGATGGTACTCCTTTGATTTTTATAGTTCTATTGTAAATGAAAACGTTTTACATTTCTATGGCAAGTCTCACAAAAAAGAAAAAGAGTTTTGTGCAAGTTGCACAAAACTCTGGATTGATTCCGTTTAAATCACATCTTGTAAAACTAAATGATAGCACAGGGCTAGATCTGTCAGATTTTTCAACTGAAGACCCGTCAACTCCTCCCACTTATCAATCTTGTATTGGAGCGAATTGCGGTGGAGATAGAGTTGTTGGGCGGCCTTGGTTACGACTGCCCCATTGTCCCAAAGAGCAACAATGATGTCTTGCAATTGATCTTGACTTTCAATCAACTGATGCAAGCTTGCTTTGATTGGGGTAAGATCCAAATCTGCCTGCTCGATTCCCCACAGATAGAGTTGAGAAAAGCGATAGACACCTTGATGGCCTTCTCGAATCCAAGCTCGAAAGACAGCCTGTTCTGCTCGGATGACAGGAGACACTTTCCCGTCTTTAGACTCGGTCCATACTTGCCCGACCAAGATAGATAAACGAATATTGAAGTCATACTCCATGGCAGAGACAGTATCTTTTAAGATATCGGCCACAGGTAAAGACTGGTCTTGGTCCAGAATGAGCACATAATCTTGTCCGCTCAGTTGCAAGGTTGCTCGGAAGTTGGGCAAGAGTGTCTGCATCATCTCTAACCAAGAAGCCGTCCCTTCCGCTGTTGAATGCGAGATGTGGCAATAGACGAGCTGCATTTTTTTGATGACTTGAGGGGCTTCTCCCTTTCCATCGATCAGGTACTGGTACCAAGGATTAGGGGCAACCTCTTCTTCACCGCCTAACCAGGAAATCAATTGTTTTTCTCGCTCGGTTAGCTCTTCTTCCTTCAGCAGCAACCATTGATGAGCCTGAAGGGGAATGGCTACATAACCAGCTGGTGGATTGGCTTGATCCGTCACCTCTGCATGAGGAAACCACTCTCTGATATTTTTCACTGCTTTCTTCCTTCTTCTACTTGCTGGATGCACCAGTCAATCAGCTCTTCTAGACGAGAGAGCTCCCCCGTCATATGGAGATAGCCCATGACAGCCTCAAAGCCTGTCGACATCCGATAAGTCACGACATCCGCATTTTTGGCCTTGGTATGGCTATTGGTATTGCGACCGCGTTTGTAAATCTCCAACTCTTTTTCCGTTAGAATTTCTTGCTCCAGCATGCTTTCAATCAAGCTGGCCTGAGCTCTAGCAGATACATAGCGGGTAGCAGCCTGGTGAAGCTTATTAGGCTTGGTCATCCCTTGAAAAATCAGGTGTCTGCGAATATACATGGAATAGACCGCATCTCCCTCAAAGGCAAGGGCAATCCCATTGATTAGATTGACATCAATCACGTGTCCACCTTACACCTTCTTTTGTATCCAAGAGCTTGATTCCTTGTGCAGCCAATTCATCGCGAATGGCATCTGCTCGCGCAAAATCTTTCTTAGCCCGCGCTTCCTGACGTTCAGCGATCAAGGCTTCAATATCCGCATCCAAGACTTCTTCGACAAAGACCACTCCAAAGACTTCTAACATCTTGGTCAAGGCATCCTTAACGTCTTGATTGTAGTGACCTGAATTGATCCATTTGGCCAATTCAAAGACGACAGTAATCCCGTTTGCCGCATTGATATCTTCATCCATAGCCGCGATAAACTTGTCCACAAAGCCTTGCAAGTCTGCTGGATCCACTTCTCCTGTAAACGGCTGTTCATAGGTATTTTTCAAATACTTGAGGTTGGTCTCCGCATCTCGCACCGCTTTTTCTGTGAAGTTAATGGGCTTGCGGTAGTGCTGGGTCGCAAAGAAGAAGCGAAGCACTTGGCCGTCGATAGTCTTCAATGCATCATGCACGGTGATAAAGTTGCCTAAGGACTTGGACATCTTGACATTATCAATATTGACAAAGCCATTGTGCATCCAGTAATTGGCAAAAGTTTTGCCTGTTTTAGCTTCAGACTGGGCAATCTCATTGGTATGGTGTGGAAACTCAAGGTCGGCTCCACCACCGTGGATATCAATAGTATCCCCTAAAATCCCCGTTGACATGACCGAACACTCGATATGCCAACCCGGGCGACCAGGTCCCCAAGGACTGTCCCAAGAAATCTCACCTGGTTTGGCAGCTTTCCAGAGGGCAAAGTCGACTGGATTTTCCTTGCGAGCTGTTTCCTCATCTGTCCGACCTGAAGCGCCTAGCTCCAAGTCTTCTAGGGTTTTATTGGCTAACTTGGCATAGTTGTGGGATTTTTCCACACGGAAATAAACATCCCCTTGACTCTCATAAGCATAGCCTTTTTCGATCAAGTCAGCGACAAAGCGAATGATGTCATCCATAAACTCGACCACACGAGGATGGCGAGTTGCAGGTTTCACGCCAAGAGCCGTCACATCCTCACGAAAAGCCGCAATGTACTTGTCTGCCACTTCCTGAGGTGTGATACCTTCTTCTTTGGCACGGTTAATGATCTTATCATCCACATCTGTAAAGTTGGAAATGTAGGCAACTTCGTAGCCACGATACTCAAAGTAGCGACGAATCGTGTCAAAGGCCACCGTTGAGCGGGCATTCCCTACGTGGATATAGTTGTAAACCGTTGGCCCACAAACATACATGCGGACCTTTCCTTCCTCGATGGGGATAAATTCTCGCAGATCACGAGACATGGTATCATAAATTTTTAACACGCTTCATTTCCTTTCTGTTTCTACTCTTTTGGCTTCAAGTAAACCACCTGAGTCTGTGTGACAAAGCCAATCTTTTCATACAAGCGTTTGGCACCTACATTGCTGTCTTCCACTGCAATCTGAAATGCCTTGTCATTTTGCGCAATGAGTTGGTTGACGAGGGATTTTGCTAGATAGCTTCCGTAACCTTGCCCACGATAGACTTCAGCAATCGCAAGTCCATAAAGGTAATTGCATTTTCCAGATACATCGACCGTACAAACGCCAATCACTTGACCTTCTTTGAGTAATATGTACAGCAGACTATCAGGATCCTTTAAAGCCTCTGAAATGTATCTGTGGCTCACTTCCGGTGCTTCCACTTCATCTGAAAAGGTTTGGTGGTGGAGCTGGGCAATGGCTTCAAGATAAGAAGGTTTTGCCAAGAGCACATCGACATCCGAACGGGAATCTAATGCATAAGCGGTTCGATCACGTCCTAACCAGGTTTCTGTTTCGTCATCCTCGTCCAGTCCCCAATTGCTGGCAAAATCAGGATGATTCTCTAGAAAAACACGCTCTGTTTGAAAAGTTACAGACTCAATTGGATAAGATGCCGTTTCTTTCTCAAAACTTCTATACAAAGCTTGCGCAATTCCCTGACGACGATGATTAGGATGGACCAGGATCGCCACATCCACATCTTGGTCATCTGCATAGACGGTTAATAGGCCAACAAGTTCACCTTTTTCATAATAAAGGAAAAAGGCGGGCATATCGGGGTCAAAATTGAGCATATTGGAGAGATAAGGATCCCGAAACGTTCCGTCATAGTTCTGACAGACGGCAATAAGGGCTTTTGCTTCCAGTAGTTGGTGGTCATTCAATGTGTTGGTTGATTGAATCACGTAGCGATCTCCTTACAAGCTCGAAGACCGATGACTGGCTTCCTTGGCATGCTCCAGCTTGTTCATGTAGTATTCGCGTTTTTCTTCTTCTTGGTGAATGACTGGTTCGTCTTTTCGACCGTGCACCCGCACGATCTTGGCAGGAACACCGACAACGGTCACATCACTTGGTACATCTGAGACCACGACAGCCCCTGCTCCGACTTTGGCCTTAGCTCCAATTTCCACCGGGCCGATGACTTGGGCATGGGCGGAAACCAAGGCTCCCTCACGTACCGTCGGATGGCGTTTGCCGACATCCTTTCCTGTTCCCCCAAGGGTCACCCCGTGGTAGAGCATAACGCCTTTTTCAACAATGGCTGTTTCCCCGATAACGAGGCCCGCTCCATGGTCGATAAAGACACCCGAAGCAATGGTCGCACCTGGATGGATCTCGATCTGGGTCCAAAAACGCCAGAATTGGCTGTGCATCCGAGCTAGAAGCTTAAAACCATGGTTCCACAAAAAGTGGGAAACACGGTGAGCTGCCAGTGCTTTGACGCCCGGATAGGTCAAAAGGACCTCCAGCGAGGTACGCGCTGCTGGGTCATTTTCTTTTACAATATTGATGGTTTCACGCCACCATCCCATACCGTGCTCCTCCTTTTCTAATGATTATTCTGAATCTTTTTGTGTAATGGTAAAGTCTTTTTTAGGTTTGTGGTCTTTGTTGTGGTGACGAGGACGATCGCCATGACGAGGACCCTTTTCACCTTTTTCTTCTGTATGCTCAGGTTTTGGTGGACGTGGCAATAGTGCTTTCATAGAAGCATCGACACGACCTTTTTCATCAATCTTGATAATCTTGACATCGACTTCATCGCCGATCGCTACCAAGTCTTCGACACGGTTGGTACGCGTCCAAGCCATTTCAGAAATGTGAACGAGGGCATCCGTCTTGTCAAAGAGGTTGACAAAGGCTCCGAATTTCTCGATCCGAACCACTTTGGCATGGTAGACTTCATCCACTTTGGCTTCACGAACCAAACCAGCAATGATCTCTTTGGCACGGTTGATGGCATCTTGGTCGCTCGAGTAGATCGATACGTTACCTTCTTCGTCGATATCAATCTTAACGCCTGTTTCAGCGATAATCTTATCGATGGTTTCTCCACCCTTACCGATGACAATCTTAATCTTGTCCACATCAATCTTGATGGTATCAATTTTCGGAGCAGTTGGAGCCAATTCTGGACGCACTTCTGGAATGGTTGCTTCGATCACATCAAGGATTTCAAAACGAGCTTTCTTGGCTTGAGCAAGAGCTTCCGTCAAGATTTCTGCAGTAATCCCTTGGATCTTGATATCCATCTGAAGGGCTGTAATCCCGTCACGCGTACCTGCAACCTTGAAGTCCATATCTCCAAAGTGGTCTTCCAAACCTTGGATATCTGTCAATACGGTATAGTTGTTTCCATCTGAGATCAGACCCATGGCAATACCAGCTACTGGTGCCTTGATTGGCACACCGCCCGCCATAAGGGCAAGTGTTCCCGCACAGATAGAGGCTTGAGATGAAGAACCGTTTGATTCCAAAACTTCTGCTACCAAACGAATCGCGTATGGGAATTCTTCCAAGCTTGGCAATACTTGAGCAAGAGCACGCTCCCCAAGAGCACCGTGACCAATTTCACGACGACCAGGCGCACCGTAACGTCCAGTTTCCCCTACAGAGTATTGTGGGAAGTTATAGTGGTGCATAAAGCGTTTCTTGTACTCAGGATCCAAACCATCGATGATTTGCGTTTCACCCATTGGGGCCAACGTCAAGGTAGAAAGAGCCTGCGTTTGTCCACGAGTGAAGAGACCTGAACCGTGCACACGGGGAACGAAGTCAACAACCGCTTCCAAAGGACGGATTTCATCGACCTTACGACCGTCAGGACGAACCTTATCTTCTGTAATCAAACGGCGCACTTCTGCGTGTTCCATTTGTTCCAAGATTTCAGCCACATCCCGCATGATACGGTCAAATTCTTCGTGGTCTGCATATTTTTCTTCGTAAACGGCTGTGACTTGATCTTTGACTGCTTGAGTTGCAGCTTCACGCGCCAATTTTTCTTCTACTTGGACCGCTTTTTGAAGGTCACTGTTGTAGGCTGCGATGATTTCAGCTTGCAATTCCTCATCTACATGAAGCAATTCAACTTCTGCTTTTTCTTTGCCGACTGCCGCAACGATTTCTTCTTGGAAGGCAATCAATTCTTTAACGGCTTCGTGCCCTTTCAGAAGAGCTTCCAACATGATTTCTTCTGACAATTCTTTGGCACCAGACTCTACCATGTTGATAGCGTGCTTGGTACCTGCTACTGTCAATTCAAGAAGCGATTGTTCTGCTTGTTCTTGCGTAGGGTTGATGATGATTTCCCCATCAACATACCCCACTTGTACCCCAGCAATAGGACCGTCAAATGGAATATCTGAGATAGACAAGGCCAAGGATGAACCAAACATGGCTGCCATTGGTGCAGATGCATTTTCATCGTAGGAAAGGACCGTATTGATGACTTGCACTTCGTTACGGAAACCTTCCGCAAACATTGGACGGATCGGACGGTCAATCAAACGCGCTGTCAAGGTCGCATCTGTTGAAGGACGTCCTTCCCGTTTCATAAAGCCACCAGGAAACTTCCCAGCTGCATACATTTTTTCTTCGTAGTTGACTTGGAGCGGGAAGAAATCCCCAGTTGCCATCTTCTTAGACATGACAGCTGCCGTCAAGACAGTTGACTCACCGTAACGCACGACAACAGAACCATTTGCTTGCTTCGCAACCTGGCCAGTCTCTACGATCAACTCACGACCCGCAAAAGTCGTTTGAAACACTTGTTTTGTCATTTTAATCCCCTTTGGATGGATAATATTATACGACTTGCCTACAAAAATCAGGATACAAAGGGCGTGAAGAATCCCGTATGAAAATAGGAGATTGACGCAGTGTGCCACGCACACAAGGAAATCTCTCTTTTTCACTAGGGATTTAGCCCGTGTTCAACTACCAAGATATTTTGGACGGTTCGGCTTGCCGAACATTTCTGTAGAAAAATAGGAAGGTGACGCCGCACTCGATGAGTGCTAGGAAGCTTATCTTTTTTCCTAAGAAATGAGGCCAAAATTCAATTACTCAAGATACTAAGGCTACCCAACTCAACGAGATAGGAATTTCAAGAGCCCATCTATTTGTTATATCCTCATCTTTGTATCCAAGCACGTATACCTTTTATTTTAACATATTCAAGCCCAAAAGAAAAAGGCTTTAAGGGCCTTTTTCTGCGAATCTTCTAAGAGACCTATATAAAAATTTTAGATCCAGGTATAGCTTCTATTTATTTTTAAGATTTCGCGAATTCTGTACTGTCGACATAAAAGCGTGTTTTATGGCTTCCACCCTTGTAGTTCTTATTGTTACGTTTCAAGACAAAACGTCTGTATGGATCGGAAGTACCTTGGATAGTCGTTGTCACTTCAACTGAATCTTCATTGACCACCCATTCATCAGGCGAAGGGATTTCCATCGGTGGCATCGCTCCTCCACGACCACCAGGTACAATTTCGTAGAAGGCCTTGTCTTTTGTCGAATAGAGCCAGCCGTCTTTCTTTTCGTTTGTTAGTTGGATCAGCTGGTCTTGTGAAAGACTGCGGATAGAGTCCGAGGTCTCTTCTGCATTCAATTTATCAATGACATCTTGCAAATTATAGGTTTCTGGCGTGTAGGTATTGTAGTAATCAATGAACATGTCTTGTGGGTAACCATCAACCGCACCGTGATCATTGTTCAACTCTAGCAAGCGAGTCGGTTGCACCTGAAGTGAATAGGTCAAAGACGCACTGTTTTCAATGATCGAGTAGATATCCGCTTGGTCCGCTTTTGACAAGGTCCCAATGGCTTCTTTATCATGCTCATCTGACTTAGCTTCTTCTGACTGTTCTTTTTCTTGCGCCTTGTCAGATGATTTTTTGACCGATGAAGCTCCTACTGGACTGTGCTTACGCTCATAGCGTTTTGGGGCGCAGGCTGCTAGGGAAAGCAAGAGGGCTGCAGCTAGTAAATATGTTCCAATTTTTTTCATGTTTGTCTCCTTATTTTTTAGTTCACACGGTAGTACAAATCGTTCCCATTCGTAGCATCACTCTTACTCCAGTAAATGGATTCACTGCCACCTTCTCTTGAAGGAATGAAAAGAATAGGCGTGTCATTCGTTGCCCCAGGCATCCGACTAACTCCGTGTAGATTACCTTCCTTGAAGTAAAAACCAGAAAATTGAACACCATTAACAGCACTACCATTGACTTTCACAATCCCTTGCGCATCAAACTCAATGCTCGTACCATGCTTATTTTCCCAAACTCCCGCTACACTTGAGAAATTCCCAGCTTTGATTTCATCCAGATTCATTCCAGTCCTTGTTTTGGCAGGGGCAGGAGCTGATTCGGCATTCCCATCCACGCGCGTTGTATAGTCAAGGGCGATCCAGCCTTGTCCAGATTCCAATTTGCCCCATGTATGACCATCTGCCTCTACGGTTTCCGTAATGGTGTGAGTCCCTTTTGCGATCATTCCTGCTGAGGGAGCTGAGGTTGAGGGCTCTTTTCGAATACGGAGATCGGCTACGGTAACTTGTACTTGGAAGATTTCTGATTTTTTCTCTTCTGCTTTAGCTGTTGATTTGGAATCCCCTGAACCGTCAAACGTCTTCCAGTCAAGCTTAGTGATGTTCAACTTCTTAGCTGAAATCCCAAGAGCTTGTTCTGCTGTTTCCTTTCCACCAATTTGAATGGTTGCTTTCTTTTCTTCCTTGGCTTCCCCTTTTCCTAGCGAATAAAGGGTTAATTCCATTTCTGGATTAAGGGATTGCCAAGTAGCATAAACGATTTGCCCATTGTCAAAAACTTCTAAACTAGAGCGATAGCCACCTGCAGAAGCCACATAGGCTACGTGGAACAAGGTTGGCTGGTTATCTTTCAAATAATACACAGCAGCAATCGTTTTGCCATCCCCAATCAGCAGTTCATCATTACCATCACGATTAAGATCCTCAAAAGCATATTGCCACTCATTGGTGCTTCCAAGTGTTTGAAGGTTAAAGACATAGGCATATTCTTCTGAAGTTGCTTCGATCTTCTTTAGTTCATTTTGTAAAGCTGTTTGGTCCTTAGTATTAATGGCAACCGCATAAGATTTATAGCGATCTAATACATCTTGATAATACTTCTGACCTGTATCTTTCTTCTCTTTTTTAACTGATGATGACGTTGCTGTCTTTGGTTTGCTTTGGCGTTCATAGCGTTTGGGCGTACAAGCCACCAGAGCTAGAACGGACGCACCCGCCAGTAGTGAAATCATAACCTTTTTCATAAAAACCTCCTCATATCTATCCTAGTATATCAAAAATGGTCAATTTTTCCAGCTCTTTTCAAGATTTTTACATAAGCATTTTCCCCTCTCCCTCTATGTTTCTGTCCTATTTTCTGCTATACTTAAGGAAGAATACCGATCAAAAGGAGAACATTATGGAATTAAAAAAACGTTCTGAATTTCCTGAGAACGAACTCTGGGACCTCACAGCCCTCTACCAAGACCAGGAAGACTTCTTGCGTGCCATTGAAAAAACACGTGAAGAAATCAATGAATTTGTCCGTAATTACAAGGGCAACCTCCACACCGTTGAAGACTTCGAAGCTGCCTTTGCGATTTTTGAGCAAATTCAGATCCAACTCAGCCACATTGGCAACTACAGCTTTATGCCACAAACCACTGACTTTGGCGACGAAGCTTTTGCAGAAATTGCCCAAGCAGGGATGGATTTCGAAACTTGGGCCAGCGTCGAACTTTCCTTCTTTGATGATGCTTTGGTAGAATCGGATGAAGAAGTCCTCGAACGCCTGGGGCAACTCCCTCACCTCACTTTTGCCATTCGTCAGGCTAAAATCAAAAAAGCTCACTACTTGGGAGCTGATGTGGAAAAGACCTTGACCAACCTGGGTGAAGTCTTCTACGGGCCTCAAGACATCTATACCAAGATGCGGGCAGGCGACTTTGAAATGGCTGATTTTGAAGTGGATGGAAAAGTTTACAAGAATAGCTTTGTTACCTATGAAAACTTCTACCAAAACCATGAGAATGCGGAAGTTCGTGAAAAAGCCTTTCGTTCCTTCTCAGAAGGCCTCCGCAAGCACCAAAACACGGCTGCTGCTACCTATCTAGCTCAAGTTAAGTCTGAAAAGCTGATCGCAGATATGCGGGGCTACGATTCTGTCTTTGACTATCTCTTGGCTGAGCAGGAAGTGGATCGTTCTATGTTTGATCGTCAGATTGACCTGATCATGAAGGACTTCGCACCGGTTGCTCAAAAATTCCTCAAACACGTAGCCAAGGTCAACGGCCTTGAAAAAATGACTTTCGCTGATTGGAAGTTGGATTTGGACAGTGCGCTCAACCCAGATGTTACTATTGATGACGCTTATGACTTGGTCATGAAATCGGTGGCACCTCTTGGCGAAGAATATTCTCGCGAAATTGCTCGCTACCAAACCGAACGCTGGGTCGACTTTGCGGCCAATGAAGGTAAGGATTCCGGTGGGTATGCAGCTGACCCTTACCGCGTCCATCCTTATGTCCTCATGAGTTGGACAGGACGGATGAGCGATGTTTATACCCTGATCCATGAGATTGGACACTCTGGTCAATTCATCTTCTCAGACAACAACCAAAGCTACTTCAACGCCCACATGTCGACCTACTATGTGGAAGCTCCTTCTACCTTTAACGAGCTCCTCCTCAGCGACTACTTGGAACACCAGTTTGACGATCCTCGTCAAAAACGCTTTGCCCTAGCTCACCGCTTGACAGATACCTACTTCCACAACTTCATCACCCACTTGCTAGAAGCAGCCTTCCAACGCAAGGTCTACACCTTGATCGAAGAAGGTGGTACCTTCGGAGCTAGCAAGCTCAATAGCATCATGAAGGAAGTCTTGACCGAATTCTGGGGAGACGCTGTTGAAACAGATGACGATGCGGCTTTGACCTGGATGCGCCAAAGCCACTACTACATGGGACTTTACAGCTACACCTACTCAGCTGGATTAGTAATCTCAACAGCGGGTTACTTGCATTTGAAAAACTCTGAAAACGGAGCTAAAGATTGGCTGGACCTCCTCAAATCAGGCGGTAGCAAGACACCACTTGAGTCAGCCATGATTATCGGAGCAGATATCTCAACTGACAAACCACTTCGTGATACCATCCAATTCCTTTCAGACACTGTCGATCAAATTATTGCTTACAGTGCAGAATTGGGAGAATAAGATTCAAAAAAAGCTAAAGAAGGTTCATTCCTCTTTAGCTTTTTTGCTTTTTAACTCAACTCTGCCACAATGGCCTTAATTTGTGCTGCGGTATGCACTCCTGCTACTTGTTTAACAACCTGCCCATCTTTTTTAAAGAGCAAGGTTGGAATGGACATAATGCCGAAAGCACGCGCTGTTTCTGGATTTTCATCCACATCCATTTTTAGGATTTTTAACTCATCTTCCGAAAGTTCTTCCGATAATTTTTCTAAAATAGGAGCTTGCATGCGACATGGACCACACCAGGTTGCCCAAAAGTCTACCAAGACCAAGCCTTCTTTTGTTTCTGCTTCAAATGTTGCGTCTGTAATTGCTTTTGCCATTTTCTTTCTCCTTTAGTTTTGGTACTGCGTCAAATCTTGCTTCATCAAATAGAAGAAGACATCTCCGTAAGTCCCTTGGTAATCCAATTCATGCCCATTATAGGTCAGTTTCACAACAGGATAAAAATCTGCTACCCCAATCAAGCAAGCTTGTTGGGAGCGTTCAAACTCATCGTAGGAATCAAAATGCATGACTCTTTCTTGTTTTGCACCATCTAGATATGTAATATCAATCATATCGATAACCTCTATTTCTTAAGATGTGTCTATTGTAACTCTGTCAATTACATCTGTCAAATAAAACGACTTACTCAGAATCATGAATCTTGTCCGAAAAAAGATAACAAAAAAGCCCTCTGAATCCAGAGAGCTGTTTTGAGCTCGGGCTAAAATCTTGGTGAAAACAAAAAATCTCCCCGAAGGGAGATAGATCTGGTCTATTTTACCTTACGATGCTAGGAACCGTAGCCGAAGATTATACTCGAGTATATCGAGGCAAGGTGACAAAAAACAAAAAAGCTACTCAACTAGAGTAGCTTTTTTTCAAGATATGCTCAATTGAACACGGCCTAAGCACTTGGCAAAAAAGATAAAATCTCCTAGAAGCTGAAGCTTCTTCGTCAATTTTCCTATTTTTGCTTTGTGCTTTTGACGGCCTTTGTATCTTGAATTAACGACGAAGTCCAAGAGAGTTGATTAACTCACGGTAACGGTTAACGTCGTTTGTACGAAGGTAAGCCAACAAGTTACGACGGCGACCGATTTTCTTCATCAAACCACGGTAAGTAGCGTGGTCTTTTTTGTGTTGTTTGATGTGTTCGTTCAAGTGGTTGATTTCCCAAGTAAGGACAGCAACTTGTACTTCTACTGAACCAGTGTCACCTTCGTGACGTGCGTATTGTGCAATGATTTCATTTTTTTTCTCTTTTGAGATTGCCATGATAAGCTCCTTTTCTTTATGCTCTATCCGAGTGGCAGGTTTGGCATATCCTGCTACCAAGAAAGAGTTAGTTGTCTATTCGACCTTCTTATTCTACCAAGATTTCATCTTTCTGTCAAACACTTATGTTTCCTTTGAGAGGAGCTTTTCTCTTTTCTAAAAAGAACCTTGGGAATTTGGACAATTTGATGGATCATTCTTCAAGTAACTTATTCAAAAGAGAGTGGGACAGAAATCGGTAATTCGTTAGAATTTGATTTCGTCGTCCCACCTCCGCACAGTTGAGTAGGGCTGTAAAAGCTGATGAAATCAGCGTAGTAGAGCCCACTCAACCACTGCGTCTTGCTCGACAATCCAAAAATAATTGAGAGGCTAGGACTTTTGTCCCAGCCTCTTTATCGGTATGAAGCTTATTTCTCTTTCCGTTTACCACGCAAGAGCAAAGCCAAAGCAAAAATTGCTAAGAGGGCACCGAGTATGGTCAACCCGTAAGCAACAACTTCACCAGTTGATGGAAGAATTTTTTTCTTTCCTTCTTTTGGTGTAGTTGGAATTTCTGGTTTTTCCGGTGTGCTTGGCGGCGTTGTTGGTGGTGTTGTTGGTGGTGTCGTCGGTGGAGTTGTTGGCGGTGTCGTTGGTGGGGTTGTAGGCGGAGTCGTTGGCGGTGTGCTTGGTGGTGTGGTAGGAGGTGTTGTTGGTGGTGTATGACGATTGGTTACCGTGAAACCATCAATGTTGCTTGTATAACCTGCTACTGGATCCTCTGTAATCGTGTAGGCAATCTTCTTACCTTCCTTGTATACAGGTAGATCCGTGAAGCTTGCCTGCCAATTATCAGTAGCTGTGATTTCTTTTACAGCTACTTCTTGACCATCCGCAAGGAGACGAACTGTGATTTTTTCAGGACGAAGACCATCTTTATTGTCTGCATCATCCCAGATCTTCTTGACCGCTACTTCCGTTACTTCTGGTGTGCGGCTATTGGTGATCACTACATTTCCCTTGTTACTGTCATCGACCGTACTAGTATAGCCTTTGACTGTTCCAACTTCTTTCACTTGGTACTGAATCTCTTTGCCTTTCGCTTTTAGAGGCAAATTGCTAAAGGTATGAGTCCAGTTATTTTTAGCAGAAAGTTCCACTTCTTTTCCTTGAGCTTTGCCATCTGCATAGAGCTGTACCTTAATGGCGCTTGGACGTTTGCCATCTTGGTCATTGTTGTCTTCCCAACGTTTTGTAACAGTGACGCTGGTTTTACCTGGCTTGTAGCTATTGGTAATGGTTGTCCCATCAATCGCAGCAGAGTAATTGGCTACTGTGTCTTCTGTGACTGTGTAGACAATTTGTTTGCCGTGATTGTATTTTGGAAGATTGGTAAAGACTGTCTTCCAATCAGTCGCTGCACTTAGCTCTTGGCTAGCTACTTCTGTACCATCTGCAAGGAGACGAACAGTGACCTTGTCAGGACGAACGCCATCTTGGTTATCATTGTCTTTCCAAACTTTCGTTACTGGAATCTCAACAACTTCTGGTGTCCGACTGTTGGTAATATTGGTTCCCTCAATAGTTGTTTCATAGCCTTCAACAGGTTCTTCTGAAACAGTGTAGGCAATGACATTGCCAGCATCATCGACCACATCGAGATTATCAAAATGATAAGCCCAAGTTCCTGCCGCATCTGGTTTCACTTCTTTAGAAGCGACTTTGACACCATTTGCTAGGAGATTGACTGTGATTTTTGACGGACGCTTGCCATCTTGATCGTCATTGTCATTCCATGTCTTTTGACCAGAGACACTTGTTTTTTCTTTTTGGTTCACAACATCACGAGAAATCGCAAGGTCATTTCCAAAATCGTCCTTGTTGATCTTGATAGGTTCTTCTGAGAGAACATAGCCTGTTGGAGCTTGAATTTCTTGAACCGTATAAGCTTGTTTGATCAAGCCCGTAATGGTGCCAACACCATTCTCATCTGTCGTAATGGTTCCCACTTGCTCACCACTATCATCTGCTGTCACAGCAAAGACGGCACCGGCAAGCGCTTGACCATTTTCACCTTTTTTGTGAATGGTGAAGGAATATTTCTCACCATTGAAGTCTCCATCAAGGAACTGATACAGAATGTCTGCAACCTTATTTTGCTCCTTGATTTCTGTAGCTGTCATGCTAGCATTGTTTTTAAAGGATGTATTGATGGCTGGGACCTTGTCCAGATAGACATCATAGCGAACAGTCATCCCTTGTTCAGGAGCTAGATCTCCAATATGAACTGTTAGAGAACGACCATCAGCGCTGACAACAGGGGAATAATTTTTAGTGACGTTTGTGGTATCTTTTAAATGATAAGCCCCATCTTCGTCACTGATTTTCCAAGTTCCTGTATGAATGCTAACAGAATCTGCTTTGATCTTCCCATCTGTAAAGGCCAATTGGTCTTTAATGTCAATATTATGAAGGGCTGTGTGGCCTTGATTGATGTTCAAGGTATAGGTCAATTTTAATTTATCATCTGAGTTGGTCCACCCCCACTTGCTAAAGACTTCTGGAGTAGGAGGATTCTCACCTGGATTGACCCCTTTGTAATCGATATTCCCACCCGAAATCACTTTCTTATCGATCGTAAGAGTAAAATCAAGTGTCTTTTGTCCTTTGACGACTTGGTGGTCTACACGCGCAAAGAAACGCAGTTTCCCTGTCACATTGGCCATTCTTTCAGGATAGTCTGTATAGGTTACGGTGATGACCTTTCTTTGATCATCTACCGTTGCTGTCGCAACTTTTTGACCACTTGGATCCAGCAGGTCAATGGTGTCCGTTTCAAAGACCTTAAAGTCATCTCCAAGTTGGATAACGGTCTGATCTCCCTTTTTTACACGTCCATTCGGCAACACAAAGTTTGCTTCAACTTGAAAACTTTCCCAAACACCGAGTGGATCTGTAATCGCTCCACCAGTTGATTTCGAGATATTTACAGACGTCACAACATCATTGATCGTATCTGCATGGACTTTAGCTGGACTATTGGGTTTGGCAAATCCTAAAGCCGCTAGTAAAAATAGGGCAACTGTTGTCACAACAGAATAGAGCCACTTTTTCATAAACGATTTTTCTCCTTTTTCTACGTTTACTAGATAAGGTATGTGAGTCGAAAAATTATCACTACATATTGTGAATTTATACACAACCTATCTTTTTTCATTATAAACAATTTGCTTTGATAGTACAAGCAATTAAATTCATTTTTTGTCTTTTCAGTTCATTTTCTTGATACAAATAAAAAATAGCAGCCTGTAAGAATCAGACTGCTTGGTTTCTTGCTTATAAGGGAACTCCGAAGACCTCTAGGGACTTGAGTTCAGAAGGATGGAGTCTCCGCCATTCTCCCAATTTCAGGCTTGGGTCTAGCGTTAGAGGACCCATAGAAATCCGCTCTAAATCCACCACTTCCTTGCCACAGGCAGCGACCATGCGCTTGACCTGATGGAATTTTCCTTCAGCAATTTCGATTTCGACGTAGGAGCTGGTATTTGCCTCATTCACCTCTAAGATCTGCAATCTCGCAGGTAAGGTGGTGAAGTCTTTGAGGGCAATGCCTGCTTCAAAACGGGCTACATCTGTCTCATCCATGATCCCATCCACCTGGGCACGGTAGATCTTCGACACATGCTTCTTCGGCGAAAGCATGGCATGAGCGAGCTTGCCATTATTGGTCAAAAGCAGCAAGCCATGGGTATCGATATCCAGGCGCCCGACAGGAAAGACTTCCTTGTGACGGGCTGTCTCATCCAATAAATCCAGCACAGTTTGGTGATGATCATCTTCAGTCGCTGAGATGACCCCAGCTGGTTTATTAAGCAGATAATACACGAAGGTTTCATGGACCAGGTCTTCTCCCATAAAGGTCACCTGATCCTTGTCTGGATCAATCTGCAGTTTGCCTGCTGTCTCATTTTTCCCATTTACTGCGATTTTCTTTTGCTTGAGGAGTTGCTTGACCTCGGTCCTGCTCCCCACGCCGCAATCCACTAAAAATTTATCTAGCCGCATAATTACTTCCCGCTCTTTCGCACAATCCAAAGGCCAAAAAAGGAAACCAGGATCATGAGGATACCAGAAAATCCAAAAATGAAGACTGGAGCAGATGAGATCGTCCCTAATAGACTAAGGACAAAGGTCGTTGCGATCGAACCTGTACTACATCCCAAAACCGCAATGGACGTTGCCTGGCTCAAGACCCCTGCTGGCATCTTATCAGATAAGACATTGTAAACTGTGGTCAAAGCCACACTGTAGGCGAAGCCAGAAGCAATGGTTACAAGGGCAAGAATCAAGAGATTTGGAGAGACCCCGATCAACATTTGGGCCACACCAAAAGCTACTCCCGAAACCAATAATAAACGATCGCGGAATAGATGGGTCAAGGGCGAGAAGGCCAAACCTGCCAAGATCCCAACAAATTGCATGGCTGCTAAAATAACCCCCGCAGTTTGGGCAGTGCCATGCCCCACTTGCTCTACCACACTTGGAATCCGAATGGTGATCATGACATTGGACAAGACGATAGCTGCCGCAACGACTGCTAAGCCGAGTGCAGTCCGCCATTGTCCCCCTGTCATCTTGACATCCCGGTGTTTTTCCTCCACTGCTTCCGTCGTAGATCCATAGGGCACAAATAAGAGATACAAAAGTAAGATAGGAATACTGATACCGTATACGAGAAAGGCAGCCTGCCAGCCAAAGCGAATCAAAAGGCTGACTCCAAAGGTTAAAACGGCCGTCCCAACAACCTCTGCAGAACCACGAATACCAAGGGTTTGAACGCGTTCCTTCCCTTTATAGCGCTCACTGATAATGGCAATGGCAGAAACATTGAGCAAACCAACTGCCATCCCGAAAATAATCCGAGACAAAAAGACAACCGGATAAGCTGGACTGATTAAGGGAATAAAGCCACATAGAGCGTAAGCAACTAAGCCTGTCACAATCATCTGACGCTCTGAAAATAGGCGTCCAATCCATTTATTGAAGATGAGTGAAACCATGATCCCGGCAGAAGGAAGCGAGACCAAGAGCTCAATCATGCTGTGAGGAATTCCCTTGTAATAGGCAAACATGGCCGACTGCGCACTCGAAATCGAAAACGAGGTCGTCAAAATAAATGAAAGCGCGAGAATACTCACTTTCTCCATGATTCTTTTCATTATTTTTTCCTTTAAACTATTCTTTTTTTCACACTCCTCCTATAATAACACGAGCTAGTGACAGGACGCAATAGATTGAATTAAAAAAAAAACGAAATGATTTTTCAATCATTTCGTTCGTGCTAGTAATTGTGAGGCGAAGACTCCTGTTAGGAGCATCAAAGCACCAATCAAGATAAAAAGCAGATGATTGGAAGGAGCTAGTGGCGTCACCAACTGGATGAAGAAAGAGGAGACGGCTGATCCAAGATTGCAGCCAATCAAGACAAGCGAGGTCGCAAGATTCAGGAGATTAGTCGGAATTTTTTCAGATAAGTGATAGAAGATACTGGTTACTCCTGTACTGTAGGTAAATCCTGCCAAGAGGGTTCCTAGAACCAGGCTCCACAGCTGTCCAGACAAGCCAATCAAGGCTAACGCTAGACCGAAACCAAAGCACATGATCATGAGCAAGTTCTTTTTGAAAACATGTGTCAAACTAGCAAATCCCACTCCCGCTACAATCCCTGTCAATTGCATCAGACTTAGGACTGTTCCAGCTGTTGTCGCCGTTCCCATACGAGCATCAACAATGATATCCGGCACGCGCAGGCTAATGATAGAATTGAAACAAATGATGATGCCAGCAATCACGGCTAGCATCAGACTAAAACGCCATTGAGGGGAGCGAAGGCGTGCGGAACCTTTCTTTTTCTCCTTCAAGCTAGCCTGTTTTTTCCCCTTAGGATAGGGGACAAAAAGGATATAGAGGAGTAAAATCAAGTAACCACCTCCATATACGGCAAAGATCGCTGGCCAGCCTAGGGGTAAGAGTTGGCCAACAATAAAAGTCAAGATGGCAGAGCCCACCACTTCAGCAGACCCCCGATAGCCCAGCATCCGAGTCTTGTCATTGCCTGAGTACCGTTCACTGATAATCGAAATAGCCTTGGCATTGATCATTCCTGTCCCCAAACCAAAGAGAATACGACTCAGAAAGATGAGAGGATAGTCCTGCACGACCAAAGGCACAAGGCCGCTAGTTGAAAAGAGCAAAAGCCCTGCGACAATCATCTGGCGCTCACTCATCCACCGCTCGATCAGGCTATTTAAAAAGAGCATGACCACAACCGCAAAGGCCGGCAGGGAAACCAAGAGTTCCACCTGGCCTGCTGAATATCCGAATTGGCTAAAATAGGCCTTCATAGCTGGCAAACCGGCTGTAATTGAAAAAGATGAGATCAGCATGAGCGACAAGCTCAAGAGACTGATTCTTTCCATTGTTTTTTTCATTTTTTATTTCCTACACTTTACTGGTAACATTTGACTTTACTAATTTTTTAGAAAAGATTCAAACTAGTATTTTCAATAGAATCCTAGTATAATCAATTTAGAAAGAGAAAAACAGGACATTTGTCCTATTTTAGGAGGTTGAGATGAAAAAAATTTCCCCATCTACGAAACTCATGAAGATCATCACTGATTACCAATTGGATCAGATCTTTCCAGGTGACTGTCTTAGTCAGCTGGACCTCGTTCTCTATCAGGCTGGAGAGTATATCTGCCGCCAGGGTTCTGACCAAGATGTCATTCCTTATTTTCTCAAAGGCCGGCTCAAGATCGTCCACAGTCTTGAAAATGGTAGCGACACCATCCTTGAAATCCAAGAAAAACCTGGACTGTTAGGAGAGATTGAGCTCCTGCTCGATCGGGTCTGTATCACATCGGTCATTGCAGACCAAGACTCACTAGTCGTCCAGCTCTCTGCTCGGCATTTCAAGGACCGCCTACTGCTGGATCCCACCTTTTTGCGCTCTACTGCCAAGACCTTGGCTGAGAAATTACACCAGATCAACTATTTGGCTCCTGCTAACTTTCATTATTCGGTCAAGGAGCGCCTCGCTACACATTTTTTAGAACATGGTGATGAAAATGGGACCCTCAAACCCAAGATGAATCAGCTGGCCCTGCATTTTGGGATCAGCTACCGCCACCTTAGCCGCGTCATCAAGCAGATGATTGACGAGGGCTTAGTCCAAAGAGAAGGGCGAATCTATACGATTTTAGATCCAAAAAGGATGAGTGATTTGTCCATCAAACATGCGGAAACCGTCGACAGATAACTTTAATTTTAGGCTCTTTTGTGTTATCATGGAAGGTAGAAAGAAAGTGAGAGTAAGACAATGAAAGCAATTGAAAAAGTTACAAGAGCATCCCATTTGATTGATATGGATGACATCATCCGCGAAGGAAATCCAACACTTCGAGCTGTTGCGGAAGATGTGACCTTCCCTTTGTCTGACCAGGAAATTATCCTGGGTGAAAAAATGATGCAATTCTTGCACCATTCTCAAGACCCTGTTATGGCCGAAAAACTTGGACTCCGTGGAGGAGTGGGACTCGCTGCTCCTCAGCTGGACATCTCGAAACGCATTATCGCTGTTTTGGTGCCCAATCCAGAAGATGCCGATGGCAACCCACCAAAAGAAGCCTATAGCCTTCAAGAAGTCATGTACAATCCAAAGGTTGTCGCCCATTCTGTGCAAGACGCGGCTCTTGGAGATGGGGAAGGCTGTCTCTCAGTAGACCGCAATGTCCCAGGCTATGTGGTCCGTCATGCCCGCGTGACGGTGGAGTATTTCACAAAAGACGGTGAAAAGAAACGCATCAAACTCAAAGGCTACAACTCCATCGTCGTCCAACATGAAATCGACCACACCAACGGCATCATGTTCTATGACCGCATCAATCCAAACAACCCATTTGAAATCAAAGAAGGCCTCTTGATTCTAGAATAGCGCAAATGACAAAAAGTAAGGTAGTAGTGAAATATCACTACTACCTTACTTTTTTTACGAGACTGCGTCTACCGATTTCTGTCTCTTGGCACAGTGGTTGATTGACGGCACTCGAACCTTTCGGTTCTTCGTCCAGTCTAATCAACTGTGTGGGGGCAGGACTACGAAATCGAGACTGCGTCTACCGATTTCTGTCCTGCTCCCTATATTGCCCAATCTCCGTTGCGGAAGACTGGGACGCGGGTGCCGTCTTCTCGGATGCCGTCGATATTCATTTGGCTTGAACCGATCATGAAGTCGACGTGGACGTCTGAGCGGTTGAGGCCGGCTGCTTCGAGTTCTTCTTCTGTGAACTCTGCGCCACCTTCTACACTGGTTGCATAGGCTGCTCCGATGGCCAAGTGGTTAGAGGCATTTTCATCAAAGAGGGTGTTAAAGAAGGTAATCCCTGACTGTGAAATTGGACTTGGATCTGGTACGAGGGCACATTCACCCAAGGCACGCGCTCCCTTGTTTTTGAAGACCAAATCTTTCATGACTTGATCGCCTTTTTCAGCGGTGATATCCACAATTTCTCCATTTTCAAAGGTCACTTTGATCCCTTCGATGATGTTTCCGTTATAGCTAAGCGGTTTTGTAGAAGTTACATAACCTTCAGCACGGCGGAAGTCAGGAGCTGTGAAGACCTCTTCTGTCGGCATGTTTGGCAAGAAGCTTTCACCTTGGGCATTGATGGCTCCGGCAGATTCCCAGACGTGGTTTTTCGGCAAGCCAAGAGTCAAGTCAGTTCCTGGCGCAGTGTAGTGAAGGGCTGAGAATTGTTCCTTATTCAGTGTATCTGCCTTGCTCTTGAGAATAGCAGCATGCTCTTCCCAAGCCTTGACTGGATCTTCCTCATAGACTCGGCAAGT
>JAQCUL010000029.1:23335-24011 GCA_027685415.1 Streptococcaceae bacterium AF13-5-6.0
GACTGGATCTTCCTCATAGACTCGGCAAGTCTTGAAGATTTGATCCCACAGGAGATCCACTGCTTCTTCATCGCTCGCCGCATTTGGGAAGACTTTTTTCGCCCATTCTAAACCTGCTGCTGCAGCAACAGTCCAGCTGACCTTGTTAGACTGAGTGGCGATGCGCATTGGTTTCATGGCAATGCCCAAAGCCTTGGCAGAGGCAGAAAGCTTCTCTGCATCGACACCATTTAAGGCACCTGGATCAGATGAACGCACACCCAAGCGACTGGCCTTGTGTTCCAAGAGGTAGTTCATTTCCGCAATCTTGTAGTCCGGTACATTGTCCAAACGATCCATCGGTGCATGGAGGAATTTTTCCCGGGTAGTAAAATCATCTGCCCATTGGACAATAACTTCGTGCGCCCCCAAAGCATAGGCTTCCTTCACGATCAAGTGGGCCAATTCTCTTTGTTCCACATCGATGTTCAAGACCAAGGTATGGCCAGGTTGCACGTTGATACCGTTCGCCACTAACAATTTAGCGTATTTTTCAAGGTTTTCTTTAAAATTTGGTAAAACCATTTTTTTCTCCTTCATAAGTGAATAATCTTCTCCTAGTATACCATAAGTCCATGCAAAAAGAGAGTGGGACAGAAATCGGTAATTCGTTAGAATTCGATTTCGTCGTCCCACC